>NZ_CP032869.1:310830-621661 GCF_003576455.2 Mucilaginibacter celer
TTTTTATCGCCGTTATTGCCCAGATTATGGTCTTCCAGCTTATCAATCAGCCTGAAATATTTCTTTTCCCACTCGGTGCCTTCGGTATCTAAAGGGTTTCCCGGTCCACCGCTCGAGATGTAGATATCGAAGTTGAGGTCGGCCATTTCGCATTTTTTGCGTACGTCGAAGATCTGGTACTCCAGGTCAAGATCATGTTTGGCCTTGTACCGTTTCAAAATATCCTGGAAACCGCGCATGCCTTCGTTTGCTATCCCATCATACAGATCAAGTATGGCTACTTTTATTGCTGGTTTCATAAGCAGGCCCCCTCTAAATCTCCCCCGGTAGGGGAGACTTTCTTATTTCCATTATTTAATTTTAGCATACGTTAAGCTTTCTTAAGCCCTCCCTTCCGGGGAGGGTTGGGTGGGGCTGTTGGGCTTTACAACCCCTTCAAAGTTTGCGATGTGATGTAATCAACCACATCGGCAAAGTTATTATTTTGCTGGTAAATGGCCAGTTGTCTGTCGGCACCGGTGCCGTGTTCCAGTATGTTATGCACATATTTAAGGTCATCGCGCGAGCCGAGATCATCTACCACATCATCCACAAAATCCAATAATTCAAGTACTAACGAGCGGGTGTTTACCTCCATCTCTTTACCAAAATCAATCATTTTACCGTCGATGCCATAGCGTGCCGCCCGCCATTTATTTTCGTTAATGAGCGCGCGCGAGTAGTTGATAAACTTCATGTTTTGTGCGCGAAGTTTGTACAACTTGGCGCAAAGTGCCTGGAATAAGGCGGTGAAAGCGATTGTTTCATCAACCAGCATCGGGCAATCGCAAATGCGGAATTCGATGGTTTCGAAAAACGGGTGTACGCGGATATCCCACCAGATCTTCTTCGCGTTATCAATACAATTGGTTTTCACCAGCAGTTTTATATAGCGGTCGTACTCTTCAATACTATTGAAATAATCGGGGATGCCCGTGCGCGGAAATTTATCAAAAACCTTTGTCCTAAACGATTTAAAGCCGGTATTACGTCCCTCCCAAAACGGAGAGTTAGTTGACAGCGCGTACACATGCGGCAAAAAGTAACGCACCTGGTTGGCAATATGAATGGCCATATCGCGCGATTGGATGCCCACATGCACATGCAAACCAAAAATAAGGTTGGAGCGGGCCGCTTCCTGCATCTCATCCACTATTTCAAAATACCTTGGATGGTCGGTAATCAATTGGTGTTGCCAGTGCGAAAAGGGGTGGGTGCCTGCAGCGCCAATGCGCAGACCTATATCGCCGGCCAGTTGGGCCACCGTGGTGCGGAGTTTGCTTACTTCTTTACGAGCCTCCTGGGTGTTACGGCAAATGTGGGTGCCTACTTCAACTACGGCCTGGTGCATTTCGGCCTTTACCTGGTCTTCATGGATTTTTTGCGCGCTATCCACAATTTTCTGCTCGTGCGATTTCAACTCCCGCGATACGGGATCAATCACCATAAATTCTTCTTCAACACCTAAGGTAAACTCGTTCATAATTGGTTTGGTTATGATATTTTATAATTCCCCTCTTGAGAGGGGGCGCGTAAGGTAGGTGTGAAGGCAGGGGTGTGTTTCTACGCGCGATAACACACCCCTACACCCCTCTCGAGAGGGGAATCGCACGGCCCCTTATTTTTTAGCCGCCTTTTTAGGCGCGGCTTTCTCTTTTACAGCAGCTGTTTTAGCAGGTGCTTTAGCTTTAGCAACGTTAGTTTTCCCTTCTACCTCAATAGCATGGTCAACCACGGCCACCGAAACATCGGCCTTAACAGCTTTGGTAACCGCCGCTACCAACGGCGTTTTAGCTGCCGAAGTTTTTACAAACTCGCCCCAGGTAAGGTTATCTAAACCATCCTTTTGTTTTTTGACGCGTTCAATAGCATAGTCGGCTGCGGTTTCTACTACCCATTCAAAATTTTCCTGACCTACACTGTTCACGTCGGCGTCGGGGGCAGGGTTGCAAAAATCAATAGCATAAGGTACGCCGTCGCGCACGGCAAATTCAACCGTATTAAAATCGTAGCCTAAATACTGGTTAAGTTTTATTACATAGTTTTTAACGGTATCCAACAGTTTTTTAGCTGCGGGTGCTTTGCCGTGTTCATAACGTAAGTGGTGCGGGTTGCGTGGTTCGTATTGCATAATGCGCACATGTTTGCCGCCAATGCAATAGCAGCGGAAGTAGTCGTCAAAAACAACCTCTTCCTGCAGCATCATTACGTATTGTTTGGTTTTGTTGTACTTATCAAAAAAGTCTTTACTGTCTTCCAGTTTATAAACTTCTTTCCAACCGCCACCGTCAAAAGGTTTCATATAGGCGGGGAAACCCACATAGTTAAATATACCGTCCCAATCAAGCGGGTAAGCCAGGTTACGGAACGACAGGTTGGTGGTATCATCTGGTAGTTCTTTTGATGGCAGGATCACGGTTTTGGGTACAGGTACACCAATTTTAACGGCAAGCGCGTTGTTGAAAAATTTTTCGTCGGCGCTCCACCAAAAAGGGTTGTTGATAACCGCGGTGCCGCAAATAGCAGCGTTTTTAAGGGCGGCGCGATAGTAGGGTACATCCTGCGAAATCCGGTCGATGATCACCGAATAGTCTAACGGTTCGGCCTGCATTACTTTATCAAGCCGCACAAACTCGGCGCTGATGCCTTTTTCTGCTTTTTGGTTTACACGGTCGACAAATGCCTGCGGAAATGTGTTTTCCTGTCCGAATAAGATGCCAATTTTTTTCATGATAGATGGTAGTTTATTTTATTGTTTTTTTTGGGTTGCTATTTCATAATTCGCTAATTCAATAACTCACTAATTCACTAATTACTTTATGGTTGATAAATAATGCGGAAACATCTCGCGCCATATGGGCCAGTCGTGGTTGGCAAAGGGGCGAATGTCCAGCCAATGTTTAATATTCTTTTGCTTTAAAATGTTTGATAGTTCGATATTATAACCTTTGCAGATATCGTGCTCGGAGGTGCCGAGAATGATGTTCATCTTCCATAAATCACTATGGTTATTGCCGGGCAAAAAATCAACCGGGTTGTTGTAAAAAATGGTATCGTCATAATAACCATCGGTAAACATTTTAATGTTGAACGCGCCGCCCATGCTAAACAGGTGTTTTACCTTTTCGGGATGTTTAAAGGCAAAGTTGGCGGCATGGTATCCGCCAAAGCTACAGCCGGCCACGGCTACGCGGTTAACGCCGGTTTCGTGCATGGCCCAGGGCACAAGTTCGTTAACCAGCATGCGGTCGTAACCATCGTAGGTTTTGGCACGGTCGGCGGGGTGGATGCCTTTGTTGTACCAACTCCTGTCGTCGATGGTATCGGGGCAGTAAATTTTAACCAGGCCGTTATCAACAAACCAGCGCACACTTTCAATCAATCTAAAATCTTTGTTTTGATAATAGCGGCCTTTAGTGGTAGGGAACAGGATAACCGGGTAACCCCGGGTGCCAAATACCAGCATTTCCAGATCGGTATTGGTATTGGGGGAATGCCAACGGTGATATTTTTCTGTCAAAAGCGTGTAGTTTTTATAATGACTGTAAGTTAACAGCTTTGTTTGACATAGGCAACAGCCTGATAATATTAATCATCCGCCCAAAAAAGTAAAAAGGATAGCTTATTTTTGCGCCCTTAATTTTAATTTTAAACAGAGAGAGATGTACCCGGGCTGGCTTGATACTGAAATGACAATAACGCGACAAGATATAACCATAGCTTCCAAATTGCTTGAACGGGAAGTAACCTTAACTATCCTGAAACCGGAAGATAGTGATATTGTTGAACCATTGAATTTACTTTTGCTTAACGACGGCCAGGAAGTGGAAAGCCTCGGCCTTCGAGATACCCTCGAAACTTTATACAATACACACCGCTTAAAACCTGTATTGGTTGTAGCTATTCACGCGGGCGAAAACAGGCTTGATGAATATGGTATTGCCGGCAAGCCCGATTTTAAGGGTAGGGGAGCTAAAGCCGATATTTATACCCGGTTTATAAAACAGGAACTACTACCGCAGTTAAAACAGTTAACAGGTTTTGATGCGTTTGATACCACAGCTTTCGCCGGTTTTTCTTTAGGGGGATTATCCGCTTTTGATATTGTTTGGAACAACCCTCATCTGTTTAACAAAGCAGGCGTGTTTTCGGGTTCATTTTGGTGGAGGGGAAAAGACCTCGCCAAAGGCTACACCGATGCCGACAGGCTGATGCACCAGGTAATCCGCGAAACTAAGGCTAAACCGGCCATTGAGGCCTGGCTGCAAACCGGCACTAAAGACGAAACCAGCGATAGGAATAAAAACGGCATCATCGATGCTATTGATGATACTACCGACCTGATCAGTGAAATGGAAGCTAAGGGCTTTAAACGTCCTGAAGAAATTCAGTATGTTGAAGTGGTAGGAGGGATGCATGATACGGCTACTTGGGGTAAGGCGATGGCTAAGTTTTTGGTTTGGGCTTTTGGGAGATAGGGTATAATTTTTGTAAATTAGCTTTATTATGGGAACAGGGATAATTGCAAAAAAATTTGAAGTATTGCCTGATAACCTTAAGCTTAAGGGATATATTGACGCTTTACTTAGCGAGAACGGGATTAGTGTAAGCGATTTTGTTGGGCAAAATAGTATAACTGAAAACAAAGTATTTAAAATTAAGCCAGGTTTTGGAGGAGGGAAAGGGATTATTGGCTATATGGCTGATGATTTTGACGCCCCTTTAGATGATTTTAAAGACTACATGTAAGCCATGAATTATCTTTTAGATACTCATGCTTTTTTGTGGTACATAGATGGGAGTACTGAATTATCTTCAACTGCAAAAGCTATCGTTGAAGACAAAACCACCGTTAAATTTATCAGCACCGCCACTTTATGGGAAGTTTCGATAAAGATAAGTTTGAACAAGCTGAACTTAACTTTGAGCTTTGAGTCACTTCCTGATTTTATTGCAAGTAACAGATTTAATGATCTGGCAATAGAGTTTAAACATCTTCAACAACTGGGCAAGTTGGAACATCATCATCGCGATCCTTTTGATCGGCTAATTATCGCTTAGGCTATTACCGGGAATCTTACAATTATCTCCGCCGATCAGCATTTTGCGGCTTACCCCGTAAGCGTAGTTTGGTAAACTCAATGTTAATTCTAAACTATAAGCGCTAAACGCTTTATAATCTCATAATTTAACCGTACCTTTGCGCCAAATTTATAGAGGCATTTTCATGCAAAAAATCAGAAATATTGCGATCATCGCGCACGTTGACCACGGTAAAACTACTTTGGTTGATAAAATCCTGCACAGCTGTGCCATTTTTAGGGACAATGAGCAAACCGGAGAGTTAATCCTTGACAACAACGACCTTGAACGTGAGCGTGGTATCACCATCGTTTCAAAAAACGTATCTGTAAGGTATAAAGATGTTAAGATCAACATTATCGATACCCCTGGTCACGCCGATTTTGGTGGCGAGGTTGAGCGTGTATTGAAAATGGCTGATGGTGTATTATTACTTTGCGACGCTTTTGAAGGCGCCATGCCTCAAACCCGTTTCGTAACTCAAAAAGCTTTGGCTTTGGGCCTTAAGCCAATTGTGGTTGTAAACAAAGTTGATAAAGAAAACTGCCGCCCTGAAGAGGTTTACGAGCAAATATTTGAATTATTCTTCAACCTTGAAGCTACCGAAGAACAGCTGGATTTCCCGGTTATCTACGGTTCGTCAAAACAAGGCTGGATGAGCACCGATTGGAAAAAACCAACGGAAGATATCTTCCCGTTGATGGACGCTATTTTGGAAAACATTCCACCAGCGCCTATTGCCGAAGGTACACTACAAATGCAGATCACATCGTTAGATTACTCATCTTTCGTAGGCCGTATCGCTATCGGCCGTGTTGCCCGTGGTACCATCAAAGAAAACATGCCGGTATCGTTGGTAAAACGCGATGGCACTATCCAAAAATCAAGGATCAAAGAACTTTACACTTTCGAAGGTTTGGGTAAAGTAAAAGCTACCGAAGTAAAATCGGGTGATATCTGCGCTGTTGTAGGTATCGATGGTTTTGATATCGGTGATACTATTGCCGATTTTGAAAACCCTGAGCAATTAGAGGTTATCAAAATTGATGAGCCAACCATGAACATGTTGTTCACCATCAACAACTCGCCTTTCTTTGGTAAAGAAGGTAAATTTGTTACCTCACGTCACGTACGTGACCGTTTGTACAAAGAGATGGAGAAAAACCTGGCGCTTAAAGTTGTTGAAACCGAATCGCCTGATTCATATTTGGTTTATGGCCGTGGTATCCTTCACTTGTCGGTATTGATCGAAACTATGCGTCGTGAAGGCTATGAGTTACAGGTAGGTCAGCCGCAGGTTATCGTTAAACACATTGATGGTGTTAAATGCGAGCCGGTTGAAACCCTGATCGTTGACGTTCCTGCCGATGTTTCCGGTAAAGTTATCGAGTTGGTTACTCAACGTAAAGGCGACCTGTTGATCATGGAGCCAAAAGGCGATTTGCAACATTTAGAGTTTGAGATCCCGTCACGTGGTATCATTGGTTTACGTAACAACGTATTGACCGCTACTGCAGGTGAGGCTATCATGGCGCACCGCTTTAAAGCTTACGAGCCTTGGAAAGGTGTTATCCCAGGCCGTTCAAACGGTGTATTGATCTCGATGGAAAAAGGCCAGACAACTGCCTACGCTATCGATAAATTACAGGATCGTGGCCGTTTCTTCGTTGATCCGGGTGTTGATATTTACGAAGGCCAGATCCTTGGCGAGCACATCCGCGATAACGATTTGGTGATTAACGTGGTTAAAGGTAAACAGTTAACCAACATGCGTGCATCAGGTAGTGATGATAACGTACGTATTGCGCCGGCTATCAAATTCTCGTTAGAAGAATCGATGGAGTATATCCAGGCCGATGAGTACATCGAAGTTACACCGCAAAGCATGCGTTTACGTAAGATCTATCTAACCGAAAACGAGCGTAAAGTAAACGCTAAAAGGTTTGTTAATCAATAATTGATTATAATATGTTTTTTTTAAGCCCCTCCGATCATTCGGAGGGGCTTTTTTGCGACGTGTTTTTGGCATAATCAGCCTAATCGCTAAATTAGTTTTATGGAACACTACGATAACCGTATAGGTGCTTACATCGAAAAATCTGACGATTTTGCTCAGCCTATTTTAAAATACATTCGCGCCGTGGTGCATGAAGCAGCGCCCGGCATTACCGAAACCATGAAATGGAGTATGCCGTTTTTTGATTACAAAGGCGTGGTGTGCAATATGGCCGCGTTTAAGCAGCATTGCTCGTTCGGTTTTTGGAAGGCATCGTTATTGTACGATCCGCAAAAAATATTAAGCCTGGCCGATCAGGCAGCAGGTAGCTTCGGGCGGTTAACCTCTATTGATGATCTGCCGCCAAAGGAGGTGCTTATCGAATTTATACAACAGGCGGTATCTTTGAATGAAGATAATAAGCCGCGTCCGGCATCACAGAAAAAAACACCAGCCCAACGCGATGAATTGGTGGTGCCCGATTATTTTGTAACCTTTTTAGAAGCTCACCCGCAAGCCTGGCTTAATTTAAACCAGTTTAGCTACTCGCAGAAGAAGGAATACATAGAATGGATAACTGAGGCAAAAAGCGAAGCAACAAGGCTTAAGCGCATGGAAACAGCGGCAGAATGGCTTGCTGAAGGGAAGTCAAGGCATTGGAAGTATAAAAAGTAAAAGATAGTATCGTAATGTTTGATGAATTAAATAGATACAAAGATAATGGACATTTTTTCTTTACAAGTAAAGTAAAATTATCGGAGGTTTGTAACGCGCCTTCAAATAAGAGTGGGGTTTATTTAGTTTACGCGTTAGCCAAAGGTAGAATCGAACTTATCTACATAGGTAGATCAGGTAAACGAGGTAGTGACGGTTTGGTGTCTGTTAGAAGAGCAGGGCTCGGAGGAATAAAAGATAGAATTGTTAATGGACATCAGTTTGGAAAGGTTGCCCGAAAAAATTCCTGGCCAAGCCAGATTTTGATTGAGGATATTGAAGCGTTGGATGTTTATTGGTATGTAACAAGCGATAATAAAAATGATGATTGCCCATCCGTTATTGAGAACTTATTGCTGAAAAGACATTTAGAATTCTTTGGCAAATTGCCCCGATGGAATAAGATCTAAGAAATTCCACCTAATAAATTCTCTTTCATTGCCGTCCCTTTTAAGGGACGGTTAATCATGTTATGACAGTTGGCTTTAGCCAAAGTGCGCAATGATTTGATTTATACAAGAAGCCCCCTTCGATCCTAAAAATCCAACGGCCCTAACCTCCGCATATTCTTCATGATCAAATATTGCCTGTGCTTCAAATACTTGGTAGGATTAGTAGCCGACCATTTTAAAGGGCTCGGGAAAATCACCGCTATAGCCGCGGCTTCCTGCCTGGTTAAATCTGCTGCCGATTTGTTAAAATAGGCTTGCGAAGCGGCTTCAACACCATAAATACCATCACCCATTTCAATCTCATTCAAATAAACCTCCATTATGCGTTTTTTGCTCCAGAAGGTTTCTATCAGCACGGTAAAATAAGCCTCAATGCCTTTGCGCAACAATGAGCGGCCTTCCCATAAAAAAACGTTTTTAGCTACCTGCTGCGATATGGTACTACCGCCAATCAATTTTTTGCTGTGCGAGTTTTTTTCGATAGCTTTTTCGATGGCGTTAAAATCAAAGCCGTGGTGCTCAAGAAAGGTCTGGTCTTCGGCGGCAACGGCGGCGCGTTTCATATTGTCGGAGATCTCGTCAAAGTCTTTCCATTTTTTATCTATCTTCCATTCCTTACCGGCAGATTTACGCTGAAACCCGCGCTCTATCATCAGCCAGGTAAAAGGAGGGTTTATAAAGCGATAGGCGATCACACCCAACAAACTCAATCCAAAAAATAAAATAAATACCAGCTTAACAATTCTGAATATAAGTTTAGGTATGCCGTAATATTTCGAATCCGCTTTTGAGTTGCGTTTGCCCGACTTTGATTTTTGGTTTTTGTTGAAAAACTTTAACACTGCTATAATATTTCCTTATAAAAAGAGAGGGTGTTTCGTTATTAACGAAACACCCTCAAAAATTATAATTTTTTACAGAAATCCGAAATCGAAACTCCGAATTCCGAAATATAAATTATTCCGCTACTACTTCAAACGGAACCTGTACTTTAACTTCTTTGTGCAGGTTGATGTTGGCTACGTATTCACCAACAAATTTAGGCTCCTGATCAAAAGTGATACGGCGACGATCAACGTCAAAGCCTTCTTTTTTCAATGCATCAGCAACCTGGATAGTGTTGATAGCACCGAAAATTTTACCGGTTTCGCCGGCTTTAGCACCAATAGTAAGTTTAACACCTTCTAATTTAGCTGCAACAGCATCAGCATCCTTACGGATTTTTTCTTGCTTAAATTGAGCTTGTTTTAGGTTTTCGGCTAAAACTTTGCGTGCGCTTTCGGTAGCTAATATGGCGTAGCCTTTTGGTAAAAGGTAGTTACGGCCATAACCTGGTTTCACGTTTACGATATCGTCTTTATCACCCAGGTTTTTTACATCTTGTTTTAAAATAACTTCCATTTTCTTAAATCTCCTATTATTTTAATGAATCTGTAACGTAAGGTAATAAACCGATGTGGCGGGCACGTTTAACAGCCTGGGCCACTTTACGCTGAAACTTTAATGAAGTACCGGTTAAACGACGTGGCAATACTTTACCCTGATCGTTAATGAACTTTAATAAAAAGTTTGCGTCTTTGTAATCGATATACTTGATACCGTTCTTTTTAAAACGGCAGTATTTTTTACGGTTATCCTCCACTTTTGGAGCGGTAACGTATTTAATTTGTTCGTTAGCCATTAGTTTGCTGCCTCCTCTGCTTTAGGTTTTTTGTTGAAAGCACCGCTGCGTTTTTTGTCATTGTAAGCAATGGCATGTTTATCCAAAGCAATGGTCAGGAAACGCAAAACACGCTCATCGCGCCTTAACTCAACCTCCAATTTGTTAATTAATTCACCTGGAGCCTTAAATTCAGTTAAGTGATAGTACCCTGTAGTTTTCTTTTGGATAGGGTACGCTAATTTTCTCAAACCCCAATTATCCTCCTGGACAATTTCGGCTCCGCCATCAGTTAAGATTTTGCTAAATTTGGCATTTGCCTCTTTAGCAACTTCTTCTGAAAGCAACGGGGTTAGAACGATCACGATTTCGTACTGTTGCATTATACTTGATTTTTAATTATTTACCCGCACTAAACGGGGCTGCAAATGTACAAATATGATTTGTATATATCAAATGTTTTTATTTAATGCAAACAAATTGAAGCCGGGGTAGTATCTTGGCAAAAAAATAATACGATGAAAAAGAACCTGATCCTGATTATCACAGTTTTTTTGCTTGCCGGCGTAAAAGTAAACGCTCAGGAAATTGGCCCTGCGCAACAGCGCTTGTTAGATTCGCTTTGCAAAAGCATTTCAAAAATTGATGTATCAAAAATTAAAACTAAAAAAGAAGCCAACGATGCCTTTATGAATTGCTTTGAAAGCTATGCCGATCAATTGGTTGAGGTAGCCAAAGAACAAAATGTTGACATGACCAATCAGGCAGCCATGCATGATGTAGGTATTAACATTGGTAAAAACCTGATGAAGCAAAAATGCGGATCATTTATGCAACTGGCCATGAAAATGGCAAAAGGTAGCGATGAGGAAGGAAACGTGGCACAATCAGTTACCGGTACCTTTAAACGCATTGATAATAGAGGCTTCAATTATCTTGTTATAACAGATAAAGCCGGATCTGAAAAATCATTTATCTGGTTGAGGCAGTTTGGTGGCTCTGAGAAATTTATGGGTGCCGAAGCTGCTAAGTTAGCCGGTAAAAAAATTGAAGTAACCTGGAAAGATATGGAGGTATACCTCCCGCAGGCAAATGGGTATTATATAGTAAAAGAGATAATCTCAATATCGTTTTTATAACCTAAAAAGAGCGCTTTGTAAAAATACCTGCAAAGCGCTTTTTTTTAAAACTTATAAGCGGGTGCGGGGTTTATTGAGAAAAACCCATAAGCTATGCAAACCGCGACTCACTCAACAGCGAACACAGCAAAATCAACACTCACCTTTGATGAAATTTTAATGTACGGCGGCGGAGATGATCCTTTACAAGGCGATTGGAATGACGAAGAGGATGAAGATTTTGACGATGTACTTGACGACAAGGACGATCTGCACGAAATACAGGTAGATAATGACCGCGGTGAACCCGACCCGGAAGATGATGATCATTTACCTGATGATGACTGGCAGTAAGTTTTCGCCGGTTAGTTAATTCAAAAAATATCTTTACCTGAAGTTATTAAACATGTCGCCAAACATATCGTGCATCATGTGCTGCATAACTATATCCTTTATCATGCTCATCTGTTCCTTAAACCAACCTTTAGGGCGTTTTTTTGAATCGGCAAGTGCAGTTTTTAACTGGTTAATTTGCTTTTCGGCCCGGCGGCGCTGGGCCGAAAACTTTTGAGGGCTGAATTTTCCATTTTTATCAATAAAATCGGCTACGGTAGTACCGTTGCTGTAGTGGATTTGGTGTATGGACTGATTTAATTCCAAAAGCTGACTTTCTAATAACTTAATGTAGTGTTTTAACATATTATCAGCCCTTGCCGCCACATCGGTTTCATTATCATCAATATGGGTAAGTTGCAGCTTTAATAAGGTAAAAAAGTCATTTTCCTGATAGGCTTTGGTTACCTGCTTAACAATTTCGGTTTTTTGTTCTTTTAATTCGGCATCTCTTTCCAAATCGGGATGGAACTTTTTTATCAGGCGCATATAAATACCGCGCGCGTCTTTAGCTATATCGGCAGTCTCGTCCGAAACCTTTTTGGTCCCGGGTTTCTTTTTTTTATTTTCGGCTTCGGTATCAAGGTTGTTAAAAAAATCCTCGCGCCTGCTGTTGATCTGTTCGGCAAATTTTTCTCTGAATTCTTCAAAATAAGCTTCCTGGCCTTTTTTTAGCATTTCTTTCACATCTATATCAACACCAACCAATTCGCTTATTGATTTAGCCAGGCCAACAGCATCATCATCGGCCGCGAGTTCATCTAACGAGTAGCCGGTATATTTTTCATGAAGTTTAGATAGTACAGCGTCCTGATGTCCGAAGATATCGAGCAGGCTATCCAATTCGTTACCCATATAGTTTACCAGGTATTCTTCATTATACTTGCCAACGCCGATCTGGGTGGCAAGTTCATCCACTCTGATCAGGAAATCGCGCATCAGCAATTGCGCTTCATCTTCAAGCGGCAGTAAATCATGCTCTATTTTGGTGTAGGCTTTTTGCAAACCTTCAGCCATATTTATCTTAAATTGTTTTTGCTTCTCAATTTCGGCTAAAAGTTTTTCATATTTAGCGTAGATTTTTGATTTGGGTGCAGTATTGTTTCTTTGTGAGGTGGTTGCAATTTTCATGGGGAGGATAGAAAGGATAAAAGGGAAAAATATGTCTGGTTTACCGTTTTTCGGCAAACAAATCATCGAGATTTAAAATAAAACCTGGAAGTACAGGTGTACTAACTTCATCTCCGGTAGTTAGCAAGCGTGATGCCTGATATTTATTTTCAATAAGTGTATACCTCAGAAAAGTTTTTTCGGCCGGATGGATAATCCAATATTCAAGCACTCCTGATTCTTCGTAAACATCATATTTATTCTTCAGTTCCTTTTTATTATTTCCTGGCGAGAGTATTTCAACAATAATGTCCGGAGCTCCGAGGCAACCTCGTTCATCAACTTTGGCAGGGTCGCAAATTACTGAAATATCCGGCTGCACAACAGTTATAATCTCTTTATCGTACTCGCTTTTTCGCAATAATCTCACATCAAACGGAGCCGAAAAAACTTCACATGATTTACCTTCAAGATAATTCCCGATCCATCTGCTTAAACGCAATGAAATGCGTTGATGCACCGAGCCCGGAGCCGGGCTCATTTTAAAAATCTTGCCTTTAATAAGCTCCAAGCGCTCGTCAAACGTCCACTTCAGGTAGTCGGCGTATGTATAAGTTTTTGTTAAGTCGAGATCGGATAATTGCATAACAATTAGTACTTATTTCAAAAATAACGATTTTATCCGACACCCATGTTCAAAATTTTAGCAATTGGCCTCTTTCAGTAAACCTAATTTCTCACTACCTTAGCACTTGTGGATAATTTCATTGTTTCGGCCCGTAAGTATCGCCCGGCTACTTTTGAAACCGTTGTTGGTCAGCAACATATAACCAATACGCTCAAAAACGCCATTAAAAATAACCAGCTGGCGCAGGCATTTTTGTTCTGTGGTCCGCGTGGTGTGGGCAAAACTACCTGCGCCCGAATTCTGGCCAAAACCATTAATTGTACCGATTTGCAGCCTAATGGCGAAGCCTGCGGTCGATGCGCATCGTGCAAGGCTTTTGAAAATGGTAACTCATTTAACGTTCACGAACTGGATGCTGCATCAAACAACTCGGTTGATGATATCCGCAGCCTCATTGAGCAGGTGCGCATCCCGCCACAGGCCGCCCGTTACAAAGTTTATATTATTGATGAGGTGCACATGCTATCGCAGGCAGCCTTTAACGCTTTCCTGAAAACGCTGGAAGAACCGCCTCATTATGCCATATTTATTTTAGCTACCACCGAGAAGCATAAGATATTACCAACCATTCTTTCCCGCTGCCAGATCTTTGATTTTAACCGTATCAGGGTAGAGGACATGGCTAATCATCTGGCCTCGATTGCGGGTAAAGAAAATATCAGCTACGAGCCCGATGGCCTGCACATTATTGCCCAAAAGGCAGATGGTGGTTTGCGTGATGCCCTATCGATGTTTGATCAGATTGTTAGTTTTTCGGGCGGAAAGGTTACTTACCGTTCGGTTATTGATAACCTGAACATTCTTGATTACGATTATTACTTTAATATAACCGGCAGTTTACTGGCCGAGGATACCGCTAAAGCACTGTTGTTTTTTGATGAGATCCTTTCGCGAGGCTTCGATGGTGCTCACTTTATAGCAGGCTTGTCCGAGCACTTTCGTAACCTGTTGGTGGGTAAGGATCAATCAACCTTAAAACTGCTCGAAGTTAGTGAAGGCATTAAAGCCAAATACCTGCAGCAATCGCAGCAGGCCTCGGTATCGTTTTTACTCTCGGCCATGAATATTGCTAATCAGTGCGATATCAGCTATAAACTCAGTAAAAACCAGCGATTGCAGGTGGAGCTTGCGCTGCTTAAAATGTGCCATCTGCCTTCGGTTTTTAACCTGGCAACCACGCCACTCACTGTAACTTCCGCTGATGACGGGGGACTAAAAAAAAAACCTGATACCTCAGCAACCATAGCCATAAACGGAACGCCTGCTACTACGCCACAACCCGTAGTTAACGTAGCGCCGCCAGCCAACCGTACATCTGATAAAGCACCTGCCGAGTCCGTTTCATCGCCTGCAAAAGTAACGCCCGTTGCTGAAAAGCCGAAAGTAGTAATGCCTACGCGAAGCACGCTTACACCATCGTTAACAGGTGAAATCAGAACAGCAGACGGTAGTGTAGTTGAAGAGGAGGAAGATCCTTACATAAAAGGCGACAGCAGGGAGGATTTTACGATGGATGCCTTTTTAAAATGTTGGGATGAGTTTGCCCTCAAGGCAAAAAACGAAGGAAAAAAAAATCTCGCCACCATTTTTGCAGCTAACAAGCCAAAAATGCTCAGGCCCTACGTGTTCGAAATTATAGTGGGCACTATGGTGCAGGAAACCAGCTTCAGGGATGAGCGCCCGGCAATGTTAAACTACCTGCGATCGGAACTTAAAAACTTTAGCATTGAGGTAAATGCCCGTGTTGACGAGCAGCAGGTGGTACGTAAACCCTATACCACACCCGAGAAGTTTCAGCACATGGCGGCACGCAATCCACAGTTAATGGAGTTAAAAACACGCTTTAACCTCGATTTTGATTAGCAGCAAATGCGTGAAATGTTTTGGCATGATGAATCTGCTAAGAAGCATCATGCCAAAATATTAGCCTATTTCTTAAATTTATGATCGTTTTTCGGGTATCCCTCCTCGTCAAGGTCATCGCGGTCATCTTCCGGAGTATGGGCTAAAAAGGCATCGGCCGGGTCTAATCGTACGCTTTGGCCATGGTCGATATGCATCCCTAATTCGTCTACGTCAGTTTCCAGCGAGCGGTCTTCGTCAAATTCGCCTTCAACATCGTAAGGGTTGGCCTCATCATAAGTCGAGTTAAAATCTTCGCCGTTTTTGGCTGTGGTATTGTAGGGGTCGGGATGGTCATAATCCGGGTCGTCGCTCGCTACATCATATTCGTAGCTGTTGGTGTCCGGGTTATAGTTCAGATCATCTTTATCGATGGTTTCGCCCAGTTCGTCTTTCAGGGTTTCGTCGCGATCAGGCAGATCGTCATTGAAACCCGCTTCGTCAATTTCATCGTTGTTCATAGGGTTTTGATTTTATAGTATAAATATACACAGTAAAAATCCTGCCAAAAACAAATAAACCCTCAAAAAAATGATTTTACCTTAAGCTTAATAATGGATCTGTTTTCTGTACGAAGTTACGCCGCCTATGGCAAATTTAAAGCCAACGGTAAACATGGAGTAGGCATCATTGTGGGTGCCTGCAATGTATGCATCCAACTGATCGCCCATAATAAAGTTATACTGATAGCCAATGTCGATTTTTACGCCCGGTTGGCTGTAGCTGTTAAAAAGCTTAAATTCATACCCAATACGCAGGGGAATAAAAATCTCTTCATTCTTTTTTTCGCCCGGCAAATAAAGGCCTACGTCGCTCATAGGCTTAT
Organism: Mucilaginibacter celer; assembly: GCF_003576455.2. Lineage (NCBI taxonomy): Bacteria > Pseudomonadati > Bacteroidota > Sphingobacteriia > Sphingobacteriales > Sphingobacteriaceae > Mucilaginibacter > Mucilaginibacter celer. The sequence goes on from NZ_CP032869.1 coordinate 326,811, forward strand.
CGTCAGTACGTACCACAACGTTATTATTAATGTAGCCTAAGCCCGACGATACATAGAAGTTTTTTAACCCGTTGGCGAAAGCGCTTTGCGAGTAATCAATTATTTCGCCGGCCTGCAATTGAATCCTGAACGAATAGGCGCTGAAATGGTTTTCAAACTGCCTTTCTGTGCTTGTATTTGGGCCGCCACCTTTTAAACGGCCAATCTGAGCTTCAAAAATGTAGTTTACAAATGGGGTTTGGTTATAGTTAAAGTTAAGACTGATAGATGGTGTAGATTTTATCGTCTGCACATCTGTTGAACTGCCCTGGTTAATACCGGCAGCAAAACCCACATCATATTGTGCATAATCAAAACCTACCTGTGCTTTGGCAAAAAATGATACAGAACAAAACAGGATTATGATGGAGGTTTTTAGTATATATTTTATCATAAATAAACTGCGGTGCCTGCCTTAGGAAGGCACCTGTTTTTTGTGAACGATTTAATTTTATAAAAATAGCACCAAACTTTATAAAAACAACTATACCCTACTATATAATTGTCATTATAACGAAATCAATTATTTTTCATTGTGTTATTTGTTAAATTGATAAAGTCAATTTATATATTTGGGGCCATTTGTTAACTAAATAAACTACATCAGGCATGTCAAAAATAAAAGTAGAAAATCCGGTAGTTGAGCTGGATGGCGACGAAATGACCCGGATAATCTGGAAATTCATTAAAGATAAATTGATCACCCCTTACCTTGATCTGGATATTAAATACTATGATCTGGGTATTGAGTACCGCGACCAAACCGACGACCAGGTAACCATTGATGCAGCCAACGCTATTAAAGAATACGGCGTGGGTATAAAATGTGCCACCATTACACCTGATGAGGCCCGCGTTAAAGAATTTGGCCTGAAACAAATGTGGAAATCACCAAACGGAACAATCCGTAATATTTTGGATGGTACCGTATTCCGCGAACCTATCGTAATGTCAAACGTGCCACGTTTGGTACCTAACTGGACAGCCCCTATCTGCATCGGTCGTCATGCTTTTGGCGATCAGTACCGCGCTACCGATTTTGTTACCAAAGGTAAAGGTAAACTTACCGTTAAATTTACACCCGAAGATGGCAGCCCTGAACAATCGTTCGAGGTATTTAACTTTAAAGGTGACGGTGTTGCTTTAACCATGTACAACACCGACGAATCTATCAAAGGTTTTGCGCATGCTTGTTTTAACCAGGCGTTGGCTAAAGGCTGGCCTTTATACTTATCAACCAAAAACACCATCCTTAAAAAATATGATGGTCGTTTTAAAGATATTTTTGAAGAGATTTACCAAAACGATTACAAGCAGAAATTTGACGAAGCCGGTATTGTTTACGAACACCGCCTGATTGACGACATGGTTGCATCGGCCCTTAAATGGAACGGTAACTTTGTTTGGGCTTGTAAAAACTACGATGGCGACGTACAATCAGACACCGTTGCGCAAGGTTTTGGTTCATTAGGTTTAATGACCTCTACGCTGGTTACTCCTGATGGTACTGTAATGGAAGCTGAAGCTGCTCACGGCACAGTAACCCGCCACTATCGTGATCACCAGGCCGGTAAACCAACTTCAACCAACCCAATCGCTTCTATCTTTGCATGGACCCGTGGTTTGGAATTCCGTGGTAAACTGGATGGCAACCAGGAATTGATTGATTTTTGCCAGGCTTTAGAACAGGTTTGTATCGAAACTGTTGAAAGCGGCAAAATGACCAAAGATTTGGCTATCGCCATTAAACCAAAAGTTGAGCACGGTACCGATTACCTGTACACCGAAGAATTTTTGGCTGCGATTGACGAGAATTTGAAAGCAAAATTGGGTTTATAATAAAACCGTAACCTATACAAGAGGCCTGCGTTTAGCGGGCCTTTTTTGTATGGATAGATTTTTAAGTAAATCAATTTAGCGTTTCCAATTATCCATTTAACTCCTAACTTAGCGGGCAAATACATAACACTATGTCGGCATTATATCCATTAAAATTTAAAACCATATACAAAGACAAAATATGGGGCGGCCAGAAAATAAAAACCTATTTACATAAAGATTTTGGCGATCTGCCCAACTGCGGCGAGACCTGGGAAATATCAGGTGTAAAATCGGATGTTTCGGTGGTAGCTTCGGGCCCGCTCGAGGGCGAATCATTAGCCGATTTGCTGGAGCAATATAAAGACGAACTGGTTGGTAAAAAGGTATATGATCATTTTGGCAACATCTTCCCGTTACTGGTGAAATTTATTGATGCCAATGATGATCTTTCGGTACAGGTACACCCTGATGATAAACTGAGTATGGCGCGTCATAACTCATTTGGTAAAACCGAAATGTGGTATATTATTGAGGCCGACAAAGGTTCGACGCTGATTACCGGTTTTAACAAGGAAATGACCGAAGAAAAATATGTAGACGCTTTAAACAGCGGCCACATTATGGATATCCTGAACAGGGAAGAGGCTGCCGCAGGCGACGTATTCTTTTTACCAGCCGGTAGGGTGCACACCATTGGCAAAGGATTGCTAATAGCCGAAATTCAGCAAACATCAGATATCACTTATCGCATTTATGATTTTGACCGCGTAGACGATAAAGGCAACAAACGCGAACTGCATACCGAAGAGGCTTTGGCTGCAATTGATTATAAGCTTTATCCTGAATACAAAACCAAATACGAGCCTAAAGAAAACGAAACGGTAAAACTGGTTACCTGCCCATATTTTACCACCAACGTGCTTGATTTTGACGAAAGCACAGCTAAAGATTACTCAGCTTTAGATTCGTTTGTAATACACGTTTGTGTTGATGGCGGCTATACCCTTAAATACAACGATCAGGCTTATGCCGTTAAAATGGGCGAATGTATCCTGTTGCCTAAAAGCATCGATAAAGTTGAACTGGAAACCACCGGAGGCTTTAAAATATTAGAAAGCTATATTGAATAGTGGCACTTGATATTACTGCCTTCATAAAAAAATACGGAACCTGTTCAGGTTCCGTATTTTTTTATCCTTTCGTTAACCTTTTGCTGGGCGCTCGCAAAAATCTCGGTAAGATGCGTGCCCTTTACCGGTTTAAATATATAATCAGTTATTCCGGGAATACTTTTAGCCCGGTTAATATCATTCAAATCAACTGATGAACTAACAAGATATATGGTAATTTCTTTCCCTAACCGGGGTTTTATTTCCGCAAATTCGTTCATAAATTCCCAGCCATCCATGGTTGGCATATTGATGTCCAACAAAATCATGTCTGGTGTTTGGTGTGATTCTGATAAATTTTTAAGTTGATTTATGGCTTCCAGGCCGTTGGGAAAATGGCTCACCTGTGCATTTGCGCCCCTGATACTCATTAATTTCCTGATTCCATAAACGTAAATCGGGTCGTCATCAACAATCCAGGTACTCACCGGATTTTCTTCTTCAATCATCTCTCTCAAATTTTTACTACACCAGTTTGATAGTAAATTTTGTGCCAACATTTACGGTGCTTTCTACGCTGATGGTTCCGCCTAAGGCCTCAACCTGGTTGCGGGTAATAAACAAACCTATCCCGCGGGCATCGGCATGCCGGTGAAAGGTACGGTACATGCCAAAAATTTTATCGCCATGCCTGGCCAGATCTATCCCCAATCCGTTATCTTCAAAAATAAGGTAGATATGATTGTTTTCTTTCAGCGTATAACATTGTATAACCGGTTGCCTGCCAGGATGGTAGTATTTTAGCGAGTTGGTGAGCAAATTTTGCAAAATACTTTCCATATAAGCCGGTATATAGCTTATTTCGGTGCATTGGCTAAAATCGTACTCAACAATGGCGTTTATAGATTCGATATTGTTTTTTAAAGCCGAACGGATGTTTTTAAACAGCGGTTCAAGCTCAACCAACTTGCGCTCGTTTGTAATTTCGGTTTGAATTTTAACTATCTCGTTAAGATGCTCAATAGTAAGGTTAAGGCTATCGCTGATGGTTTTGAGGTGCGAAAATATTTCGTTCCTTTCTTCCTCTTCCTCTGTTTGCTCAAACAGGTTAACCATAAACTGCAGGTTGCCGGTATGCGATCTGAGGTTATGCGAAACGATGTAGGCAAAGTTCTGCAAGCGCCGGTTTTGGTCGGTAAGTAAATTTACCGATTGTTCCAGCTTAAGCAATTTGCGCTTTTCGCTGTCAATATCCTGTACAATACCCTTTACGGCTATGCAGCGGCCATAATCGTCAATAACAGGCACGCCCTTTACTTTTAGCCACAACAGGTTGTTTTTTGCCGAACGTAACAGTAAGTCAGCATCAAATGGGTGGCAAAACTGAATGGCGCTATCAATAGCCTGCTGCAATAAAGGCCGGTAAGGAGGTTCAAAAAAACTGATAAACTCCTCTACATTAAGTTGCAGGTGGTTCTGAATATCATAAATATCATAAACCTGTGCCGATAGCGTGATGGCCGTAGGGGTAAGCGTATTTATTTCCCAATTACCGAGGCGTGCAATTTTAAAGGCTTCGTGTTGGGTAAATTGGCTGCCTGCTGATGCTATGCTTTGCTGTTTGTAGGTGTTTACATTAATCAGTAACCCATATACGGTATCTGTATAGCCGTCATCCTGTTTTTTTACTGTGCTTTCAAACCACTGATAGCCATCTTTTTTAGTTAACAGCCTTATGGATATAGGAGGAGGGTTCTGATTTAACCGGCTTTGATGCAATGCGTTAAAAAAAACAGGTTTATCCTGGTAATACAATAGGTGTTCAAAAAAAACCTGGGCCGAACTGTCAATTTCATTAGGCTGATAACCTAATATACTGTAAAACCCGGCCGACCATTTTACCTCTTTTGAAACTGAATTATATTCCCAGAAACCCACATTCAGATCGTCAATCAATCGGGTTAAATGTGCATCATTACCAAAGGGGGGGCCCTTTTCAAAAAAACTCATATCAACTTTAAGTTCACTAATTCAATTTATTTTGCCATGTGTTACATGTAAAATATGTGCCATGATTTTAAATGATAAAAATTACAACCCTTAGGTGTGAACTTGTTGAATTTTTTATCAGTCATAAATAAAAATCTACGCCAGTTCAAATGTAATATTTTTTGATATTGTATAACGTATTCTTTTACTGTTGTTTGTATTTTTTAATCGTTGTAGTTGTAGGTATTCTTATTTGAAGTGTAATAATAAAAATATATACGTAATATTATATAAATAAAGTGCAGGATGCCGGTTGTGAAAGTATTTGCAATAAAATACTTATCGGTAATGGGAATGTAAAAAGGTTTGCCGGTTTAAGATAAATAATAAAAACAATGGCTGGGCAGCTAAAGTTTAATGTCCTATTTTACAGGCGCTTTGACTTGTTTTAACTGATTAGAAAACGAAGGTTGTTTTATTTGCTTAATAGTTCACGAAGCGCATCGTTAGCTACCCATTTTGCCGCACGTGTATGCTGGTGGGATATGTTATGTGCTGTATCAATAGCTCGGGCCTTTAATATATTATTCCGTTTACCAATTTGCCTTAGCGCCCAGTTTATGGCTTTTTTTACAAAATTTCGGCTATCACCGGCCTCGCGTTCAATAATAGGGAGCATATTGATAAATATTTCGTCGGGGGCTTTTTTATGATGTACAGCGTATTCGGCCATTAAAACAAAGGCCGTGCGTTTTACAAACTCGCCGGTGTGGTTACTGTACTCTGCAGCCTTGTCAAGCGCAAAGGGGGTATAAATAAAGAGATTACCGCAGGCCTGGTCGCATATATCCCACGAGTAAAAATCGTTGGTCCAGGCATCCATCACTTCGAGAGTAAGCAGTTTGGGCTCGGCTATCATAGTGGCCAGTAGCCAGGCTTCGTGAATCGCGGTATCCCATAAGGCCAGCGCTAATGCATGGTCCTTTTTAATTAACCGGGCCAGTTTACGGATATGAGGTACCCGTACGCCCAACGCCGTGGCGTTGTCAATGCCAAAACGTTGCATACCTTTAAGATAGGAGGCATCGGCCTGCTCTTTAAGCAGGTCGATGATGATCTGCACATCCATTTAATCGGTAATGCTTTGTTTTTGGATGGTATTGTGAATCGGTACAACCTGCATCAGCGCTGCACTGCAGTAAAACGGGTGTAATTCCATCACTAAAGTGCCTGCTTTTATGGCCGGATCAGTTTCGGTTAGTTTTTTGGCCTCTTCAACAGATTCGACATTAAAAATAAAGATGCCTCTTACAGGCTGATCGTCCATAAACGGACCGGCAACAACCAGTTTACCCTCAGCAGCAAGGCGACCGATATTTTTAAGATGTGCCATTTGCAGCTGCATCCTCGCGGTGGAGTCTTTAAGTTGAGTTGGCCCGTCTTTTAAAAAGGCCATAACGTATTTTTTCATGCCGTAATCATCAGCGCCAAGTTTTTTGGCAAGGGCGGCGTCGTATTTGGGCTTTGTTGCGGGCGTTGTTTGGGCAAGACAGTTAACGGCAAAAGCCAATAGTGTAATAAGAAGTAGCGGTTTTTTCATGACTGAAAATTAATTATAAACTGGTTATAGTAGCCATTTTTGATGCGTGGATTTTACGAAAGTATGGGGAATGAGATTTTCATCAAGAAAACTTTCATCAAAGGCAATTAATAGTTCCTGTTTTTCAGCCTCGTTTAAGCTGTCCCAGAGTTTCCCGGTTTCGGTGTCGATGTGTCGCGGTTTATAACTTTAAATTACCGGATTTTTTTGACAATAGCAAAGCCGGATAATTTACATAGGGTTGTCATGCGTTCAAGGCAACCTGCCATACTTACTATATTGGTGGTTGGCGTGGAGACACGCCAACACGGGTAGAATAGCATTAATAATAAAACATGAAAAAGCCGGGCTTTTGCCCGGCTCCAAATCAAAAATTAAATATCCCTAAATCCGAAATCGAAATTCCCAAATCCGAAATCAAATCAAAGGTTTCCCCTTGCTTCCTGTTCGCGCTCAATCGCCTCAAACAAAGCCTTGAAATTGCCGGCACCGAATGATTTTGCTCCCTTGCGCTGTATGATTTCGAAGAAAAGGGTAGGCCTGTCTTCAACAGGTTTGGTGAAAATCTGTAACAGGTAGCCTTCGTCATCACGGTCAACAAGGATGCCGAGTTTTTTTAAAGGTTCAAGATCCTCATCAATATGGCCTACCCTGTCGGTTAGATCATCATAATAGGTTGTGGGCACCGTTAAAAATTCAACACCGCGGTTTTGCAGTTCGGTTACGGTAGCTACAATATCATGCGTGGCCAGGGCCAGGTGCTGTACGCCCTCATCTTCATAAAACTCCAGGTACTCTTCAATCTGCGATTTCTTTTTGCCTTCGGCCGGCTCGTTAATCGGGAATTTAACGTAGCCGTTTCCGTTGCTCATCACCTTGCTCATCAGGGCCGAATATTCGGTCGAGATCATTTTATCATCAAAGGTAAGGATGTTGCGGAAGCCTAAAACCTCTTCATAAAAATTAACCCAATCGTTCATTTTATGCCAGCCTACGTTGCCCACACAGTGGTCAACATATAACAAGCCGGCATCGGTTGGATTGTAGCGGCTTTCCCATTTTTCGTATCCGGGTAAAAACAAGCCTTTATAGTTTTTGCGCTCAATAAACATATGTACCGTTTCGCCGTATAGCTTAATGCCGCTGGTGCGTACTTCGCCGTGTTCGTCGGTTAGGGTTTGCGGTTGCTGATAGGGTTCGGCACCGCGTTTGGTAGTTTGCTCAAAGGCATCGTACGCATCATCAACCCAAAGGGCCAGCACTTTTACGCCGTCGCCATGCTTTTTAATATGATCGGCAATGGGATGATCGGAGTGCAGGGGAGTGGTAAGCACTATCCTGATTTTACCTTGCTGTAAAACGTACGATGCCCTGTCGCGCACGCCGGTTTCGGGGCCCGAATATGCAAGGTTTTGAAAGCCAAAGGCTGTTTTATAATAATGAGCTGCCTGCTTGGCATTGCCTACATAAAATTCAACATAATCGGTACCGTTAAGGGGCAGAAAATCGGTAGCGGTTGTTGGCTTATCTAAAGTTTGTGTTGTCATTTTTTTAATTAGTGATTTAGTGGATTATTGAATTAGTGATTTAAGCCCGGGCTCTGAAAACCTTTTAGCTTTTACCTTTCAGCTTTCGCCTTTCACCTTATTCCTGCCAGCTTTTATAATAATTTTCATCCTCAATGCCGATGGCTTCTTCGGTAAGCATCAGCGGGCGGAAGGGATCGATCATCACAGCCAGTTCGTCTGTTGATTCTTTTCCTATCGATTTTTCGACCGAGCCGGGATGCGGGCCATGCGGGATACCGCCGGGATGCAGGGTGATCTGTCCTTTTACCACGCTTTTTCGGCTCATAAAATCGCCATCTACATAATATAAAACCTCGTCGCTATCTACATTGCTGTGATTGTACGGGGCAGGGATAGAGAGGGGGTGATAATCAAACTTACGGGGCACAAATGAGCAGATCACAAAGTTATTTCCCTCAAAGGTTTGATGTACAGGCGGCGGTTGGTGCAGCCGGCCGGTTATCGGTTCAAAATCATGAATGGATAATTCCCATGGATAATGAAAGCCGTCCCAGCCTATAAAATCAAAAGGGTGGGTGCCATAGATGTAGGGGTAAATCAGCCCTTGTTTTTTAATAAGCACTTTAAAATCGCCATGTTCATCAAAGGTTTGTAAATCGGCCGGGCGTTTAATATCCCGTTCGCAATAGGGTGAGTGTTCCATCAGTTGGCCATACTGGTTGCGGTAACGTTTTGGCGGTCGGATGGGGCTGAAGCTTTCTACAATAAAAAGCCGGTTGGCCTCGCTGTCAAACTCCATTTGGTAAATGGTGCCCCGCGGTATCACCAGGTAATCGCCGTACTGAAATTTGATATTGCCGAAGCCGGTTTTCAGCGTCCCTATACCTTCGTGGATAAATACCACTTCATCGGCCTGGCTGTTTTTGTAAAAATAATCAACCATACTTTTGCGTGGGGCGGCCAGCGAGATATGCAGATCGCTGTTTACCAGTACCGGTTTGCGGCTTTGCAGGTAATCATCCTGCGGCTGGATATTAAAGCCGATGAGGCTGGTATGCTTCAGGTGTTTTTCGCGCGCTATTTTAGGTTCTACACTGTAAGGCTCGCCTAATGATTTTACAATGGTGGGCGGATGGGCATGGTATACCAGCGAATAAAGGCTCGAAAAACCCTCGGTTGATACAAGCTCTTCGGCATATAAACTGCCATCGGGCTTACGGAATTGCGTGTGCCGCTTAGGCGGAATTGATCCTAAACTATGATAAACGGGCATGGCTTATAATTGTTAATTGGTTAACAATAAAACGTATAAAATGCTGATTTGTGTTTAGGCCGGAAAAAAGCCCAAAACGCATAGCTTTAACCATTAAAAAATGGCTAAGTGAAATAAAGGAAAGGAAGTTAATTGGTAATTAGTACTGCGCCAGCACAATTTTGGCAAGCACAGCATCCCTGAAAGATGATGCATCGCTCATGGACGTAAGGCCCAGCGAAAACAGGAAATGCATTTGGATGCGTAGCATGATATAAAGGTAGGGCGTATTTATTTAAGAAGCAAATAGCAGGTGTCTGAATCAGAATTTTCAGAATGTAAGAATTTTCAGAATTTTAGAATGAAGATAAGTTGATGAAAGTATTGTGTAATTAGTAATTATATTAAAAATCACTGTTATTCTGTATTCTTCTAAATTTAGTTTAGATATTTCATTCTGTTAATTCTCAAATTCTGAAAATTATGATTCAGACAACTCAATCAACCATTCACCCAAAAATCATTAGCTTTGACCTATACCAATAAGCCATCCTTATGAAATTAGTATCCTATAAAACTGAAGACCGCGAACACCTCGGCGTTTTTGTTAATGGCCATATTTATAATCTTAACTCATGCGATAAGCTGATTCCTGATAACATGAACGAGTTTTTATGGGGAGGCCCCGAACTGATGGAGCGTGCCATGCGCGTTAACAACGACATAAGAAAAGGGAAAACAGAGGCTAAAGAGGAGTTGTTTTTTGAATTGATGGCACCTGTTCCGCACCCGGCATCCTGCAGGGATGGTTACGCTTTCAGGCAGCACGTAGCTGCTGCAAGACGAAACCGCAGGTTAGATATGATACCCGAGTTTGATCAGTACCCTATATTTTATTTCACCAACCATAACGCCATACAGGGCCCCGGCGAAATTGAATGCATGCCCGATCATTTTCAAAAGCTTGATTTTGAATTAGAGGTGGCTGTTGTGCTGAACAAAAAAGGCCGCAATATTACTGCTGCCGAAGCCGACAGCTTTATTGCCGGGTATATGATTATGAATGATATGAGTGCCCGTACCCTGCAAATGGAAGAAATGCTGCTGAACCTTGGCCCGGCTAAGGGCAAGGATTTTTCGACGGTTATCGGACCCTGGCTGGTAACACCTGATGAACTTGAGCAGTACAAAGTACCTGCAAAGCCCGGACATACCGGCAATAATTATAACCTTGAAATGAAGTGCGTAGTGAACGGCAAACAGGTATCGGCCGGAAACATGGCCGATATGGACTGGACCTTTGCCGAAATTATTGAGCGTGCCGCCTACGGCTGCGATGTGCTACCCGGTGATGTGATTGGTTCGGGCACAGTTGGCACCGGTTGTTTTTTAGAGTTGAACGGTACTGGCTTACTCAACAATGCCGACTGCGAACCCCAATGGCTGCAACCCAATGATTTGGTTGAAATGGAGATAACCGGCCTTGGTATGCTGGGCAATATCATTAAAAAGGCGAATAGTGATTTTTCGATATTGAAGTTAAAAAAATAATCTCCACAGCATATAACCCATCGTCATTGCGAGGCACGAAGCAATCCCCGGGTAACAAAGCGGTCATGCAAGTCCGCCCTGTAAAGTTTGGGATTGCTTCGTGCCTCGCAATGACGTCTTTAAGAGCGCGCTCATGCCCACCATCAACCCAACCGATCTTTCAGCAATGCAGCTTCAAAGCTATCTGAACGCTGTAATTGCTCCACGGCCCATTTGCCTTGCCTCAACCATTGATAAGGCTGGGAATATAAACCTAAGCCCGTTTAGTTATTTCAATATCTTCAGCATAAATCCAGCTATGTGCGTATTTTCACCATCGCGCAGGGTACGGGATAACACTACTAAACATACGCTCGAAAATATACATGAGGTACCCGAATGCGTTATTAATATTGTTAATTATGATATGGTACAGCAAACTTCGCTCTCGAGTGTGGAGTATTCACAAGGAGTGAATGAGTTTGTAAAATCGGGGTTAACACCCCTGGCATCAGAACTTGTTAAACCTCCGCGCGTGGCCGAATCATACGTTCAACTGGAGTGTGAGGTGAAAAATGTGATTGCATTAGGAGAGGGGGCAGGAGCCGGAAACCTTGTGCTGGCCGAAATAAAACTTATGCACATAAATGATGCTGTTTTAGCTGAGAACGGAGGGATAGATCAAACCAAAATGGATTTGGTTGCCCGCCTCGGTGGCGATTGGTATTGCCGCGTTACGGCAGATAATTTATTTAGAGTAGCCAAGCCAAACGTTAAAATAGGCATCGGCGTGGATGCATTGCCCTTTGCCATCCGCAATTCGAGGGTGCTTACAGGCAACAATCTTGGACAATTAGGTAATCTTGAAACTATTCCGGGCGATGAAGCGATAGAGGCTTTTGCGCTTACATCCGAAATAAAGGAGGTACTTGATGCTACCATCGGCGATAATCAAACGCGCGAATTGCAGTTACATTTAAAGGCTAAACAACTACTTGACGAAGGTAGGGTGGAAGATGCATTGATGGTATTGCTGATTGAATAATTTTTAATGTGCGGATCTGTAGATTTAAGATGTGCAAATTAAACAACATCATATCATGATCATCCAATAATCAAGTAAATCATGGTTCAAAAGGCATAGTCTTTCCCTTTAACGTGATATTCTGCCGGTATGCGGTTTTTTTCAAATAAATCATACCCAGGTTTTAAAGTTCGCCAAAAAGGAGTCTGGTTTGGGTAGTATGCGGCATAGGTTTTGAGTCGTGCCTCTTCCATCCTGAAAGGGAAGATATCAACCCTTATTTGCTGCTGTCCGCCTGCAAAGGCCTGGTAAACCATGGTATAAATTTCTTCAATCCGGGCATCGGTCATGGCGTAACAGCCGATAGATTCGCAATGGCCGTGTACCATAATGGCGCTGCCGGTATAGCCTTTCAGTTGTTCCACCTTATTGGGATAGCCCACATTAATGGCCAGGTAATAATTACTTACCGGGTTAAGTTGTTTTGGCTGGATGGTATAGAATCCTTCCGGACTTTTACCATCGCCGTCGCGGGTTTTGGTGCCCAAACCGCCCGAGTAGCTGCATACTTCGTAATTTTTAAATAGCTGGTATTTGTTGCCTTGTTTTGCCCAAAGCTCCAATGCGCTTAAATCTTTAATGATGCGGATGTAAATCTGTAGACCATTGCTGGCGAATCCTTTACTTTTAAGTTCCTGTTGTAATTTGGGCCACACCTTTTCGCGTACATCACTGGCACGTTTGCTATCTGGAATACCGGTTTTAGGTGGTGCTATTAAGAGTAGTGATAGCAGCAGGGCTATGAGCTTAGGCATTTATTGTGATTGGTTTTTATTGGATAACGAAAAACAGGAGGATTGATTATGAAGGTGAGGAAAAATAAAAATTGTCATTTCGACTGAGCAGCTGAGACATAAGTGTTGGGGCGAGGGAGAAATCGTCTACGCATTGCAAAGCGGATTTTTATTCTCGAAAACATGGTGTAGAAGATTTCTCTTCTCTCTATCCTACAATCTCCCCGCTTGCTCGTCGAAATGACATCGTGGTAAGTACGCGGTATCAAATAGTCACCACCAACCGCTTACCACCCGGTACATCCAGCTCCCACAAATCGGCTATATTTTCCAATTTAACAGCTATCGTTTCAATTTTAAGTTTCCCATCTGCAGCTAAATGAAACATTTCAGGAAGAATAACCCGGAAAAGTTCGGCCACTTGTTGTTTTGACCAGGCCCCGAGCCCCGAGCCGCTCAATTGTAAATCAACACTTCGCATATTAGCTGCCGATAATTGGATAAGATCGCCACCCATGCTGCCAACTGATACATACCTGATACGATTAGTGAAGGAGCCTCCTCCTTTCAGGCAGGTCAAAATCATTTCGGCGGTATGTCCCCATAAGTAATCAATAACCACGTCAATGGGCGTCTGTTCATGAATCGTTTTTATCTGTTTGGTAAATTGTTCATCATCCTGCAAAACGGAGATCACTTCATCTGCACCAAGCGCAAGTAAATCGTTCAATGATTGCTGGTTTCTGCCCGTAGCTATTACCCTCCCGGCACCATAATGCTTCGCTATCTGTACGGCTACCCGTCCGGTAAACCCGGTAGCTCCGTTTATCAGCACCACATCGCCAGGCTGGATTCCGGCTTTAAACTTTAAGCCCATCGCCGCGCCAATAACAGCGTTGGGGAGTGCGGCGGCCGTGGCGTCATCCAGTTCGGCGGGCAGTTTCACTATCCTGCTTTTATTAATAACAGCTTTTTCGGCAAGCATACCACTTTCGCCAATGGCGTAAACCCGGGTACCATCGGGCAGCAGGCAAACGCCGTCGCCGCCCGGCACTTTTCCGCCCGTTTGAGGTGCATCGCTTGAATAGTGTGTACCTGCTGCCCGGCCCTTATCAAAGTGTTTTATAGCTACTGCTTTAACGCTTACCAATAGTTCATCATCGTTGTAAACTGCCGGCTCTGCAAAATCAACATATTGAGGCATGTTGCCTTTTTGATATATAACTGCTGCTTTCATAATTTATCTCTTTTTGTGTGATGAGACAAAATTATGAGCATGCCCACGCGGCAGCGATAACATATGTTATCAAGTTAAAAATGAGGCTTGCCTTTGGCCAGTTTATTTTTAATGCGACTTAAGTGTACCGTACTCACCCCAAGATACGAGGCAATGTAGTGTTGAGGGATGCGCTGTACAATATGAGGGCGGTTGTTTAAAAGATTTTGGTAACGTTGCTCTGGTGTATCGCGGATAAATGAGATCAACTCATTATTATAATGCATCTGTCTTCGGGCGAAGATCCGGAGCATCATTTTTAAAAAGCCTGGCTCGTGGCTTATCTCGTCCATTAACCGGTTAACGTGTTTTTTATGGAGCAGGTAAACTATTGAAGGTTCAAGCGTTTCGACGGTGAAAGCACCGGGAGTGCCGTTTACAAAACTCTCGAGCGAAGTTAGTCCTTCGTTTTCGAAAAAGAACTGGACGGTTTTTTCATCGCCATTGCTGTTAAAAAACATCCTCACGCAGCCTTTTTCAATAAAAATATATTGTTGGGATATTTTTCCTTCTTCAAGCAACACGGTTTTGGCCGGCATTTCAAGCCGTTTTTGATGGGGGAGGTATTTGTCCCAATACAAATTTAAATGCGGGAATTGGTCTTTGAAGTGAAAAAACATTTAGCCCCCTCTAAATCTCTCCCGGAAGGGGAGACTTTTTAATTAAAATATTCTAAAGCCCTTCCTTCCGGGGAGGGTTTGGGTGGGGCTGATCATATCCCCAACACCTGTTTCAATTTCACATACCCGGTTTTGCTAACCGGAATCTTGGCGCCCGATTTCAGGATAGCTAAATGTGCATCCTTCTCATACGGGTCAATACGGGTAATTTGCTGGATAGCTACAATGTATGAACGGTGAACGCGCACAAAATAATTAGGATCGAGCGTTTGTTCAAAAAAGCTCATGGTTTTGTTTTTGAGATACGAACCTTCTTTGGTTATCACGCTTACATAATCATCATCGGCCTGCAGGTATTCTACATCGGCTACAGGGATGATTTTTACCTTGGTGCCGGTTTTTACCACAATCCGTTCGTGCTGTGCCGGCGATTGTGTGGCAGCAGTTTCCAGCAGTTCTTCGGTTTGTTTAACGGCAGGTTTGGGTGCAGCTGTCGACAGATACTTTTCAACCGCCTTATTAAAACGTTCCTTGCTGAAGGGTTTCAACAGGTAATCAACCGCATGGGCTTCAAAAGCTTTTATGGCATACTCATCAAAGGCGGTGGCAAAAATTACAGCAGGGGGCTGCTCAACCAATTCAAGCATTTCAAAGCCGGTTATTTTAGGCATCTGGATATCCAGGAAAACCAAATCGGGCTGGTGTTGCTGAATGGCCTTGAGGCCTTCAAAGCCGTCGTTGCATTCCTGTATCAGTTCTATTTCTTTAAAATCAAGCAGGTATTCCCTTACTACCATGCGGGCCAAAGGTTCGTCGTCAATAATTAAAGCTCGCTTCATAGCTGCGGTATTTTTATAATGGTTGTGTACAGATCATCGCTCGCGTGGGTTTCCATCAAATCGTTGCGGGCGTAAAGCAAATATAATCTACGTTGTACACCCCGCAAACCAAAACCGGTACCTTTTTTAGGTTTTGATGTTTGAGGATCGTACGGGTTTTGAACCATTAAAGTTAAATAACCATCTTCAATTTCGCCGCGGATGCTTACGGTTACTTCGCCAATGGTATCGTACAAACCAAATTTTATGGCGTTTTCAACCAGTGGCTGCAGCAGCATGGAGGGTAAGGTAGCGGTGCCGCATAAAGCATCGCAGCTAATCTCTGTTTGTAAACGGTGACCAAAACGTACTTTTTCAATATCCAGGTAAAGGTTAAGATGAGCAAGTTCCTCATTTAAGGAAACCTGTAACTGATCGTCTTTTTTCAGGGTGCCCCGCAAAAAGTCGGATAGCTGGTGAATCATCCTGCGCGCTTCATCGGGTTTAAAGCCGATAAGCGCATTGATGGAATTAAGGCTGTTGAACAAAAAGTGAGGCTGCAGTTGTTGCCTCAGGTTGTATAATTCTGCCTCGCGGGCCAGTTGTTCAGCTTCGGTTTTGCGTTTAAGGGTTTCCTTCTGGTCAAGCTGCGAATACCATAGCAAGCTGATCATGGCCATCCAGCCGATAGCCAAAAAATCGGTAAAAAAGCGAATAATGAGCGATTGCGACAGGAAATTATTATAAATCTGGTCGGTATTGATCAGCGGCAGCAAATAACGGCAGCCTGCGGTGCAAATCCCCGCCAGGGCAACACACCATATAAACAGGTTGATATAACTACCCCTGCCCGGCTGATAATAGCGCAGGTTATTGTTGATAAGCCAGCAGGCGCAGGATAGCAGCACGGCGCTAAGTAAACCATCGGTTATGGTAATAAACCAAACAAAACCAAAACTATGGATAATATAAGTTTGCAGCGCAGCCCATGCCAGGCCGCACACAACAAATGCTGCGTATAGTTTTGAGGTTTGTATGTTTGGTATTTCCAAAACTGATAATGTGTTTAAGGTTTAGTTCCTAACGCCTAATAGTGCCGATTTATGATGTGCCCAGGCAATATAAAGGTCGGCATCGGGTGTTTCGTGTATGTTATAATATAGTTCGGTGCCATCGGTAAGCCCGGGCAGCTGGTTAAGTTCGGCCACATCAATAAACTGCCATTTTACGGTTTGCTTTTCGATGTTTTTAAAGCTATCCTGGTTGGCATGGCCAATGCGGGTTGCTTTTTCATAGGCTACCAATTCGTTATCCGCACTAATCAAACGTAATTGTTCATCAAACTGCGCCTGATGGTCGCCATCGCCGCTTATCACCCTGAAAACTAATTTTGCTACGTACCAGTTCATGTTGTTTATCATTATTGTTAATAGCCCTGATCGGTTTAATTAATAACTGCGGATATCAACGCCCGCAAATATGGATACCCCTTTAAGCACCAGTACCTTTTCGCTGCCCACGCTGGCGGTGCTGCGGATGCGTTTATCATCAACACTGGCAAAAACTGCTGCCAGATCTGATACTACCTGCCAGTTGGATGGTACGATGATTTTGGTACCGCCAAAAATCTGGGTGATATCAATAATCACGCGTCCGTTAATATCGGCCTGGGTAAAATCAAGCTCGGCACCGCCAAATATGTTTACAATATCGCCGCCGCGGAAATTTTTTGAGAGGATGGTTTTGTTAACCCCGCCAAATATGGATACGGTATCGATATAATCATCGCCCGAATATTTGGAGTTGTATTGCTGTTGTTTCTGTGCATAAGGGTCATCAGCCGGAGGTACATCGCCTTCATCTTTTACGGTATAATCAACATTGCCGGTTTCGTCAAATCTGTAGGCTTCTTTTTTGCCCCATTTGTCCCAGTCGTTGGTTTTAAACTCGTTTTTCCATGCCTGCGGATCAAAGTGTTTGTTACGCCTTAATATCAGCCACATGCCAAAGCCTATTACCGCTAAAGGCCCAACTATGCGGCCCGAATGCGGAATGTTTTCGGTTATCAGGAATATGGTGCCCAGGCCCACCAGTAAAATCCACGATGCTTTTTTGTAGTTGTGTTTCGAACCTATGTATACCCCCCAGAAAATTAACCAAACGGGCCATAAACTGATATGATCGGGTATGAAGAATATGCGGAATTGCTGCAACAGCAAGATGCCGCCTACAGCAAGTAAAATGATCCCGGCAACAGCCTTGCCTTTGTTAGGATCTTTATGTTCTATATCGTTGTTCATTGTATTATCTGCAAATTGAAATCATATCCAAAACTAAGGTAACATTATAGTTGGGGCAAACAAAAACTGGCGGCATATTTCAAGTTCTCGGTGAAAGGGGATATTTTAACGGTGAAAAAGTTTGTGTTTGATAAATTAACATGCGGCAAAAATAAAAATTTGTAAGTTGCAACGGTTTTTATCACAAAATAACCACATACTAAACTTTATCATAAAAAATGAACCAGGAATTTGGCCCTGTACGGGGCATGGCGTTTGAAAAGGAATACACCTTACATATCGGGTGGAAAATATTTTTGTACATCTTTATTACGGCTTTGTTATTTGCCGGTGCTTACTCAATTTATACGGCAACTGCCGATAAAAACTGGTGGCTTTTGGTAATCGGGTTAGTTTTGATTGCAATAAGCGGATATTTTTATTTCGAAATAAAGGCATCTAAAATTATACTCAATAATGGAGGCGTAAAAAGGGTGGGGTACTTTAGCAGCAGAGAATTACTGTTACCCAATATTGAAGGGTATACTGTTGTGCAGGGTAAAAGGCTAACCATTAAACCCGTCAACAAATCCGATAAAAAAATAAGCCTGGCCGATTATACCTATTTTGCAGACGCCGGTGAAATATGGAGATGGGTAACCATGAACTGCCGCGACCTGGATGCCGAGCTACAGCAGGCCGAACTAAACGAGATCCAAAACGATAACAGCTTCGGCTTTACAGGCGAAGAAAGGCTGGCCGAGCTGAAGCGGTTAAAGCAATTCTGCTCATATTTTAATTATGCCGCTACTGCAATATGTATCTGGATGTTCGCTTATCCTAAACCTTATGATTATGCTATTTTAACAGGTTTAATATGGCCTTTGGCGGTGATGTTTGTGTTTTTCTTAAAAAGAGACGTAGTTACGCTTTACAATGGCGATAATAAAAAAGAGGCTGTATACCCTTCGTTAGGTACAGCCCTGGTATTGCCGGTGGTGGGATTGTTCATAAGGACGTTACTTGATTTTAAACCGGCACGTTTTGCAGATGTGCTTTTGCCTGCCGGTACGGTGGCAGTTATTTTGGCAGCTTTGTTTGTGGTGATATTGATTGGCGCAAAAGAAAAAGCCCGTTCAAACAAAACCACCTGGCTTACTGCCGTAGTATTTGTTTTGTTGTATGGTTTCACGGCGCCTGTTATTGTTAATTGCAATTTTGATTACGCAGCCCCCAAAGTTTATGCAGCACAGGTAATGAGCCAACGGATCTCGACAGGTAAACACACTTCGTACAATTTAACGCTAAGTAAATGGGGCCCAAAAGAAAGCGAGGAAGTTGAGGTTAGCAAATCGCTTTACAATGAAGTTAAGGTTGGCGATATGGTTGAGGTAAACTTGAAGCCCGGGCTTTTAAAAATACAGTGGTTTTATATTAGCCGGTAAACAATTAACAACTTATCTGCATATCAACAAAAAAACCGGGGCTTTTTAAAAATGCCCCGGTTTTTCAATATATATATGATGGGTTGATTGCTTTTAAGCCTCGGTTTTAGGCTCTTCGAAATTGAATTGTTGTTTGGCTTTTTCGTTGTTTTCCCAAAAATCACGGTCGGCTTGTTTGGCAGGGCGCAAGGCAATCCAGGCGCCTAATACAATCAGCCCTACCGGCCAGGTAATGTTATCGGCATTGTGTACATTTTCGTTTATTAAAAAGATGATACCTATAAGGATCATAAAAATCCATGATGGTTTCTGAAAATTGTGCTTAGCGCCCATAATGGCACCCCATGCTATAAACCACATTGGCCAGCTGAACAACCAATCGGGAATAATAAAAGCGTTAAACTGATCAACCAGTAATAAAGCGCCTGCTGCTAATAAAATTACCCCTAACATGACCTTGCCATTTTTGTTATTTGCTTGAGGGGTTGCTATATCGTTGTTCATTGTTTTAAGTTTTAATGTTACCCAAAACTACAGCAACAGGGCAGGGCGGTCAACCAATAGTTGGCGATGTTGGGGGAGATGTCGGTAAAGTGGTGGATAAAGGCGGTGAAAAAGGAACGGGATTGAGTGGCAGCGGTAAGTGGCAGGAGATTATAAGCAGGAAGCAGGAAAGCGAGATTCAGGAAGCAGGAAAGCGAAGATGGGGAAAACCACCGGTGATACTTTGCACCGGTGGTTTTCTTGTATTTGTTTAAGCTAAGCTTATTGCTGCGTTTTACACCAGGCCACTATCATGGGGTAAAGCTCAACGGTTTTTAGGTTTTTATTTTCGCGATGGAGGTGTAATAACTCCTGGTCAAATTCTTTAAAGCGGACAAAATTGCGGCGGTCAACCATTAATGATTCGCGTTTGGCTATCACAAAATCGGCTACCGGTTTATCATAGCTATCGGCAATGTACAGGCAAAAGGCGGCATGCGTCATATACTCATTAAACACACTGATCGGGCTGCCGTAAAAATCGCTGCTGTTGCCTGCTTTTGCCCAGATCTGCCGTTTTGAAAATATGCTGTCAATTTGTTTGGCATATTGTGATGTTGCCGGGTTTACATAGTTATGATCAATTTCGGTAAATACAATACCCGTCATCAGGCCTTCGCGTTGTTTTTCGGTGAGGGTTTTATCGTTGTCGTACCTGTCGGTTCCGCAAATAAACATTACACTTTCGCCAAAAGGTTTTTTCTTATCATAGTCGAAAGTCGAATAGCGCTGCGTACTGTGCGAACCGCCGATAAGAGGCGACGAAACTACACGGTACGACTGATATTTACGCTTCGGGAATTCATTTTCCATCCAGGCCCACATCTGTTTTACCGGTAGCAGTTCCTTTTGCCGGGCAAGCTGCTGCCTGTAGTACGGCAGGTTTTGCTTGTAAAACTTCCGGAAGTTTGATTTTACGGCAAAATCCTCAATCAGTGGTTTTAACTTTCCAAATAAACTACTGTCGGCCAGTTCATCTCCGAAAACATAATAGTAAGGACCATTAAATAACAGCTTTGCATTTGATGAACCTGAGGTAGTATCCTGAAAGTTAAAGGCAAAACTATTCTCCCTGAATTCATAGTATTTGTTTGAATACAGGCTATCCGGAAAGGCAAGCGCTTTAAATATGGGGTGATTCATATAGGGTTTAAACCAATCCACCACTCGGTTGTAATAATCGCCGGTTTTGTTTAAATCGGTAGCCTTTTGCCCCGCAGGCGATAGTGTCCAGATGATATTGGCCAGTTCATAAGGTTCGGGGATATCAAACTGCACATTGTTAAGGTTTTTAGTCCTGTAAGCCTTGGGGAAGTAACTGAACAAATCATTAAAATGAAGCCTTAAAGTGCTTTTGCCCTTTGGCGATTGCAGGTTAACGAAAATGATTTGAGCATAAGGCAGTTTATTATGATAATAAAACCTAACAGAATCTTTACCATAATATAAGGTAAAATAGGAGCCGGGTGCGGCATCATTACCCGGACTGGTTTTGTTGGTGCTAACGCAATAAGGATCGCTGCCCGGAAAGCCCGATATGGCGAACCTCACGGTATCATCGGGGCAAAATAATGTTTTAGGATAGGTTTCGGTAAGCGTTTGACCAAATACGGTGGTAAAAAGAAATAGAAAAAGAGATGTGAATAAAAGGCGCATAGGTTATTTTGTATTAGATTCCCAATGTACAAATACCGGTGCAATAATTTATATTGTTGTGTAAGGAAATGTTGCTTGGGTTAAAAATGTTACAAAGGCTTATTAACTGTCTATATATTACCCTCTAATAACTTGTGATATTTGTATTTCAATCTGTGCCAAAATTCCTTTAAGCGATGATCGATGGGGGCGAGTGGCCAGTTAATGTTGAATTTTTGTTCTTTTCCTAATACTATAGCATCGGCGTAATTTGGGATGGCTACTTGGCAATGTAGCATTGAGGGTACATCCTTTAACTCTTCAAAATTCAGGGGATGCAAAAGTGATTTGGGATAGTAACTAATTTCTATTACAGTTTTATTCGGCTCAGCCCGGTAGATATAGAGTGTAATGTTGTGCAGATTGGGGAAAAGTTCATTTAGCTTCGGCATTAAAGCCGATAACTGTTCCGGCTTTTTTTTGTCGTTTAACGATTTTCTGATTTTACGGCTCTCCTTAGCATTTAAATTGTTTTCTTCCTCTTCCGAAATTATATACAAGCAATTGTCTGAAATTTTGTTCCAGGTCAGTTCACGTGCCATAGCAAGCAGGCTTACAGTTGCATCAGTCAACTGTTGTTGCATAGCTTCTTTAACAATATATCCAATCATTAAGTTCGTTAGTTAATCATCCGTACCGCTGGCCTTGATATAAACAGTGCGCTCTACAATAGAGTGTATTACTCCATCCAGCTCTTGAGATGTGGTATCGAGGTGGGTCATGATCTCTTTATTCAATGGATTTTGCAGATCCTCATCATCAAATAAATTAACCAGGCCCATAATGGTTGCAACCGGGCGGCGCAACTCGTGCGAACTGATATTGGCAATGGTTTGCAGCCTGTGGTTTTGCTCCATAATGCTTTCTTCGGTTCGTTTACTTTCAATCAGCACCCGCAAAATATTAACGGTACGGGCAATTATACTTAATTCAAGTTCTGTAGGTTCGCGCGAAACATGATAGTAAATAGCGAAAGTTGCCAGCACTTTTGCCCCCTTCGAACTGATAACCGGGGTAGACCAGCAGGCTTTTAAACCGTAGGGTTGGGCCAGGTGTTTGTAGTTTGCCCAAAGGGGATCGTTTTCGATATCGCTTACTATAATTTGTTTACGATGAAATGCCGCTGTACCGCACGAGCCAATGTTTGGCCCTATGGGCATGTCTTCTATCAAATCGCAATAAGCTTTTGGTAACCTTGGAGCGGCAAGGGAAACCAGCTTATCATGATCATCAATTTCCAAAACCGAACAAAGCATTTCCGGAAAAATGTTTTCTATGCCTTTAAGCAGTTCGGCAGTATTTTGGGCAAGGCTGTTTTGGGTTGAGGCGTTTAATTCCAGTACATCTTTTTCAAGCTTTAATACCCATTCCTGCATTTTTATTTCGGTAATATCACGCACAAAAACCGCCAGTTGCCGGTTATATGGATAGATATTGATACGAAGCCAGCTGTTTGAATGTGCGTTTAAATACTGTACCTGTACTGATTTATTTTCGGCCAACGCCTGCGAAAATGCTTCCGCTACCCGGTCAATTAATCCGAGGCTTTCAATTTGCATAAAATTGACTTTTTGCAATGCGGCATGTTCAAGGTTGGCCATGGCCTGGAAAGCCGGATTATAACCGGCTATATTCCAACCGGCATCAAGCACTACAAAACCTTCGTTAAGGCTTTGAATGGTATGTTGTACAATATCGTGGCCGGGCTCGCAGGGAGCGGCGGCAAGTACATTGCCGGTTGCGTAAATCAGGTTCTCATCCTCGCCTAATATTAACGACCAGATCATACTAAAATAACAACCGTCTTTTGCTTTTATGCGGCTTTGGTAGCCCACCAGCTTTTTATCGCGCATTAAACTGCCCAGGTTTTCTTCCTTGCGCTCTTTATCGGCGGGGTGGCAGATTGCTTCGAAATTTAAATCGGCAAGGTCATGTTCGGTATAATTAAAAGTGTTGCGGAAAGCCTGGTTGGTATGGAGAATGATACCATCCATATCCATCACAAAAAAAACATCTTTTGAGTGCGTAAACAGTGATATGATTTTGGCATTCATACGCTAAACTCTTAACATAGTTATAATAACTAAGTTATAAAAATGTTTATGATATTACATAATATTTTATGGGGTAGTTGCAGCCACAGGTATTATCTTTCCGTTAAAAAATTTGCTGCCTGTTAAGGCAAAATCGGCAATGTATTTTCCCATTTCAAAAGCCATAACCGGCGACTCATAACCCGGAAAAGCCTGCTCCAGCATTTCGGTTTGGGCCGAGCCTAAGGCAAGGCAATTTACTTTGATATTTTGCTCAGCAAGTTCCTGCGCCAAACACTCGGTTAACGTATGCAAGGCCGATTTACTGGCCGAATAAGCCGCTAAGCCCGGAAATTTGGCACTCCCCTGGAAGCCGCCCATACTACCGATATTTACAATATGGCCGCCCGAGGGGATTAAAGGCAACAGGGATTGAATAGCCCTTACATGGCCGATGAAATTACTTTGCAGCATCTCCACAAAATCCGACTCGGAAAGCTGGGTGAAAGGTTTGTTGATGAGTACACCTGCATTGTTGACCAGGATATCAACACGATTATCGAAATGCGATGCTATAAACTGCAGCAGGCCTTCATAATCATCGTGCACAATATCAAATTTTAAGGCAAACAACTGGCAATCCGGGTTAAGGCCATGGGCTATTTCCAATAAGCGCTCCAGCTTATCCTGCGAACGCGCCAGGGCAATCACTTTATTACTGCCCGATAGGATCAGTTCAATTACAGCTTCAAAACCTACGCCGCTGCTTGCGCCTGTTATTATGATGTTCATATGCCCCCTAACCCCCTAAAGGGGGAATGATTGTGTTAAACGGATTTTATTACCACACGTCATTGCGAGGAACGAAGCAATCGCGAACTTTACAGGGGACTTTTATAGTCACTCTACTAATCGGGGATTGCTTCGTTCCTCGCAATGACGCGGTGTTTGAATTGCTAAACTACCAATTTTTGCTCAACCGGATGCCTGATCAAATAAAAACCATCATTTATCAGTTTTTTATATTCAGGCTCGCCGGTAGCCTTTTGCTCCAGGAAACTTCTGATCTCCGCACAGATTACCGGCTCGATATCTTCATGGTCCAGTATTTCCAGAATTTCTAACGCGCAAAGCCAATCGTCATGATGATCTTTTTGTAGTTGTTGCCATACGTTGCCAAGATAGCCGTAGTCGGCATGCTTAGTTCGGCAATCGCGTACCTGCTGGTAAAGCTTATGCAGTTCTTTAGTTTTTTGATCGTAAGCAGGGTGGTGGGTTTCTGTTTTTGATTTGTAGGCGATATCTTCATAAGCCTCTTTATCGGCAGCGCCGCAAAATACCGAGGTGATCTCGCTTCCAACAGCCATGTCATAAACACCCCAGGCAGGATCAAACAATACCGAGCCATCTTTATCAGTAACAGTCACATCAACAAAAGTTATCAGGATGGTCTTATCACCTTCAATAAGGATGTTTTTTATTTTGCCGGTTAGGCTGATTCCGCTTTCAAACTGAAGATTGGCGGAGTTGCCTTTTTCAATCCCCGCTACTTTCAGCTCTTCTGCCGAGAAATCTTCAAGGTCTTTATCATATCCTTTCAATTTCCCAACCGGCGAGCTAAAACCATCCTTGTGGTAGCCTTTATCATGGCCTTTCAGTTGTTTATTAGCAAACGCCAAAGCCGTTGCTCCGGTTGTTTTAATAAAATAAGGTTTGCCATCGGCGCCTGTTTTAAAATCGGTAAACGTACCTGATACCTGCAAGCCGGAAGTATAGACCGCCGTACAGGTGTTTTTACTGTCGATGGCTTTCTGCAGTCCGAAAACGCCGCCCCTGCGGAAAGCCATGGTATAGGCAAATTCTTCCAATACGTTGATGAGGTTTTGAAAATCGGGCGTTACAAAAAGGTGCGGCTGGGGCTTGGTAATATCGTAGGAGTATTTCACCGCATCGATTGTGTACCGAAGTTTTTCAATATCTTTTTGCATACAGGTTGAACTTTCGCCGATGGAGGAAAGCAGGCCTGCGCCATAAATTTTAGGTTGTTCTAATGTACCGATCAAACCATACTCCACGGTCCACCAGTGCAGGCGGCTTAGCAGCGCCATTTCTGATGGTTCGCCCATGTTTTCCTGGCAGTAGGCCACATAGGCTTCGGCTTTTATAATCTCCTGCTCATCAGCATCCGGCATTTCTTTCAATATAGATAGCGCGCGGATAGCTTCATACAGTTCAAAATCCTCTGCCGAAAACATGGCCTTGGCACCAATCGAACCAAAATAGCTTAAATATTCGTGGTAATCCTTATCAGCAATAATTGGCGCATGGCCTGCCGATTCATGAATAATGTCGGGCGCAGGCGTATATTCAATATGCTTTAACTGGCGGATATCGGCAGCAATAACCAATACCCGGTAGGCCTGGTATTCCATAAAAGCAGCCGGAGGGATAAAACCATCTACTGTAACGGCTCCCCAGCCAATTTTACCCAGGGCATCGTTCATCTCCTGTAAATTAGGGATCTGCTCGATGGTTAAGCCGGCCTTTTGCAGCCCGGGAATGTACGGGTAGTAGGCTACATCTTTAAGGTAGCTATAATTCTGGCGCATTACGTAGCGCCACACTGCATGATCTATAGGGGTGTAGTGCTCGTAATGCTGATCAACTATAAATTGTTTTAAATGACCGGGCAATGCCGCAACCTGCGGGTTATTAAAATCATTAAAATGGCTCATGGATAAACGGCGGTTTATGATATAATAACGCCAAGTTTAGCAGATGGTTGCCATGAAAACAAGTTTCAGGTTATTATTTTAAAATGGGCAATAAAACAGAATATTATTCTTCTATCGGGTGATTTTCGTCTTTTGGTTCTTCACTTTTCTTAATTCCGGCATCCAAACGCTTAGGGGCGAGTACATAGTACACACCAAACAAAGCCACCATAATTGATATAAGATAGAAACCAAAACTCAGGTAAACCGCCATGTCTTCGGCAAGGTTAAACTGGCGGGCCAATGTGAGGAACAATGCATCACGGATACCACCGCCGCCCAAACTAAACGGAATAATTGCCGCTAAGGATGAGAAAAGGAATGATAGCAGGTATGGCGCAAATTTGCCGTTAAAATCCTGCGCAAGCAGTAAGCAAACAATACAAAGTAATTGCATGCTCTGTACACCAATGGCTTTTAAATGTGCCTGGACAAAGTTGTGGGTGTATTCTTTAAAAAACTTACGGGCTACAAAATAATAAATCACACTACCAACCGATACTATGCTAAGTGGCCAGGCCAGGTGATAAGGGAAACTTGGTATTAAAATAATGAGGCCTACTACAATGGCACCTATCGCCCAAAAACCGCTCAGCCTGTCGAACAGGATAGCCCAGAAAACTTTTTTGGTTGGCAAACCGTAACGTTTGTGCAGCAGGTAAATTTTGTAACCATCGCCGCCGATACCGCCCGGTAACAGTACGTTATAACACAAACCAAGGAAATACAGACGGAGGTTAAAACGCCAGTCGAGCCGTAAGCCGATAGATTTAAAGTAGCTTAGCAAGCGCCATGATGAAAACAGCATCGAGCCAACATAACAGGCTATCGCAGCAGCCAGCCACGCACGATCGGCATGGGCCAGGCGGTATTTAATTTTAGCAAACGGAACTTTGCTGAAAACATAGTAAAGCAGGCCGCCGGTTACTACAATGATCAGGATTACTTTTACAACGCCCCAAAGTTTACCTTTCCAGGTTTTATGTTCGGCACCTTCGTCAATGATGTCTTCTGTTTGTGTCATTCGGCTGCAAAGCTATGTTATTTTTTTATTTCGATGTATCGGATAGTCAATTAACAAAAAAACTTCATTTTGTTTTCACAAACATTAAAACCAGTAAATGAGGTAATTATTGCGGCATGGTGCCTGAGGAGGATTTTGGTGCTGCTAACCGGAGAATATTTGCAGCCCATGTTTTAAATTATTACAGCAAAAGGCTTAAATAGTTGTAAAATAAATAGTTAAAACAGGTTATGTAATCGTAAGGTAATCTGTGAAATCATAATATAAAACCGGTGTAATCCTAACAAACAAAGTGTTATTTTTGCGCAAATTTTCAAGAGATGAGTAAAGTAAAAGTTGGTATAGTGCAAATGAGCTGTACTGCTGATAAACAGCAGAACCTGCAAAAGGCAATTGTTAAGGTAAGGGAAGCCGCCCAAAAAGGCGCGCAAATAGTTTGTTTACAGGAACTTTTTACCTCCCTTTATTTTTGCGATGAAGAAAACTACGACAATTTTAAGCTGGCTGAAGCCATTCCCGGCCCATCAACCGACGAGCTATCGAAGGTTGCTGCCGAACTTAACGTAGTGATCATTGCATCATTATTTGAAAAACGTGCACAGGGCGTTTACCATAACACCACAGCGGTACTTGATGCCGACGGTGCTTACTTAGGCAAATACCGCAAAATGCATATCCCCGATGATCCGGGTTTTTACGAAAAATTTTACTTCACCCCCGGCGATCTGGGCTACAAGGTATTCAATACCAAATTTGCCCGCGTCGGCGTATTGATCTGCTGGGATCAATGGTATCCTGAAGCAGCCCGCATTACTGCGCTGATGGGTGCTGATGTTTTATTTTACCCAACTGCCATTGGCTGGGCTACTACGCAGGACGAAGCTACCAACGTTGAGCAGTACAACGCATGGCAAACCATCCAGCGTTCGCACGCGGTAGCTAATGGTGTACATGTGGTAAGCGTTAACCGTGTAGGTGAAGAAGCCGGCGTTAAATTTTGGGGAGGTTCATTCTTTGCTAATCCGTTTGGTGCTATTATCCACCAAACCACTCACGATCAGGAAGAGGTTATTGTACGGGAATTGGATTTAGATAAATCGGATTATTATAGGAGCCACTGGCCGTTTTTACGTGATAGGAGGATTGACAGCTATCAGCCAATCACTAAACGTTTATTGGACGAGGATTAATTTTTTTAGTTTACGGTTATAATATACCCGTCATTGCGAGGAACGAAGCAATCCCAAACTATACAGAGTCGCTCTGCTAATTGGGGATTGCTTCGTTCTTACCCAAGACAAGTTTAAACTGGGTGTCATGCTGAACCCGTCGAAGCATGGTGGGCAGGGCCTCTGCGCGCGACCCTTCGACAAGCTCAGGGTGACAGGCCCGCCCGCTTAACGTTATATACCCTTCACAGGCGTAGCTTACTGCAATGACGGGTTTTATAGTTTAATACACTTACATTTGCATTAACCAATTATGAGTCAACAAATTTCAACCATACTAACGCCTGCCTCACAAGGTTTTTCCTTCCCTGCCGAGTGGGCGAAGCATACCGCTACCTGGCTAAGCTGGCCACATAAAGAAGCTTCCTGGCCGGGCAAAATAGATACCATCTACGCGCCTTATATCGAATTTATAAAGGTTGTTACCGACGGTGAGTTGGTGCGCATCAACGTAGCCGATGCCGACATGAAAGCATCTGTAATTTTTCAATTGCAGAACGCCGGTGTGGATTTGAACAAGATCGAGATCTTTGAATTTCCAACCAACGATGCCTGGTGTCGCGATCATGGTCCGGCGTTTTTGATTAACCCGGCTACCAAACAAAAGGCTATTGTTGATTGGGGCTATAATGCCTGGGGAGGTAAATATCCTCCGTTCGATCTGGATGATGTGATCCCTACCAAAATTGGTAATCATTTCGGTTTGCCGGTATTTAATCCGGGCATTGTAATGGAAGGCGGCTCGGTTGATTTTAATGGGAAAGGCACTATTTTAACTACCACTGCCTGCCTGCTCAATAAAAACCGTAACCCGCACCTAAACCAGGCGCAGATAGAAAGCTACCTGCAAAACTATTATGGAGCCGAGCAGATCCTTTGGCTGGGCGACGGTATTGTTGGCGATGATACTGATGGTCATATTGATGATATCACCCGTTTTGTAAACGAGGATACCGTAGTTACCGTTGTTGAGGAAGATAAGAATGATGATAACTACCACCTGTTGCAGGAAAACCTCGAAGCGCTGAAAACTATGCGCCTGCTTAATGGTAAACAATTAAACGTAGTTGAACTGCCGATGCCGGATGCGGTTATTTACGACGATACCCGTTTGCCGGCATCATATGCTAACTTTTATATTGCTAATTCGGCGGTGATTGTACCTACCTATCGTTCAAAAAATGATGATAAGGCGCTTGATATATTAACGCAATGCTTTCCTGATAGGAAAGTGATTGGGATTGATAGTACGGATATTATCTGGGGGCTGGGCAGTTTCCACTGCCTGAGTCAGCAGGAACCGGAATAAGATTTTAAAAGCCCTACCCTAAAAAGGAGGGCTTTTTTATAACAACAACACCGGCAACAGCTTTGTGATAAGCTAAGGTTTAGGTTTAAAGCCGCGTGTGTATACGCCATTGTCAATGTTGCTGTTAATTTTTTGCCCCCTGAAATATCAGTCGACAGGGTTACCTGGTTATTCTTTCGGAGGTACCATCCCGATATCATTTACCGGCTTTGCGCCCCATCGCCCAACAGGTTTTTGTTTCAAATCACCTGCTCTTCAGTTACGGCCAACTTTCAAAAATTCATTAACCACTACTTCAGATATGTAGCGCTTAATGCCTTCTTTATCGGTATAGCTGCGATTGGTTAGTTTCCCTTCAATGGCTACTTCATCGCCCTTTTTTAACAGGTCCTCCGCAATTTTAGCCTGCATCCCCCAAAAAACAAGGTTGTGCCATTGGGTATCTGTTACTTTTTCGCCCTTGTCGTTTTTATAGGTTTCGTTGGTGGCTATAGATAGCCGTACCATCTTTTTATCAGTATCGTAAACTTTTACTTCGGGATCCATGCCTAAATTGCCTACCAGGCGTACACTGTTTCTTAATGAGTTCATCGTTTTATTATTTAAATGTTTTTTGATTCGTTTGAGTTAACGATACAAAGGTGGGGAGGGGAAGAAAAATTACCCGGTTATTAACCGTTTATAGTCGATAGTATCCGTTTGTAAGCGTTTGCAAACGGATAATTAAATGCCTACCTTTATAGTATGAACCAGGAAAGAGTTTGCTTAGATTGCGGTACGCCCCTGCAAGGTCGTGCCGATAAAAAGTTTTGTAACGATCTGTGCCGCAATAATTATAATAACCAGCTTAACAGCAACAGCTATAACCTGGTGCGTAATATCAACAACACCTTAAAGCGCAACCGGCGGATACTGGAAGAACTGAATCCAACCGGAAAAACCAAAACTACCCGAAAAAAACTTACGGCCAAAGGTTTTGATTTTGATTATATCACCAGTATTTATCAAACAAAAAACGGCTCAACCTATTATTTTAATTATGAGTACGGGTATTTGTTGTTGGATAACGATGAGGTTTTGTTGGTGAAAAGAGGAGGGGAGTAGTTTTCAGTTGGCAGTTTACTATAAGTAGTCAATAATTTGTCTGAACTCGAATTAAGCGAATTTGGTGAATTATTAGAATGTTAGGCAAATTCGAAAAATTCAAATAATTCCCCCAAATTCGAGTTCAGACATTCTACCAATCAAGGTTTTTTGAAATAAATTTCTGCAACTGATTGGTTGCGTTTATATTTGCAATCAAATGGTTGCAAATATGTAATCGTTTATGCCAGTTTAGATAACTCAATCAAACCTAAAATAAAACAGTAATGACAAACGAAGCCGTATTCACCAAAGATCTGCAAAACAAAAAACTAAACGTAGTAAGAGCCTTTGATGCCCCGCTTGACCTTGTTTGGCGCGCCTGGACGGAAAGCGAAATGCTCGACCAGTGGTGGGCTCCAGAGCCATACAGGGCCGAAACCAAGGAAATGGATTTCAGGGAAGGTGGCCGTTGGCTCTACCAGATGGTTGGCCCGGAGCATACCGAGCATTCCTCGTGGTGTAAGGAAGAGTTTAAAACTATTGTAATCCCGCAAAGAATAACCAATGAGGTTTCCTTTTGTGATGAAGAAGGGCTAACCGATACCGATTTCCCTGTTATGAACTGGGAAAAGAATTTTACAGGAGAACGTGAACGTACTACTGTTAATATCGATATCTACTTTAATCAGCTAACCGATCTGGAAAAGATAGTGGGCATGGGCTTCCAGGAAGGATTTACGGCAGGCTTAAGCAATCTGGATGATTACCTGGCCGCGGGTTTCAAACTCCGCAAGCAAATGAAAACCAGTAATGCACCAAGGGTTACCACTTATCTTAACTTTCCCGGCAATACTGAAGAAGCTTTTCTTTTTTATAAAGATGTTTTCAGGGGCGAGTTTACCGGTAAAAAACTAACCCGATTCAGTGATATCGAACTACCTGCCGAGGTACAGATGAAAGAAGAAGATAAAAAACTTATCATCCACGCCGAACTTACGATTATGGGCGGCCATGTGCTAATGGCTACAGATGCGCCCGAAAGCATGGGCTTTAAGCTTAACACAGGCAACAATATGCACATCAACGTAGAGCCTGAAAGCCGGGAAGAAACCGAGCGTTTGTTTAACGAGCTATCGGCAGGAGGCAAGGTGAGCATGCCATTGAGCGATATGTTTTTCGGGGCGTATTTTGCAGAGTTGACAGATAAGTTTGGGATCAATTGGATGTTGACGTATCAGTCCTGAACCGTTGATTATTTTGATTACGTTGATTTCGCTGATTTTGTCTGAACCGGGATTTGGGGGGATTTGTAGGATGAATAGGATTTTTTTCTTGCGCTCGTTTAAAAACGAGTGCTTAACATGGGTTCGCGATTGCATCGCGTGACACGCATCACAGATGCGAACCCACATTAAGCACTCATCACAGATGAGCGCAAGAGATCAATATAACTTGCCACCATTCTGCTAATTCTTAAATTCTGTAAATTCTGATTCAGACAAAATCCCTTAAACCAAAAAATCTCCCCAAATCCCGGTTCAGACACATCAACGGTCAAAATCCCAATAAATAAAAAATCCGAAATCCCAACTCCCAATTCCGAAATCAAAATCCTATCTTTGCCCATGCAAGAAAAAATCCTCATTCTTGACTTTGGCTCGCAATTCACCCAGCTTATAGCGCGCCGTGTCAGGGAGCTCAATATTTATTGTGAGATCCACCCCTTCAATCATTATCCCGAAATTGACAGCAGCGTAAAAGGTATCATCCTTTCCGGCAGTCCTTATTCTGTAAGGCAGGAAGATGCGCCTCATTTTGATTTTGCGCAGTTCCATACTACGCGCCCTATTTTAGGGGTTTGCTATGGTGCACAATATGTTGCGCATTTTCATGGCGGCGAAGTATTACCATCAAGTACCCGCGAGTACGGCAGGGCTAATTTGGAATACATCAACCAGGAAAACCCGTTGTTTAAGGATATCCCGGGCGGTTCGCAGGTTTGGATGTCGCATGGGGACACTATCGCGAGCATCGGCGAAAATTTTGAGGTTATTGCCAGTACAGATAGCGTAAGGGTTGCCGCCTACCAGGTAACAGGTACGCAAACTTACGGTATCCAGTTTCACCCCGAGGTTACCCACAGTATTGACGGCAAGCAATTGCTGCAAAACTTTTTGGTTGACATTTGTGGTTGCAAACAGGATTGGACTCCAGATTCGTTCATCGAGACTACCATTGCTGCCCTTCGCGAAAAATTAGGCGATGATAAAGTGGTGCTTGGTCTTTCAGGCGGTGTGGATTCGTCGGTTGCTGCGGTGTTATTACACCACGCCATCGGTAAAAACCTGCACTGTATATTTGTTGATAACGGCTTATTGCGTAAAGATGAGTTTGAGCAGGTGCTTGAATCATACAAACACATGGGCCTTAATATAAAAGGCATCGACGCTAAACAACGCTTTTATGATGCGCTGGCTGGCTTAACCGATCCCGAAAAGAAACGTAAGGCCATCGGTCGTGTGTTCATTGAAGTATTTGATGATGCCGCGCACGAGGTTCAGGATGTGAAATGGCTTGGCCAGGGTACTATTTACCCGGACGTGA
The DNA here is from genome assembly GCF_003576455.2 of Mucilaginibacter celer. NCBI lineage: Bacteria > Pseudomonadati > Bacteroidota > Sphingobacteriia > Sphingobacteriales > Sphingobacteriaceae > Mucilaginibacter > Mucilaginibacter celer. Next base: position 360,233 of record NZ_CP032869.1, read on the forward strand.
TCGAATCGGTTTCGGTTAAAGGCCCTTCGGCTACTATCAAATCGCACCATAACGTAGGCGGATTGCCTGATTTTATGAAGCTTAAAGTTGTTGAGCCGTTGAATACTTTATTTAAAGATGAAGTAAGGAAAGTAGGTAAAGCTTTAGGTATCGATCCTAATATTTTAGGCCGCCATCCTTTCCCTGGTCCGGGTTTAGCTATCAGGATCCTGGGTGATATCACCCCCGAAAAAGTTGCCATTTTGCAGGAAGCCGATGCGATTTATATAAACAATTTACGCAGTGCCGGGGTTTACGATAAAGTTTGGCAGGCAGGCGCGATATTTTTACCGGTACAATCGGTAGGAGTAATGGGCGATGAGCGTACTTACGAAAACGTGATCTGCTTACGCGCTGTTGAATCGGTTGACGGGATGACCGCCGACTGGTGTCATTTGCCATACGATTTGCTGGCTAAAATCAGCAACGAGATCATCAATAACGTAAAAGGAATTAACCGGGTAGTATATGATATCAGCTCAAAACCGCCTGCCACTATTGAGTGGGAATAAGCGGTTACTATTTTTTACCATAGCATTGTTACTGGCCGCATGTTCACCAAAGGTGCGGCCGGTAGCAACTACCGTAAAAAAGCCGGTTGATAACGTTACCAAAAAGCCCGAAAGCACACCTGTAAAACAACCGGAGAAAGCTCCTGAGCCTAAGGTTGCTACTATCTCCATGATTTTGCCATTTGGTTTGGAACACTTAAACCCTGCACAGCGCTACAGCCCGGCAGGTTTAAGTAAGGCCAATATGTCTGTTGAGTATTATCAGGGTTTTAAACTTGCTCTCGATTCGCTCACCGCGGATGGAAGTAATTTTAAGCTTCAATTGTTTGACTCGCAGGATGAAACGACGCAAACGCGTACGCTTGCACTAAATCCGGCTGTTCGTTCGGCAGATTTAATTGTGGGACCTGTATTTCCCGAGGGGGTAAGAGCTTTTAATGCCGCGCTATCATATTCAAAGGGCGTTATTGTGTCACCGCTTTCACCTGCTAATCCGGCTACTATAAACAAGCCTAATTTGGTAACGGTTATCCCACCGTTAGAGTACCATGCCTGGGGTGCTGCCGAATACATTAGCAAAACGGTTAAGCCTAAAAAAATCTTTATTCTTCGCTCGGGCTTTAGCCAGGAAAAAGACTATGCTGTTAACTTCAAAAAAGCTATTGATAGCCTCACTAAAAAGAAGGTTAAAATAATAAGCCTGTTTGTTGTACGGGGAAATTTGAGCAGTTTGTTACCACAGCTCTCCAAAACCGAGGAAAATGTTTTTGTGGTGCCCGCTACCGATCAGGCTTTCCTTGGTGTTACCTTACGATCGCTGGATACATTGAACAAACATTACCCGGTAATACTGTTCGGGCATCCAAGCTGGGAGAAGTTCAGCTTCCTGAAACCGCAACTTTTGGAGCGTTTGCATACGCATATCACCTCTTCCGAAAAAATAAACTACAAATCGGGCGCGACAGTTACATTTTTACGCAACTATCGCAAGGCTTACCACGTTGAACCGACCGAATACGCCATAAAGGGTTTTGATGAAGGTTTGTATTTCGGTAAGTTGCTTTTTGCTGATAAAGGCCTGGCCGATATTGAGCAAACTGATTTTAAGGGACTGCACAACAGTTTCCATTTTATAAAGAAACCTGCATTGGGGTGGGTAAATACCCATGTAAATATATTAACATACACTAACTTTGAGTTAAAACAGGTAGAATGAAGGCTATAAATCAGCTTAAAACGTTTCAGCGAATTTTGGGTGAATACCCGGCCGATACGCCACTAAGTAAATTTTTACCAGGCTTTTATCGTCAAAACAAACAAATGGGCTCTACGGATAGGAGAGTGGCCAGCAGGTTGGTGTACAACTACTTCAGGTTAGGCCGGGCACTGCCCGATTTGCCCGAAGATGAGCGCCTGATGGTTGCCGAGTTTCTGTGTAATACCCAACTCAATTCCTTCCTGCAAAACTTTAAGCCCGATTGGGCTGCCTGTGTTGGTTTTAGTGATGACGATAAAATTGCCATCGTAAAAACCACTCATCCTGATTTTAAACTCGAAGATGTTTTCCCCTGGAGTAACGAACTTTCGGAGGGGATCGATAAACAAGCCTTCCTGAAATCATTTTTCTGCCAGCCCGATCTGTTTATCCGCGTGCGCAATGGTTACGACCATTTGGTTAAAGCCGAATTAACCAAAGCGCAGGTGGTATTTAAAGATGAAGGCAACGGCTGCTATTCCCTGCCTAATGGCACCCGTTTGGAAACCATATTTGCCAAACAACATTGGTTTGAGGTGCAGGATTATTCCTCACAACAAACCGGCAACTATTTTAAACCACAGCGCTGGGATAGCTGGTGGGATGCCTGCGCGGCATCGGGCGGTAAATCGCTTTTACTGCATGAAGATGAGCCGAATATTAAACTGGTAGTATCCGATATCCGTGAGTCGATATTAGCCAATTTGGATGAACGTTTTCAATTGGCAGGCCTCACCAAGTATCAAAAAAAAGCCCTTGATCTTACTCAGAATATAGACTCTCTAATGCATGATTACGCTTTCGATGGCATTATCCTCGATGCGCCATGCAGCGGTTCAGGCACCTGGGGGCGTACGCCCGAAATGATAGCCCAGTTTGATGCGCATAAGATTGAGTTTTTTCAAAAGCTACAGAAAAGTATCGCTCAAAACGTGGTGAAATACCTTAAGCCGGGTAAGCCGCTTATTTACATCACCTGTTCGGCTTTTAAGGGGGAGAATGAAGATGTGGTGGATTATTTGGTGAGTGAATTAGGGTTGAAATTGGAAGAGAAAGCTGTGTTGAAAGGGTACGAGCGGAAAGCGGATACGATGTTTGTGGCGAGGTTGAGCCCTCCGGTTGTTTAAAAACACCCCCCCCGCCGCCGCCCGGCTCCAGCCGGGTGGCAACTATTTCACGGCCTCTGGCCGACGATATGCTAAATCTCCGATTTCTGGTTGAAGTTTGGCGATAGCGTAACTTCGACCTAAACTGTGTTAAGCTTTCAGCTTAACTTTAGTGCGTTCTATTTGAGTTTTTTAAATTCGGATGGATATTTAATGTCGTGCATCGGAAGCAGAATGCTTCCGACATTTTAGGTCGAAGTTACGCTATCGCTAAACTTCGACCAGTATTGCCTCTGGCCGCCGATATGAAGATTAAACCGGTTTGTTAATCGCGGCTGCAACAATACCGCCCGCTATTAGTCCAATGGGTAAAATGGTTTGGCCGGGTGCAACAAACATACATATAACAGCTAAAGCAACTCCTATGCCTATCTTAGCCAATGCTAAATTGAAAAATGGTTTTCGCTCCGCGTTAACGTCATGTACTTTTTGAACTGTTAAATTAATCAGTATCTTCTTTATCAACTCCGTAGGAACGTCCTGTTTTTCTAATCGGGCATATATTACTTCATTATCATGCCCCGCATTTTTTAATCTTGAAGCTTCCAGGTAAGCTTTTCTTTTTACTTCTTCTTCCATCGGTTTAGGTATTTTATCAAGGTTGATTAGAATTTACAAATGCGTATTACTCCTGAACAACTTAATAGCAATCGCCAGCAAAATAATCCCAAAAGCTTTCCGCAATACACTCAACCCAATCGGCCCCAAAAGCTTCTCAAGCCATTTCACATTTTTAAGCACCAGGTAAACAACAAGTGTATTCAACACAATCCCTACAAGGATATTTTGCGTTTGATATTGCGATTTAAGCGATAGCAAGGTAGTCATAGTACCTGCCCCGGCAATCAGCGGAAAGGCGAGGGGCACAATAGAAGCAGCCTGCGGCAACTCCTCCTTAAAAAAATCAACGCCTAACACCATTTCCATCGCGATGATAAATATCACCAACGAACCGGCTATCGCAAATGATGAAATATCCAGCCCGATAACCGCCAGCAGTTCATCCCCCACAAATAAAAACGTGACCATCAGCACCAATACGGCTATACTGGCCTTTTCTGATTCGATATGGCCTACGCGTTGCCTTAACTGGATAATTACCGGTATAGCGCCCAAAATATCGATAATGGCAAAAAGGATCATCGTTACCGAAAGGATCTCCTTAAAAACAAATGGGTGCGGCATGGCTTTAGGGATTTTTTATTCTTTACGCTTTAACCGGAAGCTTAAAACAAACGCGGCCAAAATATAGCATGAAGATAAGAAGAAAATTGCATGTACCGATAGCAAAGCTGCAAAGCCCGCGGTAATAGGACCAAGCGCTTGGCCAATGGAAGCGTACGACTGGTTGATGCCCAATATCTTGCCCTGTTCTTTATGGTCGATATGATCGGCAATAATTGCATTAAGCATTGGGTTGCGCAATCCGTTAAACAGGCCGTAAATGTAAATGCCGGTTACAAAAGGAATGAAATGGCTGGTTAAACCAGCTACAAACATATCCACCAGGCAAAGAAAAGTAGACAACAACAGGATCATTGATTTTGATGAAAGCCATTTGGTAAACAACGGTACGCAAAGCTGCATGATAATACCGGTTACCCCAAAGCCGGCATACAGGATTCCTATCTGCGTAGGATTGATCTTCAATATATCAACGCTAAAAGTTTGAAAGCCAATAATCATGGTAAACTGCCCCATGGTTAATAGAAAGCCCGTAAAAACCGCTGTGCCTATGGCTGGTCTTTTCAGTGTAGTGATCAGCGAGGCAAAGGTGAACCTCGATTTTTCTGATGCCTTTTTAGATTTATCCGGCGGGTTGGTTTCCTTTAAAAAAAAGAGGCTGCAAAGCGTACCGATCAACGAGATGCCGGCCGCAAAGTAAAAAGGTACCTGCATACCATACTGGTTTAAAAAGCCGCCAACGGCGGGCCCTATCACAAAGCCGAACCCAAATGCCGAACTCAAGATCCCGAAACGTTTGGCCCGGTTATCTGGCCCGGCATTGTCTGATATCATGGCCTGCGCTACCGATACGTTGCCGCCGGTAAGCCCATCCAAAATCCGGGCTGCAAAAAGCATGATCATGCTGCGGGCCTCGGCAAAAAGGATGAAGGAGATACACGTACCCGCCAAACTGATCACCAGTAAAGGCTTCCTGCCCCATTTATCAGATAGCGAACCTAAAACCGGGGTGGCAAAAAATTGCGCAATAGAGAAGGATGCCGTAAGCACACCCAGTGTTTCGCCCGTGACGCCGAAGGTTTTACCGTACGAGTAAAGTACAGGCACAATAATGCCAAATCCCAGCGAGTTGATTACGCATACAAATACTAATACCCACAGGTTTTTATCGCCTTTCATCAAATGGTTTTATTGGTTAGCCCGGTGAAAAACTGAATGTAACAAAAAAGGTTCTGAATGCTCAGAACCTTTTTTGTTTATCATAACATTGTTATATACTATTCAACAAATTTAGGGTTGATAGGATCGGCAGCACCTTCAACTTTGCCGTGGCGCACGTGCGAGCGTTTAATGCTATAGCGGAAGTAAATGATAAAGCCAATCAGTAACCAAACAATAAGCCTTGCCCAGTTCTCCCAACCTTCGCTGGCAATCATACATAAACAAATAATTGCACCAAGCGGGCAAACAATCATGTATGCAGGGGTTTTGAACGGACGCTCGATGTTTGGATCTGTTCTTCTTAAAATAAAGATACCAATACATACCAATACGAAAGCGAACAGGGTACCTATACTCACCATATCACCTACATATTTATCAGGAATAAAACCGGCGAACAATGATACAAACACAAAGAATAACCATTGTGATTTGTAAGGCGTACGGAATTTAGGGTGAAGTTTTGAAAACACTTTAGGAATCAAACCATCGGTGCTCATGGTATAAAACACACGGGTTTGGCCCATCAGCATCACCAGGATCACCGAAGAAAAGCCTGCTAATATCGATACGGTAACAAACGATGCTAACCAGCCATAACCAGGCATAGCGGTTTTAATAGCGTAGCTTACAGAAGCTTCTTTACCTTGAATAAGGAAATCTTTGTATGATACCAAACCGGTTAACACGTGTGAGAAAAGGATATAAAGCGCGGTACAAAATACCAGGGAGATCAGGATACCTTTTGGCATATCCCTTTGCGGGTTTTTAGCTTCCTGTGCAGCTGTTGAAACAGCATCAAAGCCGATAAACGCGAAGAATACCACACTGGCACCGCGTAATACGCCAAGCCATCCGTGGTTAAAGGTATCAGAATAATCAACCGTGCCCGCGCTTACCTTAATAACACCTGCATCGGCAGGGATAGTATATGGAGTGTGGAATGCCGGATTAATGAAGTGCCAGCCTAAACCGATGATCATTAATACGATAGCTACTTTTACAACAACGATAATGTTATTTACAATTGCCGATTCGGCAGTACCGCGGATCAATAACAGTGTTAACAGGAATAATATCAAAATAGCAGGGAGGTTAACAATACCCCTGGTACCTACTTCGCCGGCATACATGCCTACGGTAGTATTTGAAACCTCCATAAACGAGTGCGACCATGCGTAAGGTACGTGCACGTTAAAGAAGGTTGTTAAAAACTCATTGAAATACTGCGACCAGCCAATGGCCACGGTTGCGGCACCAAGCGCGTATTCAAGCACCAGATCCCAACCGATGATCCAGGCAACAAACTCGCCCATGGTAGCATAAGAGTAGGTGTAAGCCGATCCGGCGATAGGGATCATACTGGCAAACTCCGCGTAGCATAAACCTGCCAGCGCGCAACCTGCGGCCGCGATAAGGAAAGAGATGGTAACGGCTGGTCCTGCATGTTCGCCGGCTGCAGCGGCAGTACGCACAAAAATACCCGCGCCAATAATAGCGCCAATGCCCAGTGCGATAAGCGAACCAACGCCCAAAGTACGCTTAAGCGACTTTTCAGTTTCTGCCGAAGCAGCCATGAGTTGCGCAAGCGGTTTTTTGATAAATAACTTCATTTTAAATTAGTAAGATCAGTCAAAAATTAAAAATTTACATTTCCCCAAACGTACTTAAATTTATTGAAAACATAAAGAGCCGAATGAAACAACAGTTAAGTATTAATTATCAAAATATTAAACTGTTAAAGTAGATTAGATAGGTAGAGATTGTCTGAATCAGAATTTTCAGGATTTGAGAATTGACAGGATTGGAAAGTTTAACTGTCTGTCTATCTGCCGCGGGTTTAGCGCAGCGTAACCCGTGGTATAAAATAGCTTAAGTTTCCAACTTAAGTCCCCTTTAAATATTGTCTGAATCAGAATTTACAGAATTTTAGGATTCTCACAATAAACTTTCTGACATTCTGTTAATTCTCAAATTCTGTAAATTCTGATTCAGACAACAAAAAAGCCGCCTTTCGGCAGCTTTTTCCAATATATTAAAGAGAAATATTAAACTTTCCCATCTGCTTTAACAACCACATGCGTAGCCGCCGGCTGTTTATCAAAACCTTTTAAATTACTTGCAGTTACTTTACCCGAGTGATTTAAATGCGGCGCGATAACCAACGAAACTATCGACATCAATTTAATCAAAATATTCATCGATGGGCCTGAGGTATCTTTAAACGGATCGCCTACGGTATCACCGGTAACTGATGCCTTATGTGGTTCAGATTTTTTGTAAAAAATCTCGCCGTTGATGTCACAACCTTTTTCGAACGATTTTTTGGCATTATCCCAGGCACCACCGGCATTGCTTTGGAAAATACCCATCAACACGCCCGATACGGTAACACCGGCCAGCAAACCGCCCAATACCTCGGGGCCAAAGGCAAAACCGATAATAATAGGGGTGATCAGCGCGATGAGGCCCGGAGCAACCATTTCGCGGATAGAGGCCTTGGTAGAAATAGCCACGCATTTTTCGTACTCAGGTTTACCCTCGTAGGTCATGATCCCCGGAATTTCGCGGAATTGGCGACGAACCTCCTCAACCATCGCCATAGCGGCACGCCCCACAGCCGAGATGCATAAAGCCGAGAAAATGAATGGGATCATCCCGCCTACAAACAGGCCCGACAAAACATCGGCCTTATAAATATCAATATGCTCAATACCCGCAACGCCCACAAAAGCGGCAAATAGCGCCAGTGAAGTCAATGCTGCCGAAGCGATAGCAAAGCCCTTACCGGTTGCCGCGGTGGTATTACCAACAGCATCCAAATTATCTGTACGGTGACGAACTTCTTCGGGCAGGCGGCTCATTTCGGCAATACCACCGGCATTATCGGCAATTGGGCCGAAAGCGTCGATAGCTAATTGCATTGCGGTGGTAGCCATCATGCCCGCGGCTGCGATAGCTACGCCATACAGGCCTGCAAAATAGTATGAACCGTAAATGCCCGATGCCAAAACAAGGATAGGTAATACGGTTGATTCCATACCCACTGATAAACCGCCGATAATATTGGTAGCATGCCCGGTTGATGATTGCCTGATAATGCTTAATACCGGGCGTTTACCCATTGCCGTGTAATACTCGGTAATGATAGACATTAATGTACCTACCACAAGGCCTACTACTATCGAACCAAAAACACCGTTTTTGGTAAATGGCACTATACCTGTTTTCATAACGCCGTTAACTTCATCACGCACCATGTGAAATTCGCCCGAAGGCAACATCCATTGTACTACAAAATAAGTAGCTATGGCAGTTAATATAATTGATGCCCAGTTGCCTATATTCAGCGCGTTTTGCACACTGTCGGTTTCTGATTTGATTTTTACCATTGCCGCACCTGCAATTGAAAATATCAATCCAAGGCCGGCAATAACCATCGGTAACAATACCGGTGCAATACCTCCAAAATTATCATGCGATACAATTTCGCGGCCCAGCACCATCGTAGCCAGCATCGTAGCCACGTACGATCCGAAAAGGTCGGCCCCCATACCGGCAACGTCGCCCACGTTATCGCCTACGTTATCGGCAATTGTAGCCGGGTTACGCACGTCGTCTTCAGGAATGCCGGCTTCAACCTTACCTACAAGGTCGGCACCCACGTCGGCTGCCTTGGTGTAAATACCACCGCCAACACGGGCAAACAGCGCTATCGATTCGGCACCTAATGAAAAACCGGCCAAAACATCAAGCGCTTTTGCCATAGCTTCGCCGTTAACACTGCTACCGGTAACGTTTACGACGTATATGGTATAAAAAACAATAAATAACGATCCCAGACCAATAATAGCCAAACCTGCAACACCCAGGCCCATTACTGTGCCTCCTGTAAATGATACTTTTAATGCCTGTGCCAAACTGGTACGTGCCGCTTGCGTGGTACGTACGTTTGCTTTAGTTGCAATGCGCATACCCAGGTATCCGGCAAAGGCCGATAAAAACGCGCCTATCAAAAAAGATACGGCTATTACCCAGCTTGAAGTGGCAACTGTAGTGCCCGACCAAGCCAGCAGTAAGCCGGCAACTGCAACAAAGCCTCCGAGTATTTTCCACTCGGCACGTAAAAAAGCCATGGCACCATCGGCAATGTAGCCTGCCAGTGTAACCATATCGCCGTCGCCGGCATTTTGTTTAGTAACCCACGCGGCTTTACCGGCCATAACCAGTATACCGATCAGCCCCATCACCGGAATTAAATAGATTAAGTAAGTGTTCAAAAAATCCATAGTCACAAATTTGGTTTAGTAAGTAGTACCGTGCTCAGCACTTTGTTTAAATAATAATTGGTTGTTGCAAAATAGTAATTTTATTTATTTACCAAGCTTACTGTCAATATTAAAGTTTTTTGAATAGTTTAGGGATTTAAACCCTAAAATAATATATGGCGAAAAACTCATCGCAACCCAAAATGAAACACGAGCTGAGCCTGCTGGATGGTACCATGCTGGTTTCAGGCTCCATGATTGGTTCAGGTATTTTTATTGTAAGTGCCGATATTACACGTTATGTAGGTTCGGCGGGCTGGCTCATTGCCATCTGGCTCATCACCGGCGTCATGACACTTACCGCGGCCTTAAGCTACGGCGAACTGAGCGGTATGTTCCCAAAAGCGGGCGGCCAGTATGTTTACCTTAAAGAGGCCTATAATAAACTAACGGCGTTTTTATACGGTTGGAGTTTTTTCGCGGTGATACAAACAGGCACTATAGCGGCTGTAGGTGTGGCATTTAGCAAGTTTGCTGCTTACATATTTAAGCCGCTAAGCGAAGAGAATATTCTTTTTCAATTTGGATCTTTAAAAATAAGCGCTGCGCAGATAGTATCAATTATATTGATTATTTGCCTTACCTATGTTAATACACGAGGTGTAAAAGGTGGTAAAGCTATCCAAACGGTTTTTACGCTAACCAAGCTTATCAGCCTGTTCAGCTTAATCATTTTCGGTTTGTTTGCTTTTAAAGCTGATATATGGAATGCTAACTGGACTAATGCCTGGGATTTGCATAATCTGGCCAAAGATGGCACTATTACCCAACTAACTACAGGTACCGCCTTAGGCGCGATAGCCGCCGCTATGGTAGGCTCTATTTTCAGCAGCGATGCATGGAACAGCGTAACCTTTGTAGCCGGCGAAATGAAGAATCCCAAACGTGATGTGGCCCTGAGCATGATGTGGGGAACAATCATTGTAACTTTTATTTACGTAATGGCCAACGTGGTTTATACCGGTGTGCTATCCTTACATGATATTGTTAACGCCGATAAGGACAGGGTAGCTGTGGCCGCTTCGCACGTAATTTTTGGCAACGCCGGTACTTACGTTATAGCAGTGATGATCATGATCTCAACATTTGGCTGTAATAACGGTTTAATCCTTTCGGGCGCGCGTGTTTATTACACTATGGCAAAAGACGGCTTGTTTTTTAAACAAACTGGTACCTTGAATAAATTCGGTGTACCGCAGTTTGGCTTGTGGATTCAATGTGTGGTAGCCTCGCTGCTTTGTTTAAGCGGCCGCTATGGAGATTTGCTGGATATGATCTCGTTTGTAGTTGTGGTATTTTACGTACTCACCATATTAGGTATATTTATTTTGAGGGCCAAAAAACCTGAAGCCGAAAGGCCTTATAAAGCCATTGCTTATCCGTTTTTACCAGCTTTGTACATTATTATGGGCATAGCGTTTTGTATCCTGTTGCTTGTTTATAAGCAAAATTATACGCTTATCGGGCTTGGTATTGTATTGATAGGCGTACCGATATATTATATTTCGCAACGGAACGTTAAACAACAGGATGAGGCGCTTACTGGTAATTAGTTTTTTATTTTTTGGAGGATCGGTTGCGGCGCAAACGCTTCAGCAAAAATTATCTGCTGCTTTTAGCCGTTTACAGGCCGATAGCCAATGCAGCTACGCCTCGGTTTCACTAACCGTGCTTGATGCCAAAACCGGCGAACAGGTATTTGCCGGCAACCCCAATATGGGCCTGGCTTCGGCATCAACCTTAAAAACAATAACCAGTATTACGGCTTTCAATATCCTTGGGCCCGATTTTCAGTATCAAACCGAGTTAGGATATTCGGGAGAAATAGGTGCCGATGGAACCCTTAACGGCGACATCATCATTAAAGGCGCCGGCGACCCAACCCTGGGCAGCTGGCGCTATGAACAAACCAAAGAAAACCGCGTATTGGCCACCATGGCCGATGCCCTGCAAAAAGCCGGCATCAAAAATGTAACCGGCCGGGTTATTGGCGACGACAGTCTTTTCGGTACGCAATCTATCCCCGAAGGCTGGATCTGGCAGGATATCGGCAACTATTACGGCGCAGGCACATCGGGCCTTTGCTGGCGCGAAAACCAGTTTGATATCAAGCTGCGTACCGGCGTGGTTGGCAACCCGGTAGGTATTTTGCGTACAGTGCCTGCAATGCCCTATTTGACTTTTAAAAGTGAACTTACCAACGGTGCGGCTGGCAGCGGTGATAATGCCTATGCCTTTTTGCCGGTTGGCAGTAAGGTGATGTACTTAAGAGGTACCTACGCCGTTGATCAGGACAAGAAAAGTATTTCGGCTGCCATACCTGATGCTGCTTACGAGGCCGCTTTGCGGTTAAATGATACGCTCCGGAGTTTGGGGATTATGATAGGTAACGAGCCGGAATCTGCAGCCACTTTAAGTGCTAAAAATCTGCCTGTGCCTGTTATCGCAAAAAATCTGACAACCATTTCATCGCCGGCTTTAAGTAAAATAGTTTACTGGCTTAACCAGAAAAGCATTAACCTGTATGCCGAGCAACTGCTTAAAACTCTCGCCTGGAAACATGGCAAAAAGCCTACCACCAGTAACGGCGTAGATGTGGTACAGGAGTTTTGGCAGGCCCGCGGTATTGATGCTAAAAGTATCAATATTTATGATGGCAGCGGCCTTTCGCCCGGCGATAGGGTAACCACGCTTACGCTGGCCCGCATCCTGCAATCGGCCAAAAAGGAGAGCTGGTTTGCCGATCTGTATGCAAGTTTGCCGGTTTATAATGGTATGAAAATGAAAAGCGGCAGTATTAACAGCGTGCTTTGCTATGCCGGTTATCAAACCAAAAACGGCCGGGAGCTTTGTTTCTCAATTATGGTGAATAACTACAGTGGATCGGGTAGGGGGATAAAGGAGAAAATGTTTCGTGTACTGGATGAGTTGAAGTAATAACATTTATGATCGGGCGTTTTTGTTTTATCGAAAAGCCTGATCATGAAAATCTTAACCTTAACACCCCGCCAACGTATTATTTATACTCCAGGACTTATCAGCTTGTTGTTGCTGCCCGTATTTTGTATGGTATTTCTGCATCAGCATAAAGCTTTTCAAAAGCTAAAGGCAATGGATGTGGTATTTTTTAGCCCGGATTGGAATAAGCGCTTACCAAAGGCATACCAGTTCAAGTTTCCGCCCGAAAGAAGCTATGTGAATGTTAATTTAACGGGTAATACCAATAGCGATCAATCTTTACTTGAATTTGCCCGGATACAGATAAGAACTATCCTTAAAACAAAAAACAAATCTGTTGGTGTACAGATCCATTTTGGCAAAAAAGCCCAATATTGGGCTTTTGTTAAGGCGCTTGATATCTGCTATGCCGAAGATGTACAATCATACGCTCCTTACCAGGATGATATTTATGTTGTTTATTCTGGCCGATAAATACCAAATTTGCCCCTATGACCAGATTGAGTTTTGATTTCCCGGAAAGCCTCCATCAAATTATTGATCACGAACAGACTTCGGTAGCTGCTTTTATAACAGAGGTGCTAAATACACCTGATAACAAAGGGAAGCCTAATTTAAAAAATCTCGCGTTCAATCTTCGTTTTAACCATGCAGGCGAAGGAGGATCACCCGAGATTGTTGATTTAGAAGTAACAGGTACTGATTACGATGCTGAAACACAAAAAGGACAGGTTACCATCAATTACAGAGTTGAGCGTCATTACACCTGTTCGGATGTTAAAAGTCAACAAAAGCACACCGAAATTTGCCCTTTCGAAATTAATACTTCTGAACAGATATTAGTATTGCAGATTCCCGAAGATGAAAGCCGGGATACGGTTTTTGAACTTTGAGTTTGAATAAATCACCCTATATTTTGTAGGTTTATTATCAAATTAAAACCTGTTTATGAAAAAGTTTAACGCTGTAGTAATCGTCGCGTTTATTGCTGTTTGCTTATTTGCCTGCAAAAGCAAATCCAATGCCGCCGATGATGTACAAACCATCAAATTCAAATTCACCGAACTTGGCCGCGAAACCCAGTTCAGGATTACCTGCGATAAGTTTGACTACTACTTCCCCGAAGGGAAAGAAAAAAGCTTTGATAAAAAGCCAGGCATTGACAGTGTAATGCAATTGTTAACCGGCCTTAAGATGGTGAATGACGGCACTGAACCCGATGTAAGGGGCAAAATCTATATAACCCATACAAACAAAGCTGTAGACACTGTTTGCGTTGGGGTTAAAGCTTTAAATTACAACGGAACCACTTACGAAACACCGCAGGGCTTGCTGGCGTTGATACAGAAGTAGCTAACCTTTACAATCCTGAGTGAAAGCAGCAGCCTCTTATGTGGTATTCGCTCTCTTGTCATGCTTCGTTCCTCAGCATGACAAGTGGGCGAATCTCATCCAGCCTTTAGAGGCTGTTGCCTTTACTCACTCAAGGATGACAAGAAAAACTCACTTACGCGTAAGTAACGCTCAAAGTAATTGGCACGCTCAGTGCTTTTGAAATGATACAGCCGGCTTTAGCGCCTTCGGCAATTTGTTTAAACTGCTCTTCAGATACGCCGTCAATCAGTGAACCTTTCAACTCTAAATGGATGCCGGTTACTTCCAAAGCCTGCATGTCCAGATCAAGGATGGCATCTGTAGTTAAATCGTTTGGTGTAAAACCTGCCTGGGTTAAAGCAGCGCCAACAGCCATAGTAAAGCAGCCTGCGTGTGCAGCAGCTAATAACTCCTCAGGGTTGGTACCGATGCCATCGGCAAAACGGGTTTTAAATGAATACTGGGTTTTGTTCAATACGGTGCTCTGGGTAGTAATTTCACCCTGGCCTGCCTGTAGTGTACCGTTCCAATGTGCGTTTGCTGTACGTTTCATAGTTTGTGGTTTTTGTATTATGGTTATTTAGTCCATAGACCATAGTTGATGGCCCATAGTTTTGTTTGCTTAATTTAGTATACACATCCATGGACTATTCACCATGGACCATAATCCCTTCAATTAACTCCACTTCGCCCGCTCATATTGAACCGGCCATTTCACATCGTCGCCAAGTTCGTGCGCGGCGCGGAGCGCGAAATGCGGGTCGCGCAGCATTTCACGGGCAAAAAATACCAGGTCGGCCTGTTCGTTTTTTATAATATCGTTTGCCTGCTGGGCTTTGGTAATAAGGCCAACAGCTCCGGTAAGTATACTACTTTCTTTTTTAATTTTCGCTGCAAATTCAACCTGATAACCCGGTGTTAATGGTATTTTAACATTAGGGATATTGCCGCCGGTTGAGCAGTCAATCAGGTCAACGCCTTGCTCTTTTAAAATATTGGCTAAGGCAACCGAGTCATCAGTTGTCCAGCCGCCATCAACCCATTCAGTAGCCGAGATGCGTACAAAAAGCAGGTTTTCTGCCGGCCAAACTTGTTTAACTTCGTCGATTATCTCTAATAATAAACGAATACGGTTTTCAAAACTGCCGCCATATTCATCCGTACGTTTATTGCTGAAAGGAGAAAGGAACTGGTTAATGAGGTAACCATGTGCACCATGCAGCTCAATTACCTGGAAACCGGCGGCAATAGCCCTTACAGCAGCAGCTTTAAAATCTGCTTTTACTTTCTCAATTCCTGCTTTATCCAATGCCAGGGGAGCTTCCTCTGTATCGATAAAAGGTATGTCGCTTGACGAAACGCTTTTCCATCCGTTTGGCCCGGTTGAAGGAATTTGCTTGCCGCCAACCCATGGTTGCTCATGGCTTGCTTTACGGCCGGCATGCGCCAGTTGGGTACCCGGAACAGCTCCCTGTGCTTTAATAAAATCGGTGATCTGTTTTAGTTTTTCGATGTGTTCATCTTTGTATAAACCAAGGTCGGCAAAAGTGATCCGTCCTTCGGGCGATACTGCAGTAGCCTCGGTGATGATAAGTCCGGCGCCGCCGGTGGCAAAACTGCCAAGGTGTACCAGGTGCCAGTCGTTGGCAAAGCCGTCAACGCTCGAGTATTCGCACATGGGCGATACCACGATTCGGTTTTTAAATTGAATGTTTTTTATCTGGAGAGGAGAAAACAGTGTAGACATGTGTATTTGTTTTTTACAAATATGCTTAACAACAAGCAGTGCGCGCGTAGGTTTTTTGTAAAATAAACATAAGGGTGATAAAAGTGACCGTTGATAGGTTTTGATTACGTTGATTTCGCTGATTTTTTGTTTGGGATTACACCGATTGATTTTTGATTACACCGATTTTGATTGTTGATTTTTTGTTTGGGATTACACCGATTGATTTTTGATTGTACCGATTTTGATTGTTGATTTTTTGTTTGGGATTACACCGATTATGGAATGATTGCACCGATTCCACAGATTTTTTAATTAAGGAGGATGTGATTGTTCTGATTGCTTTGAAATTCTTATCAGTTCGTTACATTTACCACTATGTCTGCTATTACAACACGGCTGGCAACTTTTGATGATATTGAGGAGTTGCAGCAATTGATTGGTCTTTCGGTTCGTGGCTTAAGTATTGCTTATAATACTCCTCAGCAAATTGAAAGTGCCATTAAATATATTTTTGGTGTAGATACGCAATTGGTTATTGACGGTACCTATTATGTTGCCCTGTTGGATGGTATTACGGTTGGCTGTGGGGGATGGAGCAAACGCAACACCCTCTACGGCGGTGATCAGCATAAGGAGGTTGAAGATCCGCTGCTTGATCCAACAATGGATGCCGCCCGCATCAGGGCATTTTTTGTGCATCCGGATTATGCCCGCCGCGGAATAGGGAGCCACATTATGAAAGTTTGCGAGGCTGCTGCGCAAAGTGCCGGTTTTAGAAGTTTACAACTGGGTGCAACGCTCCCGGGTGTGCCGTTGTACGAAGCTATGGGATATGCGGCACTGGAAAATATAGAACAGGCCATGCCTGATGGCCAGGTATTGCCCATTGTTAAAATGCACAAAGCCTTATAGTAAAAGCTTATATTTACTTGTTGCAGGTTAGCAAGTTCCGGGTTTTATTGGCCTGGTGGCCTCCATACATTTGTAGTGTAAATAATAATTAACGTTATGAGCACACAGGAAATAATAAATTATGAGCGCATTGCCGAGGCAATAAAATACATTCAGCTTAACTTTAAAAATCAGCCCGATCTGGACGAGGTGGCCGAGAAAGTTAATCTCAGTCCCTTCCATTTTCAGCGGTTGTTTACAGATTGGGCCGGTATCAGTCCTAAAAAATTTTTACAGTACCTGAGCCTTGACTATGCTAAGGGCATCCTGAAAGAAAAGCAATCAACCCTGTTTGATACTGCTTTCGAAACCGGGCTTTCGGGTACAGGCCGTCTGCATGATCTTTTCATCAATATTGAAGGGATGACACCGGCCGAATTTAAAAACGGAGGCAAAGCCCTCGAAATTAACTACAGCTTTGCCGAAAGTCCTTTTGGTAATATCATCGTGGCCTCAACTGCCAAAGGTATCTGTCACCTTGCTTTTGCCGATGACAGGGAAGCGGCGTTTGACGACCTGCTACTCCAGTTTCCGAATGCCACTTACCGGCAAATGGTTGATATGGCCCAGCAAAACGCGTTGTTTGTGTTTAAGAAAGATTGGTCGGAGTTGCCATCTATCAAGTTGCATCTAAAGGGTACCGGTTTTCAGCTCAAGGTATGGGAGGCTTTGTTAAAAATACCGATGGGAGGTTTAAATACCTATTCGGATATTTCGCAAACCATCCAAATGCCAACGGCCAGCCGCGCTGTAGGCAGCGCAATAGGGGCAAACCCGGTGGCTTTCCTAATTCCATGTCACAGGGTAATCAGATCGACAGGCGAGTTTGGGCAATACCATTGGGGAGCCACCCGAAAAACGGCTATGATAGGCTGGGAGGCCGCAAAAGTTCAGGAACCTTTTACCATGCAATAATTATATGGAAGTTAAGCAAAGAATTGACGAACTGGACTGGCCGCAAATAGCAGCCGGTTTAGATAATAAAGGTTATGCACAGGTAAAAGGTGTTTTAACAAGCGATGAATGCGAAGAGCTAAAAGCCGGTTATGCAAATGAACAACGCTATCGCAAAACGGTAGTAATGGAAAGACATAACTACGGCAAAGGGGAGTACAAATATTTTGCATATCCGTTGCCGGCGCTGATACAGCAATTACGGGAAAGTGTTTATCCGCATCTTGCCCCGGTAGCCAATAACTGGATGCTGCAGCTTAATAAAGAACATGCTTTTCCTGGTAGTTTGGATAACTTGATAGCACTTTGCCACCAGCAAGGACAGGTAAAGCCAACCGCCCTCATCCTGAAATATGAGCAGGGCGGTTACAATGCCATGCACCAGGACCTTTACGGCGAAGTGTTTTTCCCCATGCAACTGGTTTTTATTTTGGATGAGCCGGGTAAGGATTATGAAGGCGGTGAATTTGTACTAACCGAACAGAAACCAAGAGAGCAATCGCGGGCTATTGTATTGAAACCTGGTAAAGGCGATATGCTGATATTTACCACAAGTTTCCGCCCGGCAAAAGGATTAAGGGGCTATCACCGGGTAAATATGAAACATGGTGTGAGTGAACTTACCGAAGGGAAGCGCCACAGTATGGGCATTATATTTCATGATGCCAAATGATAAGGCATCTTGATTTAGGAACCTCCGGATTTGAACGAAGCAGGAAACTTAAACAATTGATAGATGCAGGCGAAGTACGCTTTGGCGGTTTTGTTAAATTGAAAATATACGGGCTTTTAAAATGCCCGGCCGGTAAACGTATGAAAGTGGAGAACCGGGTTTTCTTTGCCTCGGAAGACGAAGCTTTGCGGGCAGGATACCGGCCTTGCGGGAGGTGCATGAAGGAGGATTATTTGAAGTGGAAAACATCGTTGAAATGATTTTCAAGCAGGCAAACATGTATAGGTTCAGGAAAAGCTTTGCCTTCCGGTGCTGTTGCGCGAAATATACTTTTAACTACCGGGTAATTAACTCCTTTGTTCTTCGTTATTTACTAAATCAAACCTGCAAATATGCATAAGCCATTGGTGCTGATACTTTTTATGTTGATAACCGCGACCATTTCAAAGGCCCAAAGCGCTGATGAGGTATACGACAGATATCTGGATTTTAATTTAGCACGGTTACAAGGCGAAGAAGATAAAGCAACAGACCTGGCTGAGCAATTGATGAAGGATACGCTGAAGCTGGCACCTAAAGTACGTGTCAACTTCTATAACTCGGCGGCTAAGCTTTACGAGGATGGCAGCCAGAGCGTAAAAGCCATCGAACTTTATGAACGGGTGGTGGCCGCACAGCCGCAATATTACGTGGCCCATAGGGCTTTAGGTTATCTCTACCTTAAAAATATCCCGGATGCGGATAAGCCATTGGATAAGCCTTCAACAAACCAGGATTATATCAAAACAGTAAAAAAATCGCTCCCTCAACTGGAAAAGGCCCAGGCCTGCGATGCCGATGAAAATACGCTTACCCTGATTAAAACACTATATAAAAATATAGGTGACAGCGCCGCGCTTGCTTCATTGGATAACAGGTTGAAAACCTTACAGAAAGGTTGTATCGATATTTTGAGTGATTAATGAAGTAATGTTAAAATGCCATCACGAGTGACAGCGAACTGCTGTTTGTCCACGTGTTTTAAATGGATGAAAATTGTCATTTCGATAGAGCAGGGATGGGTGAGAGCGTGGGGGCGAAAGAGAAATCTTGTACGTCCTGCTTGTCCGATGAGCATGTTGGTTATTGCAGGGCGTACAAGATTTCTCCTCACGCCACGCTCAATCCCAACGCTTGTTCGTCGAAATGACATCTTTGAATCTAAAAGGAAGCTTTAACCTACTTCTGCCTGAAACTATCCCCAATAAACGCCAGTGCATCTACAATCCCTGTACGCCAGTAAGTCCAGGTGTGGCCACCATCACGGATGCGGAACTCATGCGGAACCTTTTTTTCGGTAAGGGCTATGTGCAGCAGGCCGTTGCCTTTACTCAGGGCATCGTCGTCACCGCAATCAAGCCAGTAGCGTACGTTTTTAAGTTCGTCGGCGCTTTTGCTTTGCACCAGGCCCAGCACCGAATTAGCTTGCCATGTACTATTTAAACGTTCCTTTCCATTTAGGTTAGGGCCAATTACGTTACTATAAGCTTCTTTCCACCGCGCTTCGGTTATTGCCATAAAATCATCATCGGTACGTACCGCAGCACTTAAGGCCGCCGCTGCCGAAAACATGTCGGGGTGTTTGATGCTGTATACCAACGTGCCGTAGCCTCCCATAGATAAGCCGGCCACTCCGCGGTATTGTTTTTTATTTTTAATACGGTATTCGGTTTCGATGGTGGGGATAAACTCTTTAAAAAAGAAATCCTCATAGTTTTGTTTGCCGTTGTAATTATTGATATACCAGCTGGTACCGGCATCAGGCATTACAATAATCATAGGGGGGATTTTGCCTTCGGCTATGGCTTTGTCGGCATACCGGTTCACTTCGCCAAATTGCAGCCAGCTGGTATGGTCGTCGCCATAACCATGCAGCAGGTATACTACCGGGTAGGTACGGTTTGATGTTTCGTAATCGTAGGGCAGGTAAATAGCGTATTTTACGTTGCGGTCTAAAATATCGCTTTTTACATATAGCTCTTCAATTACCTTGCCTGCTTGCTGCCCAAAAGCGGCACCGGTGGTAAGCAGCAGACATATCAGTAAAAGTTTTTTCATAACATTCATTTGAATAGAAGCCTGATTTTAGTTTGTGTTAATGAGGGATTTCAATCTGCATATTCGCACATCTGAAATCCGCACATCTCCCAATTATTTCTGCCTGAAACTATCGCCAATGAATGATAGCGCGTCAACAATCCCGGTGCGCCAGTAGGTCCAGGTGTGTGCGCCATCTCGTGTTCTGAACTCGTGAGGTACTTTCTTCTCGGTAAGGGCTATGTGCAGCAGGCAATTGCCTTTGGTTAAAAAATCGTCGTCGCCGCAGTCAATCCAGTAACGAACGTTTTTCAGTTCGTCGGCAGTCTTATTTTGCACCAGGCCTAAAACCGAATAGCTTTGCCAGGCTTTATTAAGCCGGTCGTTCCCTTTTAATCCGCGGCCCCAAAGCTGGCCAAAAATGTGCTCCCAGGTATCATCCGGAGTGCTTACAATCTGATCATCCGGAAAAACGGCTGCACTTAGGGCAGCCCCGGCTGCAAACAGTTCGGGATACTTAAGGGTATAGATCAGCGTACCGTAGCCACCCATCGAAAGCCCGGCTACGCCGCGGTATTTTTTCTCGGCCTTTATGCTGTATATTTTTTCAACCTGCGGCATAAACTCCTTAATAAAAAAGTCTTCATATTTTTCCTTGCCGTCGTACGAGTTAATGTACCAGCTCGAATCGGCATTGGGCATTATAATAACCATGGGCGGGATAGTGCCATCGGCAATGGCCTTATCGGCATAACGGTTTATTTCGCCAAACTGCAGCCAGCCGGTATGGTTATCGGTATAGCCGTGCAGCAGGTAAACCACCGGGTAAGTGCGGTGTGCGGTACCGTAATCGGGCGGGAGGTAAACGGCGTAATTTACATTGCGCTTTAGTATTTTGCTTTTGATGGTTTCTTCTTCTAAAACCTTGCCGTTTTGCTGACCAAACAAATTTGCCGAGCAGAGGATCAGCAATAAAAACAAATAACTTTTTAATATTTTCATGGGTGGATGGTATTTCAGGTTTAAAAGTTAAGCGCCTTACCTTGTTGCGGGTAAATAAGATTTAACTGCAATTTATTGGCGGCTTTTAACTGGGTTTTTATCTGGCTGATACTGGTAACAGGAGGTTTTAAATGCGTTACTACAACGTTTAAGCCTTTTATGTTTTCGGAACCTGTTAGGGTGGCCAGTTTATCCATTTCGGTCATGAGCCATTTGGGGCTGAGGTGGCCAAACAAGGTTTTATCCGGCTGTTGGTTAGGAAAGGATACCTCTATTAAAATAGCTTTCAGCTTTTTATCTTTCACCAGTGGGGCAACGGCCTGCCACAGATTTTGCAGGTTGCTGCTTTTCTCAATTTCATCCGCACCGGTATCACCTAAATAAAGCAGGTAGCTATCATTGCTGTTTACCAAAAAAGCGGTGCTGGTTAGGTTTGAATGAGCAAGCGGAAATGCCTGTACTTTCAGTTCGGTATTTTCGATGGCAGTTGCTGCGCCGGGTTCAAGTACTTTGTAATGGTATTTTTTTAAGGTTGGCGCTTCACCCTCATCGGCAAAGTTAGCCCAGCTTTTCCAGGTAAAATAGCGCGCTTTGATGGTTTCGATGCAATCATTAAATGCGTAGATGTTTTTGGTGCTATCCTCGGGCGAATTGATGATGAGCCCCGAGATATGATCAAGGTGCGAATGCGATATAAAATAGCCTTTAATGTATTGCTTAAGCACCGTGGCGCCGTCAACATTAAAACTTTTGCAGGCGATGGCTTTTTCTATACCATAATGCAGGGTGCCGGCATCAAGGCAAATATAATTATTACTGCCGGTTGGTGCCAGCATATAGGCCGATAAATTACTTTCGTCAATACCACCCAGCACGCCCAGCGGCACTAACCTGAAAACAGGTTTATTTTTTGCCTGACCGAAACAAAATCCCACTGAAAATAAAACACATAAAGAAATAAGCAGCAGTTTACGTTTGATAATCATTTGAGGCAGATATAATTTTACCAGGTAGTACGCTACTAAATTAAGGATATGCCTAAATAATCAAAGTAAAAAATTTAACCTGTTTTATAACAATAATAGTGGCTGTGGCTAACCAATCAGATTACGTAACGTGTTTTAAGGCAGCGTTCGCAGAAAAATTTCCGTATCGGTAACCAGAAGAGGGCGGTTTTTAATAACAAACCACGCTTCCTCCTCGTTTTCAGAGGTTCATTACAGCGCCTGCAGGTGTATGTCGGGCGCAAATCATTCTTTACAATTTGCATTGTGTTAGGGGTATCAAAATTGTGACAAACTTAGCAATAAGTTTACTATCATTAAACGAAAGTTTAATTAATATGGTTACCCCTATTAAGAATATTTTACTCGGTTTTCATAGCCTTTGCAGCCGATTTTTTATACTCGTAATCGCCGCCAAGCAGGTAACCCCAAGGCTTAAGGGTTTCAATCCTGTCGAAGATGATTTTAAATATGGCAATAACCGGGATAGAAAGGAACATACCGGATAAACCCCAGATCATTTCGCCAACAATAATACCGATAAACGAGATGAGCGCATTGAGCCGTACTTTTGAACCCACTATGGTAGGCAACAGCAGGTTGGCGTCAACCGCATGAATGCCTATTACACTTACCGCAACGGTGATGGTATTGCTGAGACTACCGGTGGCAAAGGTGATGATGGTACTTAAAAGCAGCGCCGTAAAAATACCGATATAGGGTATAATGTTAAATAAGCCTACAATAATACCCAGCAGGGCCGCATACTTGATGCCTATCATCCAAAATACGGTAATGGCAACGCCCGCTACTATCACCATCTCGAGCAATAATCCTAAAATGTACTGCCTTAAAATGCTTTGAATATTTTCTACAATATCCATTACCACATGCTCATTTTCATCCCTGAAAACCCATACCATAAAGCGGATAAGCAGGCGACGATACAACAATATAAAGAAGGTGAAAATGAGGATAAACACATAAAACAACATCAGCGATGAGATAGCCCCAAAGGTGGTGCCCAGTACATCCGTGCCCGATTCCATCAGCTTTTTGGCAGTATCGTCAACATAGGCCATCTGTTTCTCGGCGTTAACATGAAAAGCGTGTTGAATCCATCGTTGAATATCCTGTATAGATTGGTTTACCTGTTTTTTTAACATCGGCCAATCATTAGCCATATTTGAAATTTGCGAGCCTACCAGGTACAGGATACCCGTTACCACACCCACAAGCAGTAGTATGGATATAAGCGATGCCATACTGCGCGGCATGCGGAGTTTTTTCTCAAGGAAATTACAAACGGGCAGTAAAAGTATAGCGAAAATAAAACCGAAGATCAATGGGTCGAGCAGATCTTTAGCCGTGATAACAAGGTAGCCCAGGGCCAAAAAGCCTACCAGTACTAAAGCCATGCGTTCGTAAAAAGGAGCGAGTAGTTTTTTTGTGGGCATAGTGCGCGTATTGGGGTATTCTGATGCATTAACAGGTAAGCATTACAGATGTTTTGAAGATAAGGAATAATTGGGACCCCAGTAGCGGTAAGCGGTGATTTGACAAGATTTTAAGCGTATTTATAAATTGCTAACGACACCTTATATGCCGTGGTTCATAAGCAACTGAGCCGCAACTTGGTAGTACGCGCCTTGAGCAATCGCCGTCAATATTAACAGGGAGAGTTTAATTTAACAACTTTTGCAATAATTGCGGATAACCACCGCTATTGCCCGCGGTAAGGCTGTCGCCGAAACAGATCACCAGGCTGATATTATCGAGCTTATTATCTTTAATAAATTTTGCAACCTCTTTTGCTAAAAATGCTGTTCCATCCAAAGTCAGGTGAACGCCATCAGGTCTGTCGGGGCTGTTAGCGCTGTTCAATATGTAACTGCCGGCGGTTGAATTGGGGCTCCCCGCATTTTTAAATGCAGCGTTGATATCCAGGTAATAACATTTTAGCGACTGACTTAACGAATCGAGGATGAGGTTGATTTTATCATTCCTATCGTTCATGAAGTACGTTGGCGTTGTAATTTCGGCGGTACCGCGTGGCGGCGGGCTTAATAACAGTACTTTGCCGCTCTGTGCCTGTATTTTGGTTACCAGCGTTGTAATATTGGCCGTGTACTGATCATAAGGCACCCTGTGGCTTACATCATTGGTGCCAATCATTATAACAACCAGTTGCGGTTTGTAATTTAAAACATCTTCGTCAATCCTTTCAACCAGTTGGGCCGATACATTACCAGGCACGCCCTTATTATAAACAACTAATTTACCATTTCGCGTTGTTGAATCTCCCGATCCTTTTTGGCATGATAAAAAGCTTGTTATAATTAAAATAAAGGCTAAGTATTTCATGCTCATAAATATAGGCTTTTGGCAAAAGAATTGTTAACTAATTAATTTATTCACTTAAAATTAATACCATGGCAAAGTATTCGGAAAAAGCGGGAGAAAAGGTTGAGAAAACCATGCATGAAATGAAAGAGGGTAAGCTGAAAAGCGGCAGCGGTAAAAAAGTTACCAGCAAAAAACAGGCAATAGCCATAGGACTATCTGAAGCCCGTAAGGAAGGCGCCAAAGTACCCAAAAAGAAAAGCTAAGATATTGCCCAACGCGATCCGGAGATTTTTAATACCCGGATCGCATTGAACAGCCATTATTTTGTTTTATAAAAATCCGAAGCTATCCAATCGCGCAGTTTGCCCTCTTTATCAATTTTAACCAGTTTGTTAAGCAGGCTGTTGTTTTTATGATCGGTTTCGAGACTATATTTATCAACGGCTGCCTTCACACCGGCCAGGTTAGCCTTGTTTTTATCAAATGCAGTTTTGTTTTGTAAAGCGTATTTAGTGTATCCGCCCATAAAGATCATAATCAGCTGCGGGTTTTTTTCGGTCATTTTGGCCACGCTTGCATTTACTTCGATACTAACAGACGGACTACCCTGCATCCATTTCAATAAAAATGAGCTGGTTTCCATGCGTTTTTGTTCTTCAAGCGCCCATGGAGTATCCTGTAGCCAGTCGATGCCTTTAATTACATCTTCTTCGTATTTTGCATAATCGCCTTTTTCCTTTAAAACATAATTTTCGGGTACATGGAAGGTTTGGGCTTTTGCAGTAAGGCCAAATGTGATTGCAGCAATAATCAAGGTAAAGATTTTTTTCATTTGTGATTGGGTTAAGTTTTAATTTAAAATAATCCGGCCTGAAAATTAAGCAGATCCTTTTTTATTTCAAAATTGTGATCGGAGATGCCTGTAATATAGGTACTCAATGCCTCATGGAACTTGTTAATGGCGGCGTTATCATATCCCGGATTACTATAATAAACATGTTGGGTTGAAAGATATTCGTCCAAAATAGTTACCTGCCCATCGGTGTAACAGGCCCGCCCGGCTGGGTCATTAATAATTTCTTTTATGCGGGCTTTCACCTGTCGTTCCTGTTTGTATACCACAGCAAGCGCATCTACAATCTGATCGGGCTTCATTTGGCTATAAATAGGACTGATGGCTTTCATAATATCGGTATAAAAATCATAATCGGCAGCAAACTCCTTTTGAAATTTGAACAGGTAAAGATGTTTATCTATCAGTATTTGTTTCTGGTCGGCATCTGCTTTGTGATAAAAAAACAGGAAGATGTTTTTGTCCAGCTCTTCTATTTGTTTTTGGGTTTTTGCCAGATCGTCTTTAAGTATTGTTTCAACGTCGTAAATATTATCGGCACTATATTTTTCACCCCTGAAATCGAAGGTTTTAATTGACGGGTTCTGGTTGACCTGGGCAAGGAGATCGATGTCCTGCTGTATCCGGTTTACAACACGCGGCAGGTTGCTGTTTTCGATGTTTAACAACAGATCGAAGCTGCTGAAAGCAGGTGCGCCGATTGTTTTTAAAGTTTCTTCAATATCAAATTCGGTTATGTTACGATTATCGAAGTAGTTGTTAAATACCGGGTTATATGAAGTTGTATCAATCTGTTTATAAAAATCCTGTTTAAAAGTTTCAAAATCTATCACTTCGGCTTTCGGATCGGTATTAACTATGGCATATAAATGGTTGGTTACCTGTGCCTGTACTGCCGCCGGATCTTTAAAAAGCACCCATGCGGGTATTGCTACCGGAGGCACCGGCAAATTGATCTGGTTGGCACGCAACTCTCTGTCTTCAGTAGTTGGATGCGATGACCATTGATCTTTTATGGTGATCTCGCTGTTATCAGGCGGGTTCCAGCCATCTGCTATTACAGGAAGACTGATCTCGTCGAGACCTATTTTTTGATGACGGCAAAACTGTTTAATAAATTCAAGGTGTTGCGGATAAAGGTTGGAGGTACGTTTATTGTCAGCGAGGTTAGCCCGCGAGTAGTTGATCAGGTTATCATAGCATACCTGTGCTATTTCAATGCGTTTTAGCGAGGTTGCAATGTGATTGGAACCGCTTACATAGGCCGCTACCGAATCGGCATGAAACTCCATTTCGCGCGATAGGGCCAGGTTTGCTTTATTAATCACTACATAAAGCTTCTTTAAAACATATTGCATGCCCTGTATAATCCGCACGTTAATCAATGCCACCATGCTGAATACCGAGTGCAGTTTGGAGACGCTATTGAGTATTTTGCCATAATCGTCGGTATCGTACAGCATATCATACACTACCCTGTTAAAGTTGTAGATGTAGCTGCCAACTTTCATGCTCTTCTGCGAAAAATGGCCAAATTCATGAGCCATCACTGCCTTAAATTCGGATAGATTTACTGCATTCACCAGTCCGAGGCCTATTTTAAGATTTTTCTTCACCGGTAAAAACATGCTCCAAAAACTGGAGTTGTAAAACACCGCGGCATTAACATCGGCTGATAAATAAATTCGTTTCGGCTTTGGGGCACCGGCTTCGGCAGTTACTTTATAGATAAAATCGAACAATGCTGGCTCATCTGTTGGTTTTATCTCTATCAGATCAGACCGGTCGATACGGGTTCGCTTAAAAATAAATTTAACCACGAAGTAAACCAGCAGCAAGCCCGAAATGATTAAGGCAAGACCGAACGCCAGGGTTAAAAAAGTGGCATGTAACTGCATCACAAATACGCCCAGGTAACCAAATGCCACAGCTATGCCAATTGCGCCTAAAAACAGCAGCAGGTAGCATATTATAAACAATAGTATAGCCCCTATTGAAAGATACACATGATTTTTAAAAGCCTTTGAGGGCTTAATAATACTTTTATCCGCCCCTGCTGGCATGGGTGGATACGATAAGGTTAGGTTGTTCATTTATTTATTTAGTGTAAATGCATCGATGATATCCATCAGCACTACGGCATCATCAATAGCACAAGGGTTTGGCCCGTCGCCCTTAAAATAAGCTACTATTTTGGTGATAAACGGTTGTTGAATATGTTCGGGGTGCGTAATGGTTATTGTTTCTTCTTCGGTTTCGGTTTTCCAGGTAATGTAGTTACCAAAAAAGGGGAAGGTTATTTTGCCTTCGGTGCCGATGATTTCGCAGGTATCGGTGGTTTCGCTTTCGGCCACATTGAAGCACCATGAGCCGTTAACCACCACGTTGTTTTTAAACAGGATCTGCCCGCAAACATGATCATCGGCCGGGGTTGAGCACGATTGATTAAGCGAAAAGCCATGGTATTTTTCGGGCTCGCCAAAGTAATACAACATCAGGTCGAGTTGGTGCGGGGCCAGGTCATGAAAATAACCGCCGCCCGATAGCTCAGGCAGTACGCGCCAGTTGGTTTCCACATCGGCTACCAGTTTAGGTTTGCGGGCCTGCCACATCCTGATCTGTACGGTGCGGATATCACCTATTTTTTTTGTATCGATAAGTTCCTTTACTTTCAAAAACATAGGTAATGCACGGCGGTAATGCGCTACGGTAAGTTTATGCCCGCTTTCTTTAACTGCCGCTGCCATAGCCCTCGCTTCTGCCGAGTTACGGGTTACAGGTTTTTCAACATAAACATTAAACCCGTTTTGCAAAGCCTGTATCGCATAATCAAGGTGAGAGGCCGGTGGGGTAGCAATGTAGATTGCATTCAGATCTTTATCGCCCAACAATTCGGTGGCATCGCTGTACCATTTGGCTACGCCGTGGCGCGCGGCATAGTCGGCGGCCTTTTCAGCATCGCGGCGCATTACTGCAACAAGATCACTGCCGGGTACTTTTTTAAATGCCGGTCCGCTTTTTTTTTCAGTTACATTGCCGCATCCGATGATGCCCCAGTTTATTGTGCTCATAGGCCCCTCTAAATCTCCCCCTGAAGGGGGAGACTTTTATGTTTAAGTTTTTAAAAATTTTCGAATTCCAAAATAGTCAACTATCGTTCCCCTTCAGGGGGTTAGGGGGCTGGCGTTAGTATTTCCTCTATCCTTGCCAGCTCCTCTGCCGAAAATACGATATTATCCAAAGCTTTCAATGAATCTGATAATTGGGCCGGGCGGCTTGCGCCTATTAGTACCGAAGTTACCCGCTCATCTTTTAAAATCCAGGCTAAGGCCATTTGCGCAAGCGACTGGCCACGATCAAGCGCCAGTTTATTCAGGTCGCGGATCTGGCTCAGGCGTTCATCAGTAAGGTGTCCTTTTTGTAAAAAGCCGGTAGGCCTTGCTGCTCTCGAATCTTCGGGGATGCCATGCAGGTATTTGTCGGTAAGCATACCCTGCGCCAACGGCGAAAAGGGGATACAGCCTACGCCTTCGTTACCTAAAACATTCAGTAATCCGCCTTCAACCCAACGTTCAAACATCGAGTATTTGGGTTGATGGATAAGGCATGGTGTGCCCAGTTCTTTCAGCATTTTAATAGCTTTTGAGGCTAATTCGGCCGGATAGTTAGAAATGCCTACATATAAAGCCTTGCCCTGGCGAACGATCAGGTCTAAAGCAGCCATCGTTTCCTCGAGCGGCGTATTTGGATCGGGGCGGTGATGGTAAAAAATATCTACATAATCCAGTCCCATACGTTTAAGACTTTGATCTAAACTGGCTACCAAATATTTTTTCGATCCCCAATCTCCATAGGGCCCTGGCCACATGGTGTAGCCTGCTTTGCTTGAGATAATGAGCTCATCACGATAGTCGCGAAAATCTTCTTTCAATATCTTGCCAAAGTTTTCTTCGGCCGAGCCCGGCGGCGGACCGTAATTGTTGGCCAGATCGAAATGGGTAATGCCGTTATCAAACGCGAGGTGTAATATTTTACGATAATTATCGGCCACATCAACATGACCGAAATTGTGCCAAAGGCCCAGCGAAACAGCCGGAAGTTTAATGCCGCTATTGCCGCAACGGCGGTATTGCATGGTTTGATACCTATCGGCAGATGCTATGTATGTCATTATTTTTTAAGGTAAGGATTAGGCAGTAAAAATAGAATTTTAGGCAGATTAATAAAGGTGTTTTTTGTCTGAACCGGGATTGGTTTTTCTGAGATTACACGGATTGATTTTTGATTACACCGATTTTGACCGGTGATTTTTTTGATTCCGTTGATTTTTATCTGCGATTACACCGATTGATTTTTGATTACACCGATTTTTCTTACCCCGGCGGCCGTGTCCTCACGGCCGCATGCACGTACGCCTGCTTAGCATTTTGAACCGTTGACGTTTTTTGATTACGTTGATTTCGCTGATTTTTGTCTGAACCGGGATTTGGGGGGATTTTCGGGATGGCCAGGATTAAAAAGACGAAGAACGTTGGGGAAAAATCCTATTAATCCTAAAAATCCCCCCAAATCCCGGTTCAGACAACCTCCGCCACCACAAAAGTACTCCCCCCAACAAACACCAGATCATCAACACCCGCGTTTTTCTGTGCCGATAACAAAGCTTCTTTTACAGAGGTATAAGTATCACCAATTAACCCATGGGCTTCGGCCTGTGCCCTCATACTTTCAGCATCTAACCCTCGCGGGATATCCGGTTTACAAAAGTAATACGTAGCATCCTTAGGAAACATCGTCAACACTTTCCCGGTATCCTTATCATTTACCATCCCTATTACCATATGCAGGTGTTTGTATTTAACGGCCGCGATGTTTTTCATCACCTCTTCTATACCATCCGGATTATGGCCAGTATCGCAAATGGTAAGTGGATTTTGGCTTAGTGTTTCCCAACGGCCGTGCAAACCGGTGAGGGTTTTAACCTGTTTAAGGGCGGTATAAATATGTTGATCAGTAATAATGAAACCTTGTTTGCACAATTCATCAACGGCGGATAAAATGCCTTTTATATTTTTAAGCTGATAGGTACCGGTTAAATCAAGTCGGAAAGTCTGTAAGTCCGTAAGTCCGTAAGTCTGGTTAGTGGAGGGCTTTTTTTTCAAGGAAACTTCGAGCAATCCGTCATTATCTTCCGGACTTCCGGACTTCCGGACTTCCGGACTCATCATGGCCCACTCGTCTGATGCAAACCTGATCTTGCTTCCGGTTTCTTTGGCTTTGTTGGTGAATACATCAGCTACTTCCAGCTGGCGTTCGCTTATAATCGCGGGGACTCCCGGTTTAATAATCCCGGCCTTTTCACCGGCAATCAGCGGCAGGGTATTGCCCAGCATATTCATGTGGTCCCAACCGATATTGGTTATTACGGATAGGAGTGGGGTGATCACATTGGTCGAATCCAATCTTCCGCCAAGGCCAACTTCAATAATGGCTATATCCACCTTTTCTTTTGCAAAAACATCAAAAGCCAAAGCCACGGTCATCTCAAAAAATGAAGGCGCTATCTCTTCAAAATCGGCTTTATGATTGGCCACAAAATCAATCACGGTTTGCTCGCCGATCATTTGCCCGTTAACACGGATGCGTTCACGAAAATCCTTAAGGTGGGGAGAGGTATATAATCCTGTTTTGTACCTGGCCGTTTGCAAAACGGCCGCCAGCATGTGCGATGTTGAGCCTTTGCCGTTAGTACCACCTACGTGCACACTTTTAAATTTATGCTGCGGGTTATCCAGCCGTTTACAAAGTTCAAGCGTATTGGTAAGGTCTTTTTTAAATGCCGAAGCTCCGTCGCGCGTAAACATCGGGAGCTGGGTGTAGAGGTATTGGATGGTTGCGTTGTAGTCCATGGATTCAGTTTGCTTTGCCTGTTTGCAGTAGGCAGTTGCATACGGCAAAACTATCAAATAGGATTTGCAAACTGCAAACTGAATTAATTTACCTTGAATACAAAAACCACAGTCCCCTGCTGCTGATCGGGAGCATTATCCAATGGGTTAAGTTTAGAGTTGCGCACGGCGTCTTCGCACTTTTGAAGTAGTGCATCATCAGATATCGTAGTTCCGCGGGCACCGGCTTTAGCGTAGGTTACGTTGCCATCTTTATCAACGCGGATATCAACGACAATTTTACCGGTTTGACGGTTGCCATCGCTTACAGATGGGCGACTCACAAAGTTACGCTGCGCCATGTTCAGGCTGCCACCATTGCCCGATCCTGTACCGTTATAGTTGTTGGTAAGCGTAGTGCCCGTAGGTTTACCCTGGTTACCCGGAGTTTTACCTGTACCATCACCTTCGCCTGTACCGGTTGAGGCTTTGCCTTTGTATAACGCGTTTTGGTTAACGGTTGGTTTGGCCGGCGGAGTTTTTACCGGTTGCGGGGTTGCCACCGTTTGGCTTGGCTTTTTATCGGGTGCAGCCACTTCGGGCGCGTCTTCATTATTTTGGGTAACTACCGCTTTTTCGCTGCTTTGCGGGGTTGGTTTTTCTTCAGTTGGTTTGGCTTCGGTAACTTTATCGGGTTTGGTGTTATTGGCTTTTTCGGCTACCGAGGGTTCTTCGGTACTCATGTAGTCATCGCCCATACCTTCATCAACGGTGCCGTAGTTTACCAGGATGCCACCTGTTCCGTTTTCTTCAACAGGTGGGTTTTTGAATACGATAAAATAACATGCCGCTATCAGCACAGCCATAATAATGCCTGTTGCAATAAATGCCTTCGGATAGTTATTTTCTTCTCTGTACTCCATTTTTGTTCAGTTTGCAGTGGGCAGTTTGCCGTTTGCAGTTGTATGGTTGATTTGCAATTGGCTTCGGCCTTTTGCATCATTATCTAAATTAATAATCTAACTGTCGAAAAATTTGAAGTTTACCAACAAGCAATAACTGCCCACTGCAAACTAAAAACTGCCAACTGCCTATTTAGGTTCTGTTGCCAAAACCAGTTTAATATTCAATTTCTGGGCTATGTCCATTACCTGTACCACATCCTGTATGGCTACAGTTTTATCAACGTATAAAACTATAGTTAGTTCGGTAGCCATGGTTTTGTAGCCGCCAAGGGTAGTTTGCAGGGCATCTACCGGAATTTCCTTTTTATCTACGTAGTAACGCAGATCTTTAGTTACCGATACGGTAATGGTTTTTTTAGATACCGATTGCCCGGTTGATGATTTGGGCAATACAAGCTTAATAACGTTGGGGTTGGTAACCGTTGATGCGATGAGGAAAAACAACAGCAGGAAAAACATAATATCGTTCATTGCCGATGTATGTACCTCTGCCGATGCGCCCCTGTGTCTTTTCCTTAAATTCATTTGCTCGGCTCCTCTAACAGGTCAATAAATTCGATGGCATCGGTTTCCAGTTTCAAAATCACTTTATCAACCATCATATTTAAAACGTGGTAGCAAACGTAAGCTACGATACCTACAAATAAACCGGCTGCAGATGTTACCATCTTCACATATAAACCGCCCGAAATTACACCCATGCTGATGTTGTCGGTTTTTGAGATATCATAAAAAATCTTGATTACACCAGCAATGGTACCCAAAAAGCCGAACATCGGTGCTATACCGGCTACGATGCCCAATATGCCAATATTTTTTTCCAGTTTGGATACTTCAAGCTTGCCCACGTTTTCGATAGCGCCTTCAATATCTTTTATCGGCCTGCCTATGCGTAATAAACCTTTTTGCAGCATCCGGCCCAGCGGGGTATTGCTGTTACGGCAAATGGCAATGGCCGATTCGAGGTTACCTGAATGGATACTTGCCCGTACCTGCACCATCAGGTTCGATTCGTTGCGTGATGCCTTGCGGATGGTGAAATAACGTTCAAAGAATATTACAAGTCCCAGTACTGCTAAAATACCTATCGGGATCATTACCCAGCCACCTTTTATCAGCAGGTCGCCAAAGCGAAGTTCTTCGGCTGGTAAGGCTGCTGTTGTTACGGCGTGGTTGGCGGTGTCTGCAAGATGTTTGGCTGTATCTGTTAATTGCTGTATTAATAATAATGTCATTTCGTAGAGTCAGTAATTAATTTTGAGTAAGTATCTGTAGCTATTTTTCCTTGTGCTATTAATTTTTTCCGTTCGGTTTCAGCTTCATCCGAGGTAGCAAAACCACCAATAATGATTTTAATTTTTATTCCCGTACCTGGTCCTGTCCAGGCACGGGCCGTGATGCCTTTGCGTTTATAATCTTTAATAGCCTCTTCACTTTTAGCTTTTGTTTTAAACGAGCCGATAAATATGGCGTATTCGGTTTTAGTGGTATCAGTCACTACCACCGGTTTATCTAACGCTTTAGCACCTGTGGAAATTGCCTTAGCAGTATCAGGTGTTGTGGAAACGCTGTCTTTTTTCAGGCTGTCGGGCTTTACAACCGGCGTAGTTTTCGGTTTTTCAACAGCGGCGGGAGCATCATTGTTTTTTTTAAGATGCAATAGTCCCGGTTTAAATTTGTATACCGCGAATGCTGCGCAGGCAAGCACAACTACCACTATGGCGATGATAATCCATACGCTGATACCGCGTTTTTCTTCAATCTCCTCTTCCACATATTCCGGCTGCCCGGAGGCGGTATTTATCGGTGGAGGTGTAAAAGTTTGCTGTAACGGAACGGCTGCAGGTAATGGTGTAGGTGGCGGTGGTGGCGGTACATAGTTAGCTTTGTTGATCTTAACCGGGGCCAAACCAAAAAACAGCGGATCGTTACTCTGTTTTTCCTGTGCCCTGAAGCTTATACGGCCATCCTGAAGGTAAAACCAGCCCAGCTCGGCAAAGGCTACTTCGTGTAAAACCAGTTCCTGTTTAAGGCTGTTGATATACTTTTCGGTAAAGTATTTTGATGATGCCAGCGAGATCTTTTTCTTTTCGGCTATGTAACGCGCCAGAATCTCATCTTCTTTGGGCTGCGGCTCAAAATTGAGTTTAAAACCCGGAGGGAAAAATGTTCCCTGCGCATCATCATAATAGCCATTAACACGTTGCTGCGAAAAGCAGCCAAGACCGGGCACACTCACTTCGGTGTGCCGGCCAAGTAATTCGCTTAAATAGTTGGCTATATCCATCCGGTAAAAATACAGTTAATTTTAAAACATCAAAGCGGCTTAAAAAGCATAGCTTACGCCGCCAAAGATATTAAATCCGTAGTTAGGATAGTACAACCAGCGTTGGTATGAGGCACTTAATACGTTATTAGCCTGTGCAAATACCGAAAACTTGCTGTTAATACGGTATTCAACGCTGCCGCTCAAATCGGCAAAGCCTTTAATGTTTTGTTTAACGAACGATGTACCTGGGGCGCCCGGTGCAGGCGATGGGTTGATCACCTCTAATCTGTCGTAAGCATCGCCGCGGATCAGCAATGAACCGGTAACGGTAACCTTGCTGTCGATATGGATAGCAGTACCGGCGGTAAGCGTAAACTTAGGCAGGTTCCATGCTTCAGCTTCTGATGCCATGTGGTAATCCCTGAATTCGGCACGGCCGAAGATGTTAAAATCATCAGTAGCTTTAAAATCAAGCTCGCCGTTAAAACCGTTTACACGGGCTTTGCCATCATCATAAATTACGGTAAATTTATTACCCTCGGCAAGGAAGTTGCTTACCATTAAAGGCATGTTTTTAATGCTGTTACGGAACACCGAAGCTTTAAAGCTTAAACCCGGAGCAATGGTGCCTTTTAAACCGGCAGCAATATCCAACTGATCTACCGAGTTTTTGATATTAATGTTTTGACCCAGGAAAGGGTTGGTCATGGCAAAATCGCGAAGCGAAGAACGGTTTACATCGCCTTTGGCCTCAACAAACAGGCGCACGTATTTAGGTACTACCTGCACCTCTAATTTTGCAGCCGGGAAGATGTAAAACTTATCAAAATCGCCAAACTCTTTTACAATGTTAACACCCGCGTCAATCTTGTAATTAGCACCCTGAAATTTGATGTAAGGGTTAATTCTCGCTATACTGTTATTCAGGTTATAAAGACTGTCCTTAGGGTTTGCCAGATCTAACGATCCGCTTAAGCCTGCGTAAAACTGTTTAACAGTCTGGTTTAAAAAGCCCGAGATCACCACGTTGTTTTCGCGCGCGGCATAAGCATTGCTAAAGGCGTAGCCTTTTAGCTTTAAGGCGTAAGTGAAATCGTTTTCAACATCTTTATAGTTTTTGGCCAGTTCAACCTCGCCGCTTAGGGTATTGAAGTGTTGTTTGGTTGGCACAAAGGTATTGCTTGGTGCTTCCTGATCGTAACCATAAAAATAGGTGCCAACACGGTTGTAGTTTATCCTGCCCGATATATTGTTATCGCCGATAACGCTTTTGCCAAACACGCCAACTTCATCGCGGCTTTCAGTTTGTTTTTGCAGCGAACCCGATTGTGAAAAATGCTTCAGGTGACCGCCAACCTGTAAAGCCTCATCGCGACCATTACCAAAATAAGCCTCACCAAAAAGGCTTTTCATATTGCCCGCGCCAACCTTAACAAGGTTGTTGGTTAATACCGAATCCTGCTCGGCAGGGCGTTTCATCGGGTCTAATTGCCTTATTTCAGAATTTTGCTCCTGGCGCTTATCCAGCGGGGCATAAGTCAAAGGTGCTTTAAAGGGCACTTTATCTTCCAGATCGGGGTTACGGCGAATTTTCACCGCGTCGGCCAGTACCGGTTTGTAGGCGGTAGTTACCACAATCTCTTCTGATAGGCTGCCTCCGTTATTTGGGTTATTACCTCCACCTTTTTTAGTGGTATCCTGTAATGATTTTGCGGCGGCATCGCCTAAGTTACTATTATCAACCGGCTTTTTGGTTACCGGTTTGGTGGTTGCTTTTTTAACCGCAGGTTTGGCTTCCGGTTTAGCCGCCGGTTTTTTGCTGGCGATTTTTACAGTCGCTTTTTTAGCGGGTTTCTTTGTTTGTGCTTGTGCAGGAACAAAGTATAATGCTATCAATAAGGTAAGCAGCGTGTAGGTGTATCTTGAGTTCATTGCTTGTCTTCTTTTTATATTACTCTTTGTTACTGTTTGTTAGTTGTATCAGGCTGCGCGGTCTCTTTGCTTACAGGTGCCTGTTTTGTTTTGCGGCCATTCAGTTTATCCAGCTTTTCTTTGGCGGTTGGCAGGATATCATCATCGGCCTTATAGTTGTCGATAATACTTTGCAGCGTAGCTTTAGCCTGGAAGGTATCTTTTAAGCCAACATAGTTATCGGCCAGCAAAATATAGGTTTTGGCCACCCAGTAATCGTAGTTCGGCATCTCCTTAGCCAGGTCAAAACACATTTTTTGCGATGTTTTGTACCTGCCTTTGTCATACTCAATAAAGGCAAGGTTATATCGCGCCTCGGCGGCAGCAACGGTTTTGGTGTTGGTTGCTGTGTAGGTAAACTGTTTAACAGCCAGGGCGGTATCGCCGGTAGCTAAGTAAGCTTTTCCCTCGTACAGGCCGGTTTTAAATTTATCTTCCTGCGATGTTTTGTCGTTGGTTTTAACCAGTTCGGCGTATTTGATAGCATCGTCGGTCATTAACATTTCCGAGTAGCAGTACATCAGGTTGGTGATGGCGAAGGTATAATCGGCCTTGTATTCGGCATTAGTTTCCAAACGTTTCAGGAACACTACAGCCTCGTTGTATTTCTTTTGCTGCATGTACAGTTTGGCCATGCTGATGAGGGCTTTCTCGCTGTAGGCGCTGGTCCAGTCGTTCAATATCACGTTGTAATCAACTACCGCTTCCTGGGTACGACCTAAGTTTGCCAAAGCCTGTGCGCGGATAAAGCGGGCCTGTTTCTCGTAGATCTGTTTGCTTGGGAATTTATCAAAGTAGGCATTAACACCACTTACGGTACCCTGCCAGTCGCCTTTTAAGTAGAGGTTGTTGGCTGCAGTGATCAGGATGCTTTCCTGATCGGCAGTGGTATAGTTGCCGATAGGGGTGGTGCCTGCGTAATTAATGAATGTTTGGGCATCGCCTTTATCGGTATAGATTTTCTCGATCTGTTTAAGGGCCTGTTTTGCTTCATCTGTTGAGGAGTAATCCTGAACCACTTTTTTGAACGATTCAACGGCCAGATCATCATTGCCGGCGTTGTAATCAATCAAACCAATGGTAACCAGCGCACGCGGGATATAGCTGCTGCGCGGATACTTCTGGATCATAGCCTGCAAATCGGTTTTGGCTTTTTCACCATCCGTTTTCAGGAAGTAGGTATAAGCAATCTCAAACGAGGCATCATCTGCATAATCCGAATTAGGGAATTTGTTCAGTACATCGTTCAGCGTAGCAATTTTAGTATCCAACGCACCTTGTAATCCCTGGATCATACCACGCTGAAACAAGGCATAATCCTCGCCCTGGTTGTACATAGCTATAATGCGGTTGTAGTAAGTCATGGCGTTGCTGTAGCTTTTCAGTACAAAATAGCTATCGGCCAGGCGGGTTATCGCATCGTTTTGGGTAGCGGCATCCTTTACATCGCCCTGCAAAAACTTCTCGAAGTAGTTGGCCGCTTTTTTATACTGCTCATCGCCAAAGGCCGCGTAAGCCAAAGCATAGTTGGCGTAGTTGGCTACGTCGGTTTCTTTAGACTCGGGCATTGCCAAAAACTTCTCAAAATTTTCTACCGATTCGCCGTATTTGCGCACCTCGTACATGGCTTCGGCCATCCAATAGGTGGTTAAGGCCTGGGTTTTGGTGTCGATAGGATCGGCTAATGAACGCAGGAAAATGCCGATAGCATTTTCAAAAGCACGTTCGTTATAAAACTCCAAACCGCGGTAGTAGGTTACTTTTTGGTAGGCTAAGCGGGCCGCTTCATTTTTATTGGGGATAGGCTCCAGAATCTCTACAGCCTCTTTATAACTGCGTGAGTTCAACAACTCTTCACCTAATAATACCTTAACCTCATTAATGCGTTTTGAACGCGGATAGGTTGCCAGGTATAACCTTGTAGCACCTAAGGCCTGTAAGTTAAAATCAAGCTCGTACGATAGTTTGGCGTATTGGTAAAGCGCGTCTTCCTGTAATTGCTTGTCGTAATCCAGTTTCGAGGCGTTCAGGAAGGCGTTACGGGCGCTTTGCTTATTGTTCATTTTCAGGAACACATCGCCCAGGGTATAGTTACCGCTTTGGCTGTAAACATCTTTTTGTTCAACCAGTTTTTCCAGTTCGCTGGCAGCTTTGGCGTAGTTGCCTACCTTGTAGTAGGTGTAACCCATCTGGTAGCTGTCCTGCGTGTTTTGGGTGCGGCCCTGGTCGCGGTCTTCAAAGCGGGCGTAGTATTTTACGGCGCTGTCATAATTGGCTTTGGCAAAGTATGATGCGGCGATGATCCTCAGCATTTCGGTTTCGTTTTGCTGATGGGTGCTGTTTACGATAGGCACGGCATAATTGATCACATCGTCATAGCGTTTATCTAAAAAGTAAACTGCCGAGATGTAATATGGATAGCTGTTTTCGTATTTCTTCGAGTTTTTAAGTTTTTCGAAGTTTACCAGCGCCAGGTGATAATCTTTATTAAGATAAGCGATATAAGCGAAGTAGTAAGTAGCATCCTCGGTAAATTCCGAGTGTTTGTTTTTTACCTCGCCAAAAAGTAACTGGGCATTTTTATAATCCTTCAGTTCAAAGTAGGCATAACCTTTCCTGAATTTGTATTCGGTATTGTCATGGCCGTTAAGCTCGCTTGCTTCGGTTTTGTTAAACCAGCGGATGGCATCTTCATACTTGCCTTGTTTAAAGTACGATTTACCGATCTGGAAGAAAGCCTGCCTGGTAAGCGGGTTTTCGGGGTGTTCTTTAATAAAGCGGAGGAACATGCTTTCGGCATCGTCGTTACCTAAGCTAAGAGCGCAATAGGCCTCATAGTACTGGCAGTTTTCTTTGGTAAGCGACAGTTCGGTTTCGAATTGCGGCTGCGTACTTGTTTTAATTTTGTAGGCCTCAACCAGGCGGAATTGCTCGGCAGCCGACGCAAATTTGCCCTTGTCCATCAGGTCGATAGCTGTGTGGTAGGTGCGGTAAATTTGAGTGGATGGGTTTTGCTGGGCCCGGGCGGTTGAAACGATAAATACGGGAATGAGCAGGGTGATGTATCTTGTTTTGATCATAAAGCGCGTACTAATGATAGTGCGAAAATAGCTAAACCAAAAAGAGGCTTTTCACAATAGAAATTAACAAATGTGGATAACACTTCTTTAAACGAAGGTAATACTTAAGATAATATGCGTGTGGAAAACTTTAAAATTGTTGAATGTTGCCGTGGTTCCGGCTGCGGATACTCAAAGGTAATAATTACCGTTTAAGTTACACAATTTATTTGTTTTTAAAGCATTGCGATAGCCGGGCGACCGATACCCCGGCCTTTTATTTTTACCGGTTATGAACATATTAAGGGGCAGGCCTAAACCTGTGGTTGTGGTGGCGTTTTTATGCGTCATCATATTTTTTCCGTCGATTTTAAAAGCACAAAAAATAAACGGCCCAATTGTTTTAACAAACAGGCAATTAGCTGAAAAAGTTAAGGAGTTTTATATAGCCGATGTTATTGACGACCGCAGCGAACGCCAACTGATTGCCTGGCTTTTACCCACATTGCCGCCGTTTACCAAATACAAAATTGATGTGAAGGACGGTGCAAGCGAAGCTTTAAAACGCTTTGCTGATTATGCCATCCCGGCCGATAAAAATCTGCGCCCGGTAAATATCCGCATAAAAAAATTACGACTTATTGAGGAGCAGAAAGGAACCGACCAGGTGAGCGGAAAACTGGAACTTGAGCTTTTGTTTGAATTGAAAAAAGATTATGGTTCCGTTAAGCTGATAACCTACCCGGCAAGTACAAGCTATACCCGCAGCGTTTCGCAGCAGTATGCTATCGGGATACTTATAAGTCGTGCGTTTGAAGGCGGTTTGAATTGGTTTAATAACTGGATGAACCGTGAAGCCGATACCAACATTAAACTGGCCAAAAGTATTAAACTGATATTTACCGATTATACCGAAAAGCCTGAAGGCGATACCATTTACTATTCGCCTAAGCGCCCGCTAACCTGGGATGATTTTAAGGATAAACCTTACGGTAATAAATATGTGGCCGAGGTGCTGCCCGGATTTGGCTATACTGAACAAGCCGAAGTGCAAAAAGGCGTGGTACTGATCAGGATTAGCATGCGGGTGTTTTTGCCCAAAAGCGCCGCCTGGGTAAGGAGCGAAGGGCGTAACAGCACGGCCCTTAACCACGAGCAAAGGCATTTTGATATAGCCAAAATTGCAGCACGGCATTTTCAACAGGCGCTACTAAGCATGAAAATACCGGCCGATAATTATGATGGGTACATTAACGTGCAATACCTTGACTCGTACCGGGAGATGAACCAGTTGCAGGACAACTATGATAAGGAAACCAATCACGGCGTAAACGGTGCGGCACAGCAAAGGTGGGATGCGAGAATTGATAAGGAGTTGAAAGAGTTGTTGTAAAAAACGAATGGATATTAGATACAACCATCTCCCGCCTTCAAGCTGAGTAATGAAATCTGGCGATTATGAAGGTTAAATTGCATTTATACCTTTGTCATGCTGAGAAACGAAGCATCTTCTTCGCCCCGTATGGCCGCTGTGCTTATTTTAGAAGATGCTTCGTGCCGCTGACCGAAGTCGGACACTAATAGTCGGAGACTCCGAACAGCTTAATAGGAATGGAGTTCCTGTGTTAGGTAAGCGTGTTTTAATGCCCCACAACCACATCCCCGCTCGCCTCAACCTTATGCTTTATAGATCGTTTTCCAACAAACACAATCAACAAGGCAATAACCGATGATGAGATCATCACTACCGACATGGGCAACGAGCTGTGAATTTTAATAGCCGAAATGCCGATAGAGGCCCCGGCACCAACTGCCATCTGCGCAGCACCCATTAAAGCCGAAGCTGCACCCGCGTTTTGTGTAAAAGGAGCCAACGATAGCGCCGAGGTATTAGGTGCACAAATGCCTACGCAGCACAGTACCCCAAATATTAAAGCTATGGTAGCTGCCAATCCAAACCAATGGTTAAGAGAACCGATGAAAAACACCGTTGATATGATTACCATACAAATAATGGAAACATTGATCATTTGCCCGCTTTTATATTTTTTGATAAGCAGGCTGTTTAACTGGCTCGAGCCTATAAAACCAACCGATAGTCCGGCAAATAACCACCCAAACTGGTTTTTAGTTAAGTGAAAACCATCAATAAACACAATAGGCGATGCCGACACGTAGGCAAACAAACCGGCAAAAGCGAACGCCCCGCCGAAGGCATAGGTTACAAATTGCGCGTCTTTCAGTACTGTTAAAAAATTACCGATGATAGGACCCGGCTTTAATGAATATGTTGGATCGGGTTGATAGCTTTCGGGTAGGAGGAAGATCACGGCCAGCAAGATCAGTACGGCTATAATGGTTAAAATGAGGAAGATGATCTGCCATTCAAAATGCGTGCTGATATAACTGCCGATGGTAGGGGCCAGCATGGGCGATGCGCCAAGCACCAGGATCAGCATCGAAAAAACTTTGGCAATATCCTCAACCGGGAAGAGGTCGCGCACCATGGTCATGGCGGCTACGCTGGCGGCACAACTGCCTACCGCCTGGAAAAAGCGCAACACAATCAACACTTCAAGCGAGGTGGTAAAAAAGCAACCCAGCGATGCCGCGATGTATAGCCCAAGCCCCCAGTAAA
This sequence comes from Mucilaginibacter celer, assembly GCF_003576455.2. NCBI lineage: Bacteria > Pseudomonadati > Bacteroidota > Sphingobacteriia > Sphingobacteriales > Sphingobacteriaceae > Mucilaginibacter > Mucilaginibacter celer. The sequence continues at coordinate 402,649 of NZ_CP032869.1, forward strand.
GCGGCGGTTTACGGCCAAACCTGTCCAGTAACGGGCCGTAAAGTAACTGCCCTGCTCCAATACCAATAAAATAGCTGGATAGCGAAAGCGTAACCTCATCAGATGATACGTGCATGTAATTGGCGATAGCCGTAAAGGCCGGCAAATACATATCGATAGAAAAAGGGCCAAGTGCGGTGAGCGATCCCAGTATAAGGATCAGTATAATATATTTTTGTTTGGTCATTGTTGTTGGGTTGATGGATGTTAGTTCATGGTTCATAGATCATAGTTCATAGCAGGAAAAGCCCTGCCTGCAGATGGAGCATACTACCATGAACTATGAACCATCAACTATTGACTGCGAAGCACCTAAAATGTCTCGCCTAAATTAAGGTTTATTGACGAGAAGTTGCGGCTTACTCCGTAATCGAGACTGATATTGGTACCCGATTTTTTGTTGAACTTGAAACGCAAACCTGTGCCGCCAGCCGGGTGCCAGTACATAAAGCTATGATCTTCAGGCTCGGTAACGGCGTTTACATTAGCAAATAATACAAAGCCCAGCAGGCCGTTTCGGGTAATATCGCGGCGGTATTCAGTTTCAAAATAAACCAGCCTGTCGCCCCGGTAGCGGCTTTGCGGAAAGCCCCGGCCTGCACGTTGGTAGGGTTCCCAACCCAAACTCGGCAGGTTGAGGTAGGGAGTGCGGGGTGTTAAAGTTGTCCAGTAAAAAGCCCACAAAGCCAGTACATTTTTGGGGCCTGTGCTGCTTAACTGCAGGTATTTGCGCATATCAATATAAAGTGACTGCCAGTTGGTATGGCTGCCGAAGATTTTGGTATTTACCCGGTAAACAATATTGGTATAAGCACCGGGCAAAGGGTTGATGGAGTTTTTGCGCGAATCGTAAAGTAAATTTACAGTCATGCCCGATGAAAAGGCATCCTGGTCGGCGGCGGTGCCGTACCTGTAGCCCGTAAATTTTCGCAGGGTTTGATCGCCGTTGCTTTCTATATCGATATAATAATCAAGGTTATAGCCTAAACCGGCATAAAAATAGGGCTTAATTTGTTTTAAAACGCTTTGATAAAAACGCAGGTAATTGTAGTTAACCAAAAATTTATCTGTTGATGCCTGGTTGCCGCCAAGGCCCCAGGTATATTGCGGGTATACCATCAGGCGGGTGTCGCCTTGTATATTCCACTCGTTATTGGCCAGCCATATGTTTGAGCGGATGGGTAAGCCATACCTGCCCCTGAAATTAAAATAGGGTGTAAAAACAAAACTCGAAATATTTGTTGTGGCCTGGTCGCCCAGGTAAAAGCCCGCTGTGGTTGATGTAAATAATGCCTTGCCGCCGCTGCGCCCATCGCTTGATGAGGTAGGGAAAAAAGAGAAATAAACCTTCTTTTTTTGCGGGGCGGTTTGCCGGGGTTTAATATCAAAAAGCGAGCGAAAAATATCAATAACGTCTTTCTGGGGTACGGTATCTTTTTTAAAGCCCGCAGCGGTATCGGTAATGCTTTGGGCCTGCATTGCCATGGGTAATAAACAGAAAAGTACTACCAATAAACTTTTCACCATTATTGATTAAACGGAAAATGCCGACACTCTGTTTGCTGGCTTAACTATTTTTAACAATAACGGATAAGATAATAAAAACGCTTCAGCTTAGGTGCATTTTTACCGGGGTGCTTGCTTCAAAATAATAAAAAAGCCCGCAAACATTACGTGTGCGGGCTTCCTAAAGGTGATCAACTAATGCTTAATGATACGTTGTTGTTTTAGTTACCGTAGTTTTGGTAGTGGTATAATGGTGGTGCGGATGCGCCCTGCGCCATGCAATACGTGCCGCGCGTTTTCTTTTTTCTTCCCTGCGGCGGGCTTCATTACCAATAACATAACCACCGCCGGCACCAATAGCGCCGCCAATAAGCGCTCCACCGGCACTGTGCGTAGCCAGGCCGCCTATAACAGCACCGCCGGCACCGCCAATAATGGCTCCTTTACCTTGTTTACTTATTCCTTTTTTGGTTTGAGCACCTGCGTTGGTATCTACAAACAGACTAATACCTATCAGCAGGCTCATATATATCATTAATTTTTTCATAGCGGTATGTTTTTAATAAGTGTTAACCGGTAACACCTATACAAATAACAGGCCGTTTTTAATTAATGAAAGGTCATTTTAAAAATTCTGTTACCGCTTTTGAAAATTCGGGCGTGCGGCTGGCATTGTTATGATCGCCGGGTACGTGTACCAGTTTTGAGCCTGGGATGAGTTTTTGCAGGGCTACTTCGTCGCCGTTATCATGATCTTCGGTGCCGTCAATCAACAATACAGGGATCTTTACTTTGGCCAGCTCCTGCTTACTGGTTGATGGTTGCCATTTTTGCTGATAGGCCAGGGCCAGTTCATCAAAAGGATTACTGCGGATGTATTTAATCATCCCGTCAACATCATGAAAGCTTGTATCGCCCATCAGCGCCTTGTAAGCATGAATGCGGCGCGGCCATTCGGGATTGGTATAGGCATCGCCCATGCCGCCCATCACTGCTTTATGCACCCGTTTGTCTAATACAAAAACACGCGATGTAATGATCGATCCGCGCGAGTATCCAACAATATCATATTTTTTTAAACCGAGCGCTGTAGCCAGCCCCATAATGTCTTTAGCTTCGGCATCATTAGCGTAGCCGGCATCGGTATGCGGCTTATCAGATTGACCGTTGCCGCGCTGATCAAGTATGACCACCTTGTGGCCTGCGCTCAGTAAATCGGCATAAAGCTGTCCTTTTTTCCAGCCTTGGCTGGTGCCCGAAAAGCCGTGCACAAGTATCACCGGGAAACCATCGCCTTTAACTTCATAATAAACTTTAACACCATCCGGCGCAGTGTAAAAATTATCTGCCGATGGGCTTTGCTGAGCAAAAACGGTAGTGCCTGTTATCAGCATAAAAATTAATAAACCTATGTAAGCCGGTAGTTTTTTCATTTTTGGATGATTTTATTTGATGAACAGGTTGAGGATGCTTACACCGATAAGCCCGATAAAAGATACAAGCGTTTCCATTACCGACCACGATTTGATGGTATCTTTTATGCTAAGGTTAAAATATTCTTTATACAACCAAAACCCCGAATCATTCACATGCGAAAAGGCCAGGCTACCAGCGCCTATCGAAAGCACCATTAAATTAGGATTAACATGGTTTTGAATAACCAACGGTGCCACAATACCTGCCGCGGTTAACCCGGCAACAGTTGCCGAACCCAGACTGATCCGGATGATAGCGGCTATTACCCAGCCCAGCAGCAAAGGCGGCAGGTTGAGGGCCTGCAACTGGTCGGCTATTTGTGTGCTTACACCACTGGCGGTTAAAACCTCTTTAAAAGCTCCTGAGCCTGCTATAATTAAAAGGATAAGGGCTACATCTTTAACCGCATCGGTAAAACTGCCTGCAAGCTGGCCCATGGTTTTGCCTTGTTTAACGCCTAAGGTAAACGTAGCTACCAGTAAGGCTATCAGCATTACTATGGATGGATCGCCCAAAAACGCTATGATTTTTGCGGCGTCGGGGTCCTGGATATTAAGATAGGGGAACAAGGCGGTAAGCATCAGTAAAATAACAGGCAACAGGGCTGTTAAAAAACTGTTAGCCGTGCCCGGGAGTTTATCTTCGGGCAGTTCTTCGGCTCTGAAGGTTGCCAGTGGCTCGGATGGTATTTTTTTCAGGAACCGGGAAAACACAGGGCCGGCAAGTATTATGGCCGGGATGGCTATCATCAATCCGTAAATAAATGTAGTTGCCATGTTGCCATGAAATAACGCCACCAGGGCCGAGGGCGAGGGGTGGGGAGGCAAAAAACCATGCGTAACCGATAGCGAGGCCAGCATGGGCAAGCCTATATAAACCGCCGGAAGCTTGTATTTATAAACTACCGAAAATATAAGCGGAACCATCAGCACAAAACCAATACCATAAAACAGCGGGATGCCAATGATGAAACCTGCGGCAACCAGTGCTAACTGAATGCGTTGTGCGCTCGTATTTCCATGTAATTCTCCTGTAGCATTGATGTTTTTTTTGCTTACAGCCTTAACCAGCGATTCGGCAATTTTTTGGGCAGCGCCGCTTGTAGCCACCAGTTTGCCCAGCATTGCTCCAAGACAAATAATAATGAGCAACTGGCCTAAAATATCGCCCATACCCTTTTGCACCGAAGCCGTTACTTTATTAATAGGGATACCGAGCAGCAGGCCGGCTATAATGGATACGATAAGGAAGGCGATAAAAGGGTTAACCTTTATCCAGCTAACCAGTAAAACCAATAAAACAATGCAGGTAAAGATAGTTAGTAATGCCATTAGGTTGTTGTTATAAAGGCGGCCGAAGGCCAAATTCAGTTGCCTCCTAATGTAATAACAATAATTGAGTTTAGCATGGGCGGGTGTTAATAGCTAAGTAATTTCGAAATATACTTTTTTGATACTTTATTAATTAAAGGTTACAGGAATATGTATATAAAATCCTATTAAGGTAAATATTAAAAAATAGGTTAAATTTGTTTTGCGTCTGTATATAATTGTAAAAAAAACTGTTAGCTTTGTAGTATATTATACCCGAGGATGATTTAAGCCTTCACTTTAATTGTAGTTTACTGCATTTTAACAAGCGCGATACTTTTATACCTTTTCGGCCCCCTTATTTTAAAAAGCATTATGTTAAAGCGTGTTTTAGTATTGGATGACAACCAGGATATATTGGATATTGTGCATGAAACGCTCACTTACGAGCAGTTTGAGGTTAAAAGCACCGCAAACAGTACAGAAGTATTGCCTTTGATAGAAAGCTTTGAGCCCGATCTGGTAATATTAGATTATCGCGTGGCCGGTACCAATGGAGGCGAAATATGCCGTACCATTAAAGTGCATCCTAAATTTGGCAATACGCCGGTTATTATCTTCTCTGCTTATGTTAATAACGACAGCGAACTGATTAGTTATGGCTGTGATGCCACCATCAACAAACCCTTCGATTTAGCCGAACTGGTTGAAAAAGTGAATAACCTGCTTTAAAATTTAATAAATAATTACAGAGCCCCGCCAGGTTATTTTTAGAGTTTAAACTTTGATGCAATCGATTTCATTTACACGCCTTATTGCTTATTGCGAAAAAAGTAAAAAACATACATCAAAACAGTCTTAATTGTAAATTAACTCAATTTTTTGACAAAAAATAGTATTGTTATTAATAATTGAGTTAAATGATTGGTATATTGATAATTATTTTAACTTTGTGTTGCAAGTTGAATTAATTATTCAGTTAAATACAATAACCCCTGGTTGTATTATGGTACTTTCAATAAATGAAAATCTGAAAGCGGAACAGAAGAAACTTCCGGTTTGCCCAAGATGTAAATCTGAACTGGACAACCGCGTTCCGCGATCTTTTTTGGTAAAAAATCTGCTGTTTTTTCTTCCCATAAAACGATACATGTGCTACAAATGCCAGCGGAAAAGGTATGTGTTACGTTAAATTAAAATAATTTCTTAATATTAAATTAATGCGTACTGAAAAGCATTTTTAATTTTTTTCTTCTTTTATAATGGCTTAGTTATTGTACTTTGGCTTTCTATTATTCAGAAATTTGTGATAGATAACGAAGTTAAGCCGAGAAAAACCTACTATTGCTCCAAATGTGGAAGTCCATATCATTTTCAAATGAAGCGGAACTGGTTTGTAAAAAATGTTTTGTTTTTTTTACCTGTCAGAAAATATTTTTGTGCCAAGTGCAAAAAAGCCGAACATATATTTATCAATAAGGATTAAAACTCCCCGCCGCTTTAATGTATACAAAGCTTTTTTAACTACATAATTTGCACAACCTGGTTAAACCGGTAATAAATACATTAGCCTGGCAGGTATTTGCAGGCAGTTTTCAAAAGCATGCAGAACCGCCGTCTGCAGTAGTGTATTATATTCTGCTATTTTAGAAAAAGCCGACCTTATTTCCGTACAAAACAACCTGCATTTTTGTTATTATGTTCAATGCTCCCGGTTTAAATGTTATAAAAAGGCCAGTAATACTCAATTGAAATTAAAGTACTTAGTTAAATAAGTAATGGTATGAAAATTGCTATAGCATATTGGTTGTTATTTAGTACGTATTATTCGTGTTATAACTAAGCCTATTTTGCAGATACTTAAATATTGATATATGAGACGGATATTAGCGGTGGATGATGACAAGGACATTTTAGACATTATACGATACATCCTGGAAGAATCGGGCTATGAGGTTAGTGTACTGGCCGACGGAAAGGATTTTTTTGACCGCGTTGAGAAGTTTACACCCGATTTAATTTTGCTTGATATTATGCTTGGCAGCCTTGACGGGCGCGAGCTTTGCCGCAAATTGAAGGAAAATTCTGAAACCAGGGCTATCCCCGTTATCCTGGTATCGGCCAGCCACAATCCCGGCAAACTGAACCAGGCCGGTGCTCCCGACGATTTTATTGCAAAACCTTTTGATATTGACGATTTGTTAGGCAGTATTAGTCGACAGCTAAACGCCGCGGCCTGATAAAAAACAAGGCAGGATAATTGCTACCCCGCCCTGCCAAATCAAAACAAAAAAACAAAAACTAAACATTTACATTAAACGCCCGGTCTCTTTTAGCGCGGTTACGCAGCTTAAAAAATATGATAAGGTTTAGGAAATGCATACCGCCTAATATTAAAATAATCCAACCCACTTTATAGCTTAATACTTCAACCACCGTTTGCATATTGGCTATAGCTCCGTACTCTTTTAAGGCAAGGCTCATATAGCCTATGTTTACCAGGTAAAAGCCTACAACAAGCAGTTTATTTACAGAATCGGCCAGTTCCTGGTTGCCGTGAAAAATATCCACCAAAAAAATTCTTCCGTTTTTAAACAGCACTTTGGCAACCCAAACGGTTAAGGCTATGCTTGCCAGCAGATAAACAACGTAGGTTAAAATAAAGTAATTCATGATGTTATGGTTTTATTTGTTTTTAATTATTTAGAATTTTCAGTAAAAAATGAAATTTTAAATCAAAAAAATTTATTTAAATGTTTTTAATATCGAACCAAAAAACCAGTTCTCTTCGGCTTTCAGCATCATATCCATGGTTTTGTTTACGTTACTGGCCAGTTTGTTAATATCAGTAACCGAAGTTTTAAAAGTTTTAAAAGCAGGATCATTCTCGTCGCCTTTTACTTCACTTAACTGATCGAGTATTTTAATAATAGGTGTAAGCTCGCGTTTTTTACGTTCTTCTGCTACGCGGCGGGCTATTACCCATACATCTTTTTCGGCATAAAAGTATTCTTTACGTTCGCCGGTTTTATGTTGTTTTTCAACCAAGCCCCAGTCAATTAAATCGCGCAGGGTCATGTTGGCGTTTCCGCGCGAGATGCTTAGCTCGTTCATTACCTCTTCGGTGGTAAGGGCTTCGGGCGAGATCATGAGCAGGGCATGTACCTGGGCCATGGTGCGGTTAATACCCCATTCAGATCCCAGCTTGCCCCATGCCTCAATAAACTTTAACCTTGCCTCTGCCAATTCCATGCACAAATATAGTTATGTTTTTAAACTTTCAAAAAAAAATGAAAATAAATTATTGTAGATGGTTTGATGTGATAAAGATGCAGGTTTAAATTTGGTTTCAGCCGGTGGTTGGTGTTTTCACCATAGGTGTTCGGAGGATTTTTTTATTCCCTCCCCGGGGAGTATAGCCGTTAATTTAACAAAAAAGCGGTGGGATTGTGGGCTTCCCCTCTTGAGAGGGGTGGAGGGGTGTGTTATTCTGCGCTCGGTTTATCGCTCGTATAACACACCCCTGCTCTCGCTCTTTCCATCGCGCCCCTCTCAAGAGGGGAACTTAAAAGCCTGGTTCCTTAAATTGACGCTATGCTCCCAAGGGAGGGAATTGCAGGAGCCACCGCTTTTTTTATTTCTTCCGAACGCCTATAATGTTGTCACCGCACCACATGATTTGAAATACCTTACATTAATTAAAACGGAAATAATAGAAAACCTGTTAGGCGAAAGCACGAATCACAGATTTTAAAAAATTATAACGTTGTAATTTGATAGGGTAGGGAATTGAGTTTAAATAAATGGGGAAAAGTGTGTTAGACGTTAAATTCGTTTACGCATGATACGAATATGGGCGTAGCCTGCGGCCCGGGCTTTCCGTTCCAAGTCCTCGCCTTTCGAGCGCTCAGTGCCTACCCGCGCTGTGGGCTTTACACTTCAATCCTAACGCGGACCAACGTTTCCTGTTAAACTTTTTCATAAATTAAATGAAAAAAGTTAAAACAAATGATACTATGAGGCATTGCCCTTTAGCCTTTAGCCTTTAGCCTTTAGCCTTTAGCCTTTAGCCTTTAGCCTTTAGCCTTTAGCCTTTAGCCTTTAGCCTTTAGCCTTTAGCCTTTAGCCTTTAGCCTTTAGCCTTTAGCCTTTAGCCTTTAGCCTTTAGCCTTTAGCCTTTAGCCTTTAGCCTTTAGCCTTTAGCCTTTAGCCTTTAGCCTTTAGCCTTAAAACTTGCTCGCCCTAAGTGCCGTAACTTTTGATCCATCTGGTCCGCTGCTTTCAAAAACTATTTTGCTATCAGTAAGCTCCGAAACAGTGAAAACAAAATCGCGTGTTTTACCGTCGGGCAGTTTTTCGGTAACATTCAGGTTTTTACCATTCAGGGTAAATGATCCGTGCGACAGGAATTTGTTTTCCCATACTATGAGGTATTTCATTTCGGGGGTAAACTGAATATAAGGTACCGCCTGGTCCAGTTCGGCTTTTTTCACTGTATCGGGTGGGCTGGCATTGGGATGCTCTATTTTGATATATTTCCACTTGCCCGTAAGCGTGCTAACAGAAACATTTGGGCCGCAGGATGTAAGAAACATTAACAGAACTGCAAATAGCAAAAGGCTTTGTTTTATCATAACCAGGTTGATTGTGTGATAAAACTATATAATTGCCATCGAAATAACAAGACAGCAGATACAACAAAAAATAATTGAAAACTTATTTTTTCGCCATTCTATTCGTTCTGTCTTCAGCTTTTTTCACTTCGTCCTTTTCGCTTAAGGGGCCCTCGGTTTTTAATTCTTTGGCTTTTTTATCTGGTGATTGAGCGATTTCCTGTCCCTCTTTCCGGTTGCTTTTTGAAGTATTCATAACGGTAATGTTAAGTGGGCATTAAACAATGTGATATTTGTTTAACCTGAGGATTCCTTAAATGTTTCCGCGAAAATTTGCTTGAAATTTACTTTCTGTGTATCAATTAATTACATCGTTTTGACATCTGTTGTAAAATATTTTTAAGTTTTTTCGTAACAAAGCAATAATGCAACTGTCTTAATGACACTATATAGCCAAGGTACTCTTCCAGGTAAGCTATAAGTATTGTGAGGGCCCGCACCTTAAGGGTTCCGTTAATAAAAAAATCAAAAACAATCTTTAAAAAAAATGGACAATCTAATTGTTAGTCTGTGGTGGGTTATACCCGTCATAGCGTTATTGCTGATGTACAAATTTGTTTTGCGCGTGTTTTGTGGCATGGTTATCGTTCCGGACGACCGTATCGGCCTCGTAATCAAAAAGTTTGCCCTTACCGGCAACAGCCGCCTGCCAGATGGCCGTATCATAGCCACACAAGGCGAGGCCGGTATGCAGGCCAAAGCCTTAGCCCCGGGTTTATACTGGAAAATGTGGCCATGGCAATATACCATTATAATGCAACCCTTTACCATTATTGAGCAAGGTAAACTGGGTCTGGTGAAGGCAAAAGACGGTGCATCCTTTGATACCGGCCGTGTATTGGGTAAACCGGTAGAGTGCGATAAGTTTCAGGATGCTATAGCCTTTTTGGATAATAATGGCCAAAAAGGCCCGCAGGCGGCTTTTCTTACACCAGGTAGCTACCGTATCAATGCCTTTTTGTTTGATATTGAGATGGTGCCGATTACCCAGATCCACGAAAACAAAGTTGGTATCATCACTACGCTTGATGGTGAACCCCTGAACAAAGGCGAGATAGCCGGCGAATCGGTACATGGGCATAAGAACTACCAGGATCCTATCGCGTTCATTAACGCCGGCGGCCGCAAAGGTTTGCAGGAGGATGTGATACTGGCGGGTACCTATTACTTAAACCCATGGTTTGTAAGTGTTGAACAGGTTGATATGATCTATATCCCGATTGGTTATGTAGGTGTGGTAAACTCCTTTGTTGGCCCGGAAGGGAAGGATACCAGCGGCGATAACTTTAAACACGGTAACATAGTTAAACGCAACGAAAAAGGTGTATGGGACGAACCTTTAGACCCCGGTAAGCATCCGGTTAATATTTATACCCATGCTGTTGAAATTGTACCGACAACCAACATCGTACTGAACTGGGCCGATAGTCGTACCGAATCGCACGAGTTGGATAAAAACCTGTGTACAATCACCGTACGGTCAAGCGATGGTTTTACATTCAATTTGGATGTATCGCAGATTATCCACGTGCCACGTAACGAGGCGCCTAAGGTGATTGCAAGGTTTGGTAAAATGAAAAACCTGGTATCGCAGGTGTTGGAGCCAACCATTGCCAACTACTTCCGTAACTCGGCGCAAAAAAGTGATGTGATCGGCTTTTTGGCCAACCGTATCCAAAGGCAAACCGATGCCCGCGAGCATATTGGCCGCGTACTGGAAACCTATAACGTAATAGGTGTAGATACCCTGATAGGCGACATTGTGCCACCAGCAGCACTGATGAAAACCTTAACCGACCGTAAGTTGGCCGAAGAGGAAAAAGTAACCTACGAGATTCAGCGCCACGCGCAAATTGAACGTAAGGAATTTGAAAGCGCCCGTGCCGGTGCCGATATGCAGCCGGAGGTAGTAAAATCAACCCGCCAGGTTGAGATCAACACCCAGATGGCAGCATCAAGGGTTGCCGCATCAAAAGGTGAGGCCGAAGCTAAAACCATCAATGCCAAAGCCGATGCCGAGGTAAGGATTACGATAGCCAAAGCCGACGCCGAAGCCAAAACCGTAAACGCCAAAGCCGATGCCAATGCTACCGAGGTGAACGGTATGGCCGAAGGTGCCAAGATCAAGGCCATAGGTTTATCAGAAGCTGAGGTTACCAAACAAAAAACCGAAGCCATGGGTACCGAACAATACGCCATAGTACGTGTGGCCGAAGCCTTAGCTGCAGCCGGTATCAGGTTAGTACCTGAAATATTGGTGAGTGGTAAAGACGGTGGTAACAACGGCATGATAGACGCCCTGATAGGTACCGAAATGCTTAAAAAACTTCAGATAGAAAATGAAGGTAAAAGCAATACAGGCACCAAAGCCGAATAATTGAAATATCCGGATGCATAGAAATTTGCAGGCAGGTTATGTAATCCCTGCAAATTATGCATCATGGTAAAGGTTTGTGATATGAGATTTTTGAAGGAAGAGTACATGAAATTTCAAAATCCTAAACCTTTATTTAAGAGAGATTAGAGGTTGGAGGTTAGTGATTAGTTGCTGTCTCCGGCTTAAGATAATTGTTCTTTATACCTAAACCTTATTTTAAGAGATCAGAGGTTGGAGATTAGAGGTTGGTTGCTGTGATAGTATCCTGCTTTAGGAACCAGCTGCACTGATATAATTGACGAGGCTTTTAACCTAAACCGATCAATGACGAAGGCACCCGCGAGGGTGCCTTTTGTTGTTTATAAGCTTTACAAAAGTTGTTTAAACAAAAAAGCATCCCAAAGGATGCCTTAATAAATATCAGCAAGAGGCCTCTAACCTCCAATCTCCAACCACTAACGACGTAATTCCTTTACCTCGCTCTTCAATTCTTTGATCTGCTCCTGTGCCTGGCGGTTTTCGAGATAAAAATATATCGCGAAGCCTAAAAAGATCTTTCCTAATACAAAAATGGCGGCGAATACATAACGCCATGATTTATGCAGGCGCATGTGGCTTGAGGCTCCTTCAACTTCAATATATTGATCGGCAGGGGCGGTTTTTTGCTGCCTGTTATAACCGTTGTCTGAAGTGCGGAATTGAACAGGCTTGTTTAACCTTTCCTCGCGGCGGATTAGATCATTGATCTCGTCTTCAATCTTATCCCAGGTTCCCGGCGGCGGAACTATAGCCATGTTCATGGCTACCTTTTCCATATCGGCTTCCAGTTGTTTCAGTGCTTCGTTTACTTCGGGGTATTTGGCTTTCATGTACATCAGCTCACGCACCTCTTCTTCGGTAGCGGCGCCCATTACAAATACCTCAAGTATACCACTATCAATGTAATCTTTCATTGTTCCTCCCGTTTCGGATAATGGTAAAACATTCTTTTAATGTCATCCTAATTTCTTCGTTAGTGCTGCTTAGTTCGGCGGCAATTTGGGCGGTAGTTTTACATTGATAATGGATGGCGTAAAATACCTGTTGTTGCAAGGGATTCATCATGGCAACATATTTATTGTTGGCCGATGGTTGAAAACTTTGCCAGGCTTGCCTGTCGGTTTCATTATCTAACGTTTCAAAAAACTCCGATAGCTTTTTGCGGGCCATCATTTGCAGGCGGCACAGGGCATTAACGCCGGTTTTCAAAAACTCATCAATCTCGTTAGGTACATCGTTAAAAACTGCTACGAGGTACTGCTCGGCAACTGATTGATTTTTTACCACTTCGAAAATGTAACCAAAAAGCTTGGCCGCATAGTTGTTATACAACCTGCTAACGGCTATTAACTTGCTTTGGCTCATTGAGTCCGAAGTTTGCCACTGCGTATTCAAATTGGGGGTCAATTAATTAGTGTAAAGTAAACAATCTATCAAAGATATTAAATATACAACTTTTGCAAAAAGAATTTATACTCTGTTTGGTTGTATTGAGTGTTGTAATCGGCTAAAATACAATGTTGTACGTAAATCAACCTGTTTAGATGCATCTTTTATAAAATAGCTGTAACAAGGCAATAATAACCGTGTCATATAGCTGTATTTACTTATAAAATGCCTATGCAAACAGCCAATGCCACCCCGCATTCTGATTCTTTAACCAACACCGCGCGGCCCGCAAAACTGCTTTATATTGATAATTTAAAGGTAGCGCTTACAGTGTTGGTGATATTGCATCATACTTTTATAACCTATGGCGCGCCGGGCGGTTGGTACTTTACTGATAAAACCACACATACTGCCGCGCTTATCCCAATGACTTTGTTTGTAGCTACCAACCAGTCGTTTTTTATGGGTTTGTTCTTTTTTATATCGGCTTATTTTACAGCTTCGTCTTTACCAAAAAAAGGAGCCGCACGTTTTACTGCCGACAGGTTGAAACGGCTTGGCATCCCGCTGATATTTTACTCGTTTGTCCTGTCGCCGGTGCTGAGTTATATTGTTTACCGGTTTGCAGATGGACATCAGATTACTTACCTGCAGTATCTAAGTGGTTTTGATGGCTGGATTGACTTTGGAGTGTTATGGTTTGTGGCTGCCCTGCTGTTGTTTAGTTTGGTTTTTGTGGTGGTGAATTTACCTGAAAAAAGGAAAATCCATGCGGGCAAAAAGTCGCCAACTGCGTTAAATATCATTCTGTTTGCAGCAGGGTTATCGGTAGTTACTTATTTGGTAAGGATTGTTTTTCCGATAGGTTGGGTGCTTAAACCTGTTGGTTTTCAGTTAGGGCATTTCCCGCAATATATAGCTATGTTTTGGATGGGAGTTGTAGCTTCACGCAATAACTGGTTAAACGGGTTTGAATATAAAACGGGTAAGTTGTTTGCATGGCTTGCTTTATTGATGGTTGTAATGGTGTTCCCGGTATTATTTGTTGTGAAAGAAGTAACACATAGCCCGGTTGAAACTTTTAACGGCCTGGGGCACTGGCAATCATTAATGTATGCCTGTTGGGAGCAGTTAACCGGAATTTTTATTATGGCCGCGTTAGTAATTATCGCCAAACATAAATGGAACGGGCAAACAGCCTTAATGAAAGCCGGTTCGCGGGCAGCTTTCGGGGTATATATTTTTCATCCGCTGTTGGTGATTTCATTATCGGTAATGGCGATAGGATGGCCAATGGACCCGGCCTATAAATTATTGATAGTGGCACCACTGGCTGTAGCATTTAGTTTTTTGCTTGCGTATTTGCTAACCAAATTGCCGGTGATAAATAAAATTATCTGAACCGGTATTGTAACAGTAGCTGTTCGTTAACGTACGCTGTAGTAGCGTTAGTTTGTTTTAATGTGTTGATTTTTAATTATTTAAAACAATGGCACGATATAAGTGTAGTGTATAAAGTTAAGGGTTGAGATTTAACCTGATTTAGTTGATCGATATCGGTGAGATGTTATCGAAATTGCGTTCCGGGGTGAGATACGGGACGCATTTTTTTTGGTTCACCTATTTAGTGGTTCATTAGTTAAGTGGTTCATTAGTTCATTAGTGTGAAGTTTACTGGTTAGGTTGGGGGGATTTGGCAATAGCCGTTTCCATGCCCGATTTTGAAAATAGCTTTTGAACAGCTGGCAGATTAGCATGGTGACGGTTTTACTCACCCCGACTTCGCTACACTGGTCGACCCTCTCTACGGTTGCGCCGTAACGAGGGTTTAGGAAAAAAGGTAAGGGAAAAACAAAAAAAATCCCCTCTTTGCGCGGCAGAGAGGGGTGGCAAGCGAAGCGTAGTCGGGGTGAGTCAACTCGTCGCCTTGAAAATATTTTTAAGGTTTAGCCTTCAAACTATCTGCTTTAGCTTTATCTCTTTTCTTAAAAAATCCGCGCAGCAAAAAGTTATGCTGTGCAGCTTCCAGATCATCATTGAGTTTGATAGATGCAGCCTGCAGGTTATTGATGGCTGATTGCGTTTGTACCGCAGCCTTAGGATCGTTCAACAATACGCCCAGGGCGTTATCGGTAGTGTTTAACTTATTGCTGGCTTTGGTAAGGTTTGCCGTAAGTGTGGCAGCGTTGGCGGCGGTTTGCTGTAATTGTGCGGCTGCCTGTTTTATCTGGCCGAAGGTAGCTGTATCGGTAAGCATTTTATCGGCCAAACCGCCTTTGGTATTCATTTTACGACTAAACTGATCCAGTTGCACCGCCATTAGCGAAGCGCTTTGGGTGGTGGCCTGCAGGTTGCGCATAGCGGCGCGTAGTTGTATGGCCATGATGCTGTCGGCTAACAATGCGCCAACGGTACCTTTGCCTTGCAGTATGCTGTGGCTTAAAGTTTTAAAATCTGTAGTGATGGCCAGCAGGTTTTGGTTATTATCCTGAAGGGTTTTTAGCAGATCATCTGTAGATAGCAGTTTTTCTGATTTTAGCACCGCGCCATCTTCAATAACGGGAGCTTGCGGACTGCCGCCTTCTATTACAATAATCTTATTGCCAATCAACCCGTCCGATCCTATTTTAACCGTGGCATTGCTGCGAATGTATTGCTGGGTAGCCTGATCTACATGAAGATATACCTGAACCTCTGAAGGACCAATAAATTTAATGTTACTGATGGTACCCACCTTTACGCCCGAAAACCAAACGGCATTACCTTTTTTAAGGCCGGCTACATCGGTAAATACAGCACTAAGATTTATGTTTTTAACAAAGGCTTTTTGCTGGCCGCCAAGGGTAAATACCCCCAGTATAAATAGTATGAGGCCCAGTGCCAGGAATATGCCTACTATAATCGATTTTCTGTTATCTGCCTTATCCATGTGAATGATGGTGATATCGTGTTAACTGTTGTTATTTAATAAAGTTGTAATCGTAAAAAGGTTTCACCCGCTCGTCGTCGGTAGCAAAAACCTCGTCGAATGTGCCGGTGCGTTGAAACTGTCCGTCAAGCAGCATGGCTATCCTGTCGCCGGTTTGTTTGGCGCAGGTTAAATCATGCGTAATGATGATGGATGATGTGTTGTAGCGTTGCTGAACCTCGTTAATCAAATCATTGATCTCGATACAGGTAATGGGGTCCAAACCGGCTGTTGGTTCATCGTACAGCATAATTTCGGGGTTGAGGATTAGCGTGCGGGCGATGCCTATCCGTTTACGCTGCCCGCCCGAAAGTTCGGATGGCATCTGGTTAATGGTTTGCGATAGGCCTACAGCATCAAGCACGGTTTCCACATTTTTATTGATCTCGCCTTTGGTAAGATTACGGCGGTTGCGTACCAAGGGAAACTCGAGGTTTTTGCGTACCGTCATGCTATCGTACAAAGCACTGTTCTGAAATGAAAAGCCTATCCTGATGCGCAGCGCCTGTAACTCATCATCGCTGATGGTGGCAATATTGCGCCCCAAAACTTCCACTTCGCCTTCATCGGGCTTTAACAAACCCGATATGATTTTGATTAATACAGATTTACCGGTGCCTGATCTGCCAAGTACCACAAGGTTCTCGCCCTGGTAAAGATCAAGGTCGATACCGCGAAGCACGGCATAATCCTGGAAAGCTTTTTTCAAGCCCCTGATGCTGATAACCGGGTTGGTATGATCTACCTTTATTGCTTCCTTTTTCATAATCAATTAATTAGCGGAACCAGCCGGTTATTTGTACAATAATAACTTCCTCTATAAATACCAAAAACATGGCGGTAATTACAGCGCCGTTGGCGGCCTTACCTACACCTTCAGTACCCTTGTTTGAATAATAGCCCTGGTAACAGCCCACTATACCTATAGTAAACCCAAATACGATTGATTTGATGAGCGATGCCACAAAATCGGTAAAGGTTAGCGGTTCAAATACTTCCTGGATAAAAGTTGTCCAGGTGGTGCCTTCATTTTGCGTTACGTTTAAGTAGCCGCCAAATAAGGCAACAAAGCCGGTATAGGTTGATAGGATAGGGATAGTGAGCGTAGTAGCCAGCACGCGGGTACACACCAAAAATTTAAAAGGTTTGGTACCTGATACTTCCATGGCATCAATCTGCTCGGTTACACGCATGGAGCCTAACTCGGCACCAATGCTTGATCCTACCTTGCCCGATGCTATCAGCGCGGTAACCAAAGGTGCCAGCGCCCGCATAATAGCGATAGATACCAGTGATGGTAACCACGATTCGGCACCAAATTGCGATAGCGACGGCCTTGATTGCTTTGTAAATATCACACCTACTATAAAGCCGGTTACCGATATCAGCGTAAACGAACGTACGCCCACCTCGTAGCACTGGCGTATAACCTCTTTCAACTCAAACGGAGGCACAAAAGCTTCCCTGAAAAAGCGGAATATGAACTTGTTGATATTGTAAAGGGTTACAAAAAAGTCGGCAAAGCTTTGTTTAAGCTTTGATACTTTTTTTTGTGGTGCCTTTGTTATGCTTTGCGTGTTGTCCATTAAAAAATGTACTGCTGTTTTGCGTTTATGGTTAATCTACAAAAAATGGCTCATCTTGTTTGCTTGCCTGGCTAATTGTCAAACCTGTTGCTTATAGGTTAGGAGGCACCTACGGAGCCTTGATGTTTCTATATGTCTTTCTACAAACATGGTACTCCTACGGAGTTTGACTGCTGTGTTCGAACTCCGTAGGAGTACCATGTTTGTAGCTTATAACAAACGTATAATTTGGCTCCGTAGGTGCCTCCTGTTTTCGGCGAGGCTTTCGGAGTTATTTATCGAATACTGTTTGTTAACTTTTTAAACCTATTTAATAACACCCCTCTCAATTATAAAATTGAAAGAAAAGTATCATCTGTTTTTGCCGTATTTTGTTGATTTTGTGTTTGTTTTGCTGATATTCTGGTTAATTTAAAATCAAATATTGTAAAAAAAGTATTATATCTTACCCATGTATTAAATTACATTTGATATTAAGCCAATTATAAACCGTTGCTACAAATTTGAGCCTGTAAAAGGTTTGAATAATAAGCGGGCAAATTATCAAATACAGTATTACCGGCGGGTTAAATTATAGCTAAATAAACCTTTGACCATTTGGGTTAAAAGTTAAAACTCAATTTGCCTGCAAACCTAAAAGTTTAAAATTTTAATAGCGTAGCACCGCTCTAAAATTATAGTTGATGAAGTGTAAAATTTTGATTGTTTACTTTATAACGCTGCTTTCCCCGGCATTATTGGTGGCGCAATCAAACGCGTTCAGGTTTTCACGGCTGGATATTACCAATGGTTTATCGCATAACCAGGTAAACTGTATTTATAAAGATACTAAAGGTTTTATGTGGTTCGGTACTCTTTCGGGCCTTAATAAATATGATGGCTACACCTTTAAAACCTATAAACATGCCGCCAATGATACCACCACTATCGACGATGATTACGTGGTAAGCATAACCCCTGGCCCGGAAAATAAACTATGGATAGAAACGCGTACGGGTTTTAACCTTTATGATCCAGCCACCGAAAAATTTAGCCGTAACACCCGGGATTTTCTGTACAAAATAAAACTGTACGATCCATACATAGCGGCTATCAAGCACGATAGGTTTGATCATTTCTGGTTTTTGCACCATAACAAAGGCAGGGGGATTTATAAGTATGATCCTGTAACAACCAAACTCATCAACCTAACGCATAAAGAGAATGATAGTAGTTCGATCTCCTCGGATATGGTTACTGATCTTTCTGTCGATTCGAAAGGGAATATCTGGGTAATATCCAATAGCGGGGTGTTGGAACGTCTCGATCCTAAAACATATCAGGTAAATTACCGAAAAGCGCTGGGCCAATTACCCCAGGGCTTAAGTTCATCGTACAAAATTTATATCGATAAGCAGGATGATATCTGGGCATTTGTACCAAGCTATTCATCGGGCGTGTTTTATTTGGATATGCGGAAAGGCATATTTAAGCATTTAGGCAAGGGCGCGGCGGGTGCGGGATTAAATACCGATGTGGTATCGGATGTGGTGCAGGATGATAACAACCGGATGTGGATCTCTACCGATCACGGGGGCATCAATTTGTTGAACAAAAACGATTTCAATATCAGTTACTTATTAAACCGTGAGGATGATAATAAAACCGTTGGTCAAAACAGCGTTACCTGTGTTTATAAAGATAATACCGGCATAGTTTGGTGTGGTACTTATAAACGCGGGGTAAGCTATTATCACCCAAACGTTATAAAATTTGCCACCTACACCCATCATTTAAGCGATCCGAACAGTTTGCCTTTTAGCGATGTAAACAATTTTGCCGAGGATAAGCACGGCAATATCTGGATAGGGACTAATGGCGGCGGCCTTATTTACTGGAACCGCAAAGCCAATAGCTTTAAGCAATACCTGCATAACGCTGCCGACGATAAAAGCCTTACCAATAACGTAATTGTAACCATGCTGCTTGACCATGAAGGTAAGCTATGGATAGGTACCTACTACGGCGGGTTGGATTGTTACGATGGTAAAACTTTTAAGCACTACCGCCACCAGGATGGCGCAGCCAACAGTATTTCCGAAAACCGGGTCTGCTCGCTGATGGAAGATAAGGCGGGTGACCTCTGGGTGGGTACGCTATCCGCAGGCTTAAATAAGCTGAATGCCCGGCGCGAGGTAGTGGCCAATTACAAGTTTGATGGCGATATCAACAAAAACAGCATTCACTCCAATTATATAAGCGCCCTGATGCAGGATAGGCGTGGTAATATTTGGATAGTAACGGCTTATGGGGTTGATGTGCTGATGAACGGCACTAACCAGTTTGTACATCATCTGCAAAATGATAAAGACGCTAATAGCCTGGTAAACAATAACACCAACAATATACTGGAAGATAGCCATGGCCTCATCTGGATCAGCACCCGCGAGGGGCTTAATGTTTATAATCCGGATACTAAAAAGTTTATCTCGTTAACCAAACAAGATGGTTTGCCGGATAATACTACGATTGATTTGCGCGAAGATGAAAGTCATAATATTTGGGTGAGCACGCCGAACGGGTTATCCAACATTTTGGTAGACAGGAACAGCCCGGCACTTAAATTTCATTTCATAAATTATAATGAACTGGATGGTTTGCAAGGCCGTGAGTTTTCTGAAAACTCATCCGGCAAAACGCGGGAGGGTGAGTTGATCTTCGGTGGCGGTAATGGCTTTAATATTTTTAAACCCTCGGCCCTAAAATTTGATAAAAGCACATCAAACCTGCTCTTTACCGATTTTCAGTTGTTTGATAAAAGCCTGGAGGTGGGGGAGAAGGTGAACGGTAGGGTGATATTGCCGCAGTCGATCTCCCAATTAAAAGAGATCACACTCAATTATAACCAAAACGTATTTTCGATAGAGTTTGCCGCGCTTACCTACTTTAATCCGGACAAGGTGAAGTTGCAATACGCTATGGATGGCTTTTACGATGGCTGGATAACGGTTGATAATAAACTGCGCAAAGCAACCTATAACCTCGAACCCGGCGATTATACTTTTAAAGTACGTGCGGCGGGTAACGAGTTTTGGAAAGGCGGCCAGATTGTGTTGCATATTAAAGTATTGCCGCCGTTTTGGAAAACAACCTGGGCCTACGCCGCTTATGGGCTGATTTTTATCGGCGTGTTATTCTATTTCCGCCAGCGTGGTATACGGAAAATAAGGGAGCAGTTTTCGATAGAAAAAGAACGCGAGGAAGCACAGCGCATGCACGAACTTGATTTAATGAAGATCAAATTCTTCACCAACGTAAGCCACGAGTTCCGTACCCCGCTGGCCCTGATCATGGCCCCGGTTGATAAAATATTGAAACAGGTAAGTGATGTTGATACCCGCCGCCAGCTAATAATGATCACCCGCAATGCCAAGCGCCTGCTTAACCTGGTTAACCAGCTGATGGATTTCAGGAAGATGGAGTACCAGGAGTTGAAGTTGTATACCCGGAGTGGCGATATTATTGGGTTTATTAAAGATCTGTCGTGGTCGTTTACGGATATCGCGGAGCAAAAGCATATTAAGTTTGTGTTTGACACTGATACGGATAGTTTTATCACCAGTTTTGATCATGATAAAATAGAGCGCATCTTGTTTAACCTGTTATCCAATGCCTATAAGTTTACGCATGAGGGCGGGCAGGTAAGCGTGTTATTGAGTTTGAAAGATGCTGTAGAAAGCGGTGAGCATCAGTTGGAGATCAGGGTGATTGATACCGGTATCGGTATCCCTTCGGATAAGCAAAACCGAATCTTCGACCCGTTTTTTCAGAACGATATTCCCGGCTCTATGTTAAACCAGGGTAGCGGTATAGGCCTCTCTATCACCAAAGAATTTGTAAGGTTACACAATGGTGAAATCTCTGTAGAAAGCGAAAACGGGCAGGGTAGCTGCTTCACCGTGCTGTTGCCCCTCCAGCAGCTCGACGAAAAACTGTTTACCGATACCGGCAACCTGCTGCACCATCAAATTGAATTTCTGGTAGAACCGGAAGCCTCAAAAACTAATCAATCCAAAGAAAACCGCGACTGCAAAAAGCCGACAGTTTTACTGATAGAAGACAATGAAGATTTTAGATTTTATATTAAAGATAACCTGAAGGATGCTTTCAATATCATCGAAGCAGAAAACGGTAAAAAAGGTTGGCAGAAAGCCCTTGCCCAACATCCTAACCTTGTTGTAAGCGATATCAGCATGCCCGAAATGAACGGCATCGACCTGTGCCGTAAAATAAAAGCCGACACCCGTACCTCACACATCCCCGTAATATTGCTAACTGCCCAAACCGGCGAAGAACAGCAAATTAAAGGCCTGGAAACCGGGGCTACCGATTATATGACCAAGCCTTTCAACTTCGAGATCCTGCACTCCAAAATAAAAAACATCCTCAATCAGCAGGAAAAAATGCGCAAAACCTACCAGAAGCAGGTGGATGTAACGCCAACCGAGCTACAGGTTGATTCGCCGGAGGAGGCTTTCATTAAAAAGGTTTTGCTGTTGATAGATGCCAATATCTCCAATCCCAATTTCTCGGTAGAGGAACTGAGCAGCGATATGTTTGTGAGCCGATATACCCTCTACAAAAAAATCCTGCAAATGACGGGCAAAACCCCTAACGAACTGGTGCGCTCCATGCGCCTGAAACGGGCCGCGCAATTGTTGGAGACCGGCCACCTTACCATCTCGCAAATTTGCCACAAGGTGGGCTTTAAAAGCCAAAAGTATTTTGTGCGGACTTTTAAGGCTGAATTTAACAGCATACCGTCGAAGTATGTGGCGGAGTCTGAACCATGATTTTTTTTCTGGGATTACACCGATTGATTTTTTGATTACACCGATTTTTTTTCTGAACCGGGATTTGGGTGGATTTTAGATTGGGCAGGATTTTGTTTGCCCGGTTGTTACTATAAATTTATCCACTATCTGCCGCGGGTTTAGCGATAGCGTAACCCGTGGTGTACAATGGCTAAAGTTTTCAACTTTAGTCCCCAATCTCAAGGATGCTTATTCTATACGGACTGGTCGAAGTTTAGCGATAGCGTAACTTCGTCCTAAACTGTGTTAAGCTTTCAGCTTAACTTTATACTCCCCTGCAGACGCTCGGCTGGAGCCCATAGCCGTTAACTTAAGGATTTTTTTGTCGAAGAAAATTTGAAAAGAGAATAATGCGAGGCTTCGCCGTAGGGCAAAACCAATTAGATTTTCCCATATTTGTATAGTTTTAATATTTATTGAAAAGGCGGTTTGTTTCCAGGCAAGACCGCCTTTTCTTGTATAAATATAACACTTTTTTTCAGACGAAGTGCTTTTTGCTAAGGGAAAAGCTCCTTTCATTTTTGATAAAAGTAGATTCGTTTCAGATTATTCGGATACCCTGAATAGTTCCATCTGCTCGGTTATTAAGGCTGATAAAATTGCTGAACTCGCCCGCCAAAGCGGTTTTTGTCGTCGTAGTTCTAAACTTAAGCCAGAAGCATTTATTGATACGCTTGTATTCAATAGCATTGATCACCAGATTAGCCTTCAGGATTGTTGCGATGACCTGATTAGGCAAAGCGGTAAGTCATTGAGCAAAGTCGGCTTGCATAAACGGTTTAACGAAAGTGGTGTTGAATTTATGAAGCTGGTTTTAGCCGAACAAATGGCTACCAGATTAGCTATCCGGAATCACGATACCTGGCAACCATTCGCGCGGGTACTGATTACCGACTCTTGTAAGTTCTGCCTGCCTGATGAATACAAAGAGAGTTATCCGGGTTATGGAGGAGCTGTTACCAATCCGCTAATGAACATACAATACTCCTTTGACCTCAAAAATGGAGATTGGGAGAACCTGGAGTTAACCAAGGCAACAAAAAATGATCAGAGTTATTCAAAGAGAACAGCATGCCGCATAGCTAAAGATGATCTACATATCCGGGACCTGGGTTATGTTACAATGGCTTATTTGAGAGGAGTTACAGAGCGGAAAGCCTTTTTTCTTAACAGACTGCAACCGAAATGGAAACCTGTTCATAAGGCAACAGGCAAAGTAATTGACTGGTCCTCACTTTATGAGCGCATGCGGACCAATAAACAGGCATGCTTTGAAACTGAAATTGTACTTGGCAAAGGTAAAAAAGCGCTTGAATGCCGCCTGATCGTAGTACCAGTCGCAGAGCAGACCTGGGCTGAACGGATAAGAAAAGCTCAAAAACAGGCAAAGAGCCGGGGGCGGGAACTTTCTGAAGAATACAAACAGCGATGCCGGTTCAGCGTATTTATTACCAATGTAGATCCGGCTATCTTTAATTCAAACGATGTGATTGAACTATATCGTCTCAGATGGCAAATTGAACTCATTTTTAAAAGTTGGAAATCGTTGTTAAACCTCCACAGGGTAAAGCCTGTAAAAAAAGAACGGTTTGAGTGCCTACTCCTTGCAAGGTTCATTTGGATATTGATCAACTGGAAAATATTCCGATGTCTCGACGATTCTATCCAAAAAGAAAATAGAGAATATGCCTGTTCTCATTGGAAGTTCTTTAAACAAGCCAGGTTATGGGCATATGCGTTAAGAATGGTGATGAACCATAACATAACGTTCGAAGCCTGGCTTGGGTTATTTATCTTCCCAATAATAAAAAGCCTGCTTATTGAACCGAAGAAAGGTAAAAAAGCAAGCTTCTGTATTGTCAATGATATCTTTAACCCCTTAAGTTAACGGCTATGGGCTCCAGCCGAGTGTCGATTATTTTCAGGCCTCCGGCCTGTGTGCGCCATATGTTGTTACGGCGGGCAGAGGCCGCTTGATAGTTGCCACTCTGCTGGAGCTGGGCGGCGGCGTTACTCAACATCAAATCCCATTCAAAATAGCAACCCAGTATCTTCAATAACTCGCACCATGTGATACTATTATCACACAAGTTTTTCTAAGCACGCCGCCAAAACAGGTGCACATTTGTAACTATTTAACCCTTTTTATGGCAATAATTTTTATTAAATATCTGATAATCAGTGTTTAAATATGGGTTGACATTTGTACCCCTATTTATCCACAACCGGGTTTTCGATTGCATATAATTTTACCATCGTTGTAATAAATATTAACCACGTCCTTATGCAAAAGCATTAGCGGGTATAAACCTAAAAACAACAATAAACCAATTAAACGTGCAGGATAACCATTGTACATAGCCTTAAAAAGGCAGAGCCGGGTAGCGGCGATGTATTGATCTTTTTACCGGTTTGCGCGCAAAACCGGTAAGGGTAGGTGGGGTAATATCCGGTCTGTAGTAATAGTATAAACTTAAAAATCACAATAAACCAATACAAACCAAATAATCAATTATGGGAAAATTTCTACGAATAGCCTTGCTGTTTTCCTTTGTGTTGATGTGCCTCCGGGGGACGGCGCAGAACCAGGGAACAGTGGTACAGGGTACAGTTTCAGACGAAAGAGGCGTTACCCTGCCCGGCGTTACAGTTGCCGTTAAGGATAGTAAAACAGCTGTAGTTACCGACATAGCCGGTAAATTTCGCCTAACCTTACCGGCTAACGCCAAAACGCTTGTTTTTACTTTTATAGGTGCCGAAAAACAGGAAGTAGCCATCGGTAACAAAACAACATTTACCATCACCCTAAAATCATCAACCACCGCGCTTGCCGATATTAATGTGGTGGCTATTGGTTATGGTTCGCAAAAGCGGCAGGATGTTAACGGTGCTATATCATCGGTAAAAGCTGCTGATATTGCCAATGTGCCGCAGGCCAGTATCGATCAGATGCTGCAGGGTCGTGTTTCGGGTGTAACCATTACTCAAAACTCGGGCGCGCCGGGCAGCCAGACCTCGGTGCATATCCGCGGGATTACTTCATTGTCCGGATCAAACGAGCCTTTGTATGTTATTGATGGGGTAGCTATCTCGGGCGATGCTTTGAACAGGAGCACCAGCGGTAGGTCGGTTGCTTTGGGTAATAATGATGAGGTGGGCGTTAGCCCGCTGTCGTTAATCAACCCGAGCGATATCGAATCTATCGATGTTTTAAAAGATGCTTCGGCTACTGCCATTTATGGTTCAAGGGCATCAAACGGTGTAATTATCGTTACCACCAAACGTGGTAAAAACGGAAGCGCCCGCATTGGTTACGATGGTTATTACGGCATACAAACCCAGGGCAAGTTTTTAAAAATGATGACCCTGCCGCAGTACGCCAAACTGCAAAACGAATTGGCCGATAACGTGCAGGTAACCCGTCGCCCCGATTTTGCCAACCCCGATCTGTTAGGTAACGGCACCAACTGGCAGGACGAAGTTTTCCGCACTGCGCCGATGCAAAGCCACCAGCTTTCCATCTCCGGAGGAAAAGAGGGTACAGACTACTATATCTCTAACGGATATTATAAACAGGATGGTACTATTTTGGGCAGCCGTTTTAAACGCTACTCTATCCGTTCAAATGTAAACTCGCAGGTTAAAAGCTTTTTAAAATATGGTATGTCTATCGGCGGTACCCGCAACGAGGAAGACCGCGGGCTGAGCGATAACAATGGTATTATTTACACCGCCTTGCTAAGCGCACCTGATATCGCTGTGCGTAACCCAGATGGTTCATTTGCCGGCGCTATCAGCACCGGGCCAAATGCCAACGGTTATGGCGGTACGCCAAACGCGGTGGCACAGGCTACCTTGCTTACCAATAACCTGGTAAGGAGCAATGTAAACGGTAGTATTTATGCCGATTTGCGTATCACCCGCGATATTACCTTCCGTTCGGAGATAAACGGCGGTTTCGATTGGTCGAAAGCTTTGCAGTTTAACCCGACCTTTAAATACGGCGATTACGAAAATAAAACAGCCAACCTAACCGAGTACTGGAGCAATTCGCACTATTGGACATGGAAAGAGGTGGCAACCTTCAATCGTACCATTGCCAAAAAACATGTGATCAATGCCACATTAGGTTATGAGCTGAACTACGCCATGTGGAACGGCATCACCAACTACGTACAGAATTTTTATAGCAACGATTTAAAAACCCTTAACCTGGGCGATGCCAAATCGGCCCGTGTGGATGAGTATTTGGGTAGCCAGGCTTTGCAATCGTTCATTTCACGTGTTAATTATACTTACAACAATCGTTATAGCTTAACTGCTACCTTCCGTTCCGATCAATCATCAAAATTTGTAACAGGCAAACAAACCGGTTACTTCCCATCGGCAGCCGTATCATGGCGCTTATCTGAAGAGCCTTTTATGGCAGGCATCAAATCTGTGGCCGACAATATCAAAATTAGGATAGGTTACGGACAGGTGGGTAACCAGGGTATCCCTAATTACCTGTACGGTTCGGCCCTGAAGCCATCAGTTACCGGTTTTGGTACAGGATTTTTGGTTGATAAAATTGCCAACCCTAACCTAACCTGGGAAACCGCTATCCAAAGCAATGCCGGTGTCGATTTTAGTTTGTTCGGCGGTCGCATCGATGCCACGTTTGATTACTTCGACAAAAAATCAGAGAAATTCCTGTTCCAGGCAGCTTTGCCGGCCTTTTTGGTGGGCGAGGGCGCGGCAGGCTCATACCTTGGTGGTGTTAACCCGCCATACATTAACGGCGGTAAGCTGAGCAACAAGGGTTTTGAGTTTACCATCAATAGCCATAATATCAATACCACTAATTTCAGGTGGAATACCACGCTTATCTTTTCGCACTATAAAAACAAAGTATTGTCGCTGGCTAACGGAACGCCGTTCATCTCGGGCAATATTACCAATGGTTTCTTAACCAGGGGCATTACCCGTACCGAGGTTGGCCATTCGGTAGGCGAGTTTTATGGTTATGTTACCGATGGTTTGTTCACTACAGAAGATGAGTTGCGCAACTCCAAACCGCAGTTTGGTAACGCTGTCGCCAAATCTGGCACATGGTATGGCGATATCCGTTATAAAGACCTGAACAACGATGGCGTTATCGATCAAAAAGATCAAACCTACCTGGGTAATCCTAACCCTAAGTTTACTTACGGCATCACCAATAGCTTCTCGTACAAATCAATCGACTTAAATATCTTCCTGAACGGCTCGTACGGTGCCAAAATCATGAACGCGCTTAACTATACCATTTCGGGCCTCTCGGGTTTGTATGTTAACCAGTTGGCTTCGGCGGCAAATTACTGGACACCGGCCAATCCAACTTCAAAAACACCTGCGCCAAGGGCTGGTTTGGATAACCCGAACCTGTTTACATCCGACAGGTTTTTAGAAAGCGGATCGTATCTGCGCATCCAGAATGTGGTACTGGGCTGGAACCTGCCATCGCAATGGCTGCATAAAGTTAAGCTAACCAGGCTTAAAGTTTACGCCAGCGGACAGAACCTGTACACCTTTACCAAATACAAAGGGCTCGACCCCGAAATAGGTTCCATGAATCAGAATGTGTTTTTAACCAATATTGATTTTGGCCGCTACCCATCGCCACGAACAATAACCTTTGGTTTGAATGCCGAATTTTAACTGATATAAAAGGAGAAGATCATTATGAAAAAATATATAAAACATTTAATGTGCTTTGCGGCGGTAAGTTTGGTTGCTACAACCGGCTGCAAAAAAGATTTCTTTAACCGCCCACCCGAAGATGCCATTACCGTTGATAATTTTTACCAAACCAACGATCAGGTAACGGCCAGTACCAACGCGCTGTACAATTCGCCATGGTTTAACTGGGTAAACAAATCAGGCTGGGCTATAACCGAGTTGGCAGGCGGCAATGCTCGTACCTATTCCGACGACGTGATCAGTCTGTTCAATTTTACGCTTACGGACATCAATCCCCGTATTGCCGATGCCTGGAACTCGTTGTTCACCGTTGTTGCGCAATCAAACGCTTTAATCAATAACCTGCCGGTTAAAGCTTCGGCCTCGGTAGATAAGGCGGTATTGAACAACGCCCTCGGCGAGGCACACCTTATGCGTGCCTTAGCATACTTCCACATCGTACGCATCTGGGGTAATGTGCCCATTATCGAAAACAGTACCGATTTTGTAGGCAACTTCCAGGTAAACACCAACCCGGTTACGGATATCTACAAGTTTATCATCAACGATCTAAAATTTGCCGAAGCCAACTGTACCCCTAAAGTAAGGGTAGGCGCTACCATTGCGCAAGGCCACGTTTCAAGCGGGTCTGCATCGGCTTTACTGGCTAAAGTTTATTTATACATGGACGATTACACCAACGCCCGCGCCGAAGCAGAAAAAGTGATTAACAGCGGCGAGTTTAAACTTTACCGCGGTAATATCACCAACGATCAGATAGCCACTTACGGCTATACCGGCCTTATCGATGGTAAAAACTATAACGACCTGTTCAAGACTGCCAATAACAACAACGAGGAATCGGTTATTGCTTTACAATGGGCAGGTGGTGCGGCTTACGGGCATGGTAACCCGCAGCAGGCTTCGTTTGCTATCGCGGGTGTTACCGGTACTGGTGATGGTTATTCGGTTTTAGGCCCGACGATCGATCTGCAAAACGCTTACGAACCGGGCGATACCCGTTTGCACGGCACCATTATGAAAGCGGGTGATTTCTATCCGGAAATAAACCAGGCAGGCGGCGGCTTTACTGTACCGGCCAGCGTTAACTCGCAAAATACCAAAGCCGGTATTAAGAAATACGTGGTGGGTACCCCCGCGGATAACGGGGGCATAGGCGCGGCGCAATCGGCAGCCAACTGTACTTATATGATGCGCTATGCCGAGGTGCTTTTAATTGCTGCCGAAGCTATTTTGGGTGCGAACAACAGCACCAGCGATGTAACCGCTTTAAAATACTACAATATGGTACGTAACCGCGCGGGCCTCGCACCGGTAACCTCGTTTACCAAAACCAATATGTTTCATGAGCGCCGCATTGAGCTGGCTATCGAGGGCGACTACTGGTTCGACCTGGAACGTATGGATGGCTGGCAGGGTATTTTAACTGTTAAACACCCCAAAGCCTTGGCTGTTATAGCCAACCAGGAGCGCGGCACTTACAGTAACGATACCCCACCGCAGGTGTACAGCGACAAAAAAACTGCTAAGGATGAGTTTTTTAACTTCCCTATTCCGCAGGTTGAAACCGCTACCGATCCGAAATTACTGGAACCACCGGTGCCATATAAATTCAAATAATTTAAACCGATCAGTAAAATGAAAAAGATATTTAAACCTTTAAATCTTTGCTTCACCTTAGCCGTATTGGTGATGATGGGTTTTAACGCCTGTAAAAAAGATAAAAACTACGGTACCGGCGCGCCGGTTATAACTAAAGTGCGCACGCTTACCAAAAACGATAGTGTGCTGATCAATCACCCTATCAATCTCGATTCGTCGTTAACCTATCCCGAAGTAAGGCCGATGCCGTTTGATTCGACCACCAATTCGGGCAAAATTTATACACTGTATGCCATCATCGGTAAAAACCTGGGCAGTACAAAGCATATTTATATTAACGATGTCGAGATCTATTTTAACATAGCGCTCGCTACAGATAACAGTATTATTTTCAGTATTCCCGAAACGGTTCCTTTTAGCGGATCGACAACGAGCAATAAACTGAAACTGGTTACCAGTTACGGGCAAATAGAATATGATTTTGTGGTGGAGCAACCATTCCCTGGTATTACCGATGTTGACCATATGGCAGGCAGCGCAGGCGAGTTGATCACCATAACCGGTACCACTTTTGATGGTTTAAGTAGCGTGAAAATTGGTACAACCAATGCCGAGATCGTTTCAAAAACATCAACCAAAATAGTAGCTAAAGTACCGGCAGGTTTAACCGGTCCGGGCGATCTGTCGATAACCACAACTGCAACCTTGGGTGGTGGTACTGCAAAGGGGCCGTTAGCATCAAATGGTATTAACCTTAGTATCCCTAATAATAACGTGGCAACCTTTGGCTTGTATCCGTTTGGCTTTTCGCAGGCCATTTATGAAGATGGTTTTGAAAATGGCTGGTCAAATTATGGCTGGAGCAACTCGCCGGTAAATAATAATTCATCGCCGGTGGTGCGCGGTACATCGTCAATTAAAGTGCAATATGCAGGTGGTTATGATGGTTATGTGTTCCAGGCTCCGGGCAATATCGCTGCCAAAAGCTTCAAAATGTCGGTTTATGGCGGCAAGGGATCTGATAACAAGGTGATCCACATTGTGCTCGATTACAACTTTAATAATGCTGTAGCCATAGTATTAAAAGAAGGAGCCTGGGTAAACTTCAATATCCCGATGACTGCCTTTGTTAATACCGGCGCTACGGCTCCTAAAACCATTAACTCCATCATCTTCCAGGAGTTTAGCGGTACGGCTACGCTGTTTTACCTGGATGATGTTGGTTTGATACAATAGATATATGTTGATTTAAATACCCCGTCACCGGTACCGGGAAACCAAAGGCCGGTGATGGTTTTTAAATGTTTACTGGTATATGAAAAACTTTAAAATACTATTGGTTATCGTTTTTTGTGCCTTTAGTCTTTGCGCTAAAGCTCAAAAGAACCTTGTTGAAAACGGTGGTTTTGAAGATGATACTTATGGTTGGAATGCCGGCGCGGCCAAAATTACTCCATGGGATATGAAAAGCGGTAAAAGTAGTTGTGCTATTATTGCTGTTGATGCAACTAACTGGGTGGGTATCGATCAGCAGATAAACATTCCGAAAAAGGCCGGTAAGCTGGAAATAAGCGCATGGCTAAAAGCTATCAACGTAGTAAAAGGTAAAGACGACTGGAACGGAGCCGTTTTTAGTGTAGAGTTTTTAGATAAGGCCGATAAAAAAGTAGGCGATGGAACCAATGTGGTTACACTAACCGGCGATCATGCCTGGGAGCAGACCGTTAAGGAAGTGCCGGTACCGGCCGGAGCTGTAAAACTAAAACTGCTTTTGGCAATGGGGTATGCCACCGGCACATTTTTAATTGATGATGTAGCCGTGAAAGTAGTATCTGCTGATGTAGTAACGAAAAATTGAGAATAAAAATAGATTTGTGTTATTTAGATGATATAAAATGGTTAAATTAGTATCATCAATTTGATAACCTTTTATAGTGCTGGATTATGACTACAAGTAATGTAATGCGGGAGATAACGCCGCTAACACCGAGCGATTGTTTTACCATTTTTTCGAGGGTGAAAAAGAAGTTTGATTTTCCGCTTCATTATCATGATGAGTATGAGCTGAACCTGATTATCAATGCCAAAGGAGCGAAAAGGGTAGTGGGCGGCCATATCGAGGTAATTGACGAGGTTGAACTTGCGCTGATAGGGCCTAATCTGTATCATGCCTGGTTTACGCATCAATGCCATAGCGAGGAAATTACCGAGGTTACTATCCAGTTTCATAAAGATCTGTTTGACGAAAAATTCTTGAAGCGTAATCAGTTGAGTTTTGTGAAAAGCATGCTGGAGCGCTCGCAGCGGGGTATAGCCTTCTCGGCCGAAACTATTCACGCGCTGAAAGACAGGATTATGCAGTTGGATAAAAAAACAGGGTTTGATTCGGTGCTCGAATTGCTGTCTATCCTGCACGATCTTTCTATTTCCCGCAATATGAAAATGCTGTCGGATCCAAGCTTTACTAACGAAAAGTTTTACTACAACAGCCGCAGGATAGAGAAGGTATTCGAGCATATGAATATCAATTATAACAAGCAGATAACTCTTGCCGAAGTAGCCAAAATAGCCAATATGCCCGAGGCGTCTTTCAGTAGGTTTATTAAAAAGCGTACCGGTAAAACCTTTATTGATAGTCTGAACGAGATCAGGCTCGGCCACGCCTCCAGGATGCTGATTGATTCGACAACCACTGTGGCCGAGATCGCCTATAAATGCGGCTTTAATAATATCTCCAATTTCAACCGGATTTTTAAGCGGAAAAAGATGTGTATCCCTAAAGAATTCCGGGAAACTTACACCGGTAACCGGGTGTTTATTTAGCCTTGTTGCATCCGGGTTATTGTATGTTAAAAATATATCACCCGGTGCATATTGTTAAAAAGAATGTTAAAATAGTATTATAAAATTGCCGATAATAAATTCATTTTTGGTCTGAATCAGAATTTTCAGAATTTGAGAATTTTCAGAATAAAAACTGCTCGGCGTAATTCTGTTCAAAACCAATTTTGATAACCCTAATTCTGTCAATTCAAAAATTCTGTAAATTCTGATTCAGACAATGAAACTACACTTAGTTGATGTTGCCATTATAGTTCTGTACTTGTTAAGCACCATTGTTATTGGCCTTTGGTACCGTAAAAAGGCCCGCGAAAACAAGGAAAGCTATATGCTTGGCGGCAAATCATTACCCTGGTACAAACTGGGGCTGAGTGATGCTTCGGATATGTTTGATATCAGTGGCACCATGTGGATGGTAAGCCTGTGCTTTGTGTATGGGATGAAAAGCATCTGGATCCCCTGGCTTTGGCCGGTATTTAACCAGGTGTTTTTAATGATGTACCTGTCGCGCTGGCTGCGCAGATCAAACGCCGCTACCGGTGCCGAATGGCTGGGTACGCGTTTTGGCCGTATGGGCGCGGGTGTAACAGGTTCAAATATAGTAGTGATAGCCTTTGCACTGTTAAGCTGCTTTGGATATTTGGCCTATGGTTTTATAGGTCTGGGTAAGTTCATTGAAATTTTTATCCCATGGAATCTGGTAAGCGCTTATGTGCCGTTTAACGTGGCCCCGCAATACGTGCCGCATGTTTATGGTATTGTATTTACGCTGTTTGCTATGTTTTACTCCATCATAGGTGGTATGCACAGTATCGTTTTAGGCGATATGTTAAAGTACGCCATCATGACGGTGGCCTGTATTTGGATAGGTTTTATAGCCGCGGCCAGGTTACAGGGCAATCACCTGAATGTTCCTGAAGGTTGGTACAGTCCGTTCTTCGGTAAAAACCTGGGCTTAAGCTGGACGGGAATTATCAACGAGGTAAATGATAAGATCAAGGCGGATGGTTATTCGCTGTTCGGTTTGTTTTTTATGATGATGACTTTTAAAGGCGTTTTCGCGGCAGTAGCTGGTCCGGCACCAAATTATGATATGCAAAAGATCCTCTCTACCCGCTCGCCCGAAGAGGCCAGCAAAATGAGTGGCTTTGTCAATATCATCCTGCTGCCTATTCGTTACTCGCTCATTGTGAGTTTAACGATATTGGGCCTGCTGTTTTATCGCCAGATGAATTTGAAAGATGCCAGCGGATCTATCGATTTTGAACGGATCCTGCCCTCGGTAATTAATGATTTTTTACCGGTTGGTTTGGTTGGATTGTTACTGGCGGGTTTGTTAGGAGCTTTCATGAGCACCTTTAGCGGCACTATGAACGCGGCGCAGGCCTACATTGTAAACGATATCTACATCAAATACATCAATCCAAAAGCCTCAACCAAAAAAATAATTACCGCCAATTATTTGGTAGGCGTATTTGTGGTGGCGGTAGGGGTGATACTGGGTTTTTTTGTAAAAGATGTGAATTCGGTATTGCAATGGATCGTATCGGCCCTGTATGCGGGATATATCATCTCGAACGCGTTGAAATGGCATTGGTGGCGCTTTAATGCCAACGGTTTTTTTTACGGCATGCTGGCGGGGATTTTATGCGCCATGGTTTTTTCGGTAGTGATCCCGGCGGTAGAACTGATCTATTGGGTACCGGCTTTGTTTGCGGTATCCCTGTTGGGTTCGCTCATCGGCACTTATACTGCTCCGGCTACCGATATGAAGGTGCTTAAATCCTTTTATACAACGGTACGCCCCTGGGGCTTTTGGGAGCCGGTTAAAAAAGTGGTTATGGAGGCCGATCCTTCATTTGTTCCAAATAAAAATTTCAAACTGAATATGTTCAATGTGGTAATTGGTACTACGGCGCAATGCTGCCTTACCATATTACCCATGTACCTCATCCTGGCGCAAAAAACATCGTTAATGGTTACCATAGCCATACTGGCCGTAGCCGTTTTAATACTGAAACGCACCTGGTGGAATAAACTAAACGACTATTGATAAAATTTATATATGACGCAGCAATTTAAGCAACGGTTGGCCCACTTGCAGGCCGAACACGCGCAGGTGATCAACAAGCAAAACGAAGTAGCCGATACGGGTAATGGAGTGTTCAGCCGTTTTAAATCGCCGGTGCTCACGGCCGCGCATACGCCCCTGGCCTGGCGGTACGATTTGGATGAGCAGCGCAACCCCTATTTAATGGAGCGCTTTGGCATCAACGCCGTTTTTAATGCCGGAGCGATAAAATATAACGGTAAATACCTGATGATAGCCCGCGTTGAAGGTGCCGACCGTAAATCGTTTTTCGCCGTAGCCGAAAGTGCGGATGGTATCAACGGCTTCAAATTCTGGGATTATCCGGTAGAACTCCCCGAAACCGACGAGCCGGATACCAATGTTTACGATATGCGCCTCACCCAACACGAAGACGGCTGGATATACGGCTTATTCTGCACCGAACGCCGTGACCCGGAAGCTCCACCGCACGATCAATCTATGGCGATAGCGGCCTGTGGCATAGCCCGCACCAAAGACCTGGTAAAATGGGAGCGCCTGCCCGATCTGAAAACAAACTCGCCGCAACAGCGCAACGTGGTTTTGCATCCCGAGTTTGTGGATGGTAAATACGCGCTGTACACCCGTCCGCAGGATGGTTTTATCAGCGCGGGTACCGGAGGCGGGATCGGTTTTGGCTTGTGCGATAGCATGGAGAATGCCGTTCTGGATACGGAAACCATCATCCATAATAAAAATTACCATACCGTTTACGAAGCCAAAAACGGACAAGGGCCTGCACCCATAAAAACCGAAAAAGGCTGGCTACACCTGGCGCATGGTGTACGTAACACTGCCGCTGGTCTACGTTACGTACTGTATATGTTCATGACCGATCTGGATGATTTAACCAAAGTACTTTACCAACCAGCAGGTTATTTCCTTGCACCAGAGGGGGAAGAACGCGTAGGGGATGTATCAAACGTAGTATTCTGCAATGGCTGGATAGCTGATGAGGATGGCTCGGTTTATATTTATTATGCCTCGTCAGATACCCGTATGCATGTAGCAACTACTACGGTTGATAAACTGGTAGATTATGTGATGCATACGCCCGCGGATGGTTTCCGTTCAGTATCATCGGTTGAGGTAGTTTATAATATTATTGATAAAAATAAAGATTCGGGCAAGTTGCAGGAGGCGTAAGGGAACATACTTAAAAGGGCTGGTTCGCGCGATTCCCCTCTTGAGAGGGGAGGAGGGGTGTGTTATCAAGTAGGTAGTAAATGGCGTAGAAACACACCCCTGCTCTCACTCGTTGCCACCGCGCCCCCTCTCAAGAGGGGAACTGAACAGCCCTCCGCAAGTTCAAGCGTCCACGCTTGAACTACAGCTAAGGTAAGCGTCCACACTTACGTTGCAGCCGGGTTTACGCGAGCGTGGACGCTCGCACTCGTTAAGGTTCAAGCGTGGACGCTTAAACCTGCGGTATAATAACATAAAAATATACATCTTTTAGCGCTGAAAATATCCGGCGTTATTCCCCTTCAAAAAGGAGGGGCAGGAAATTATTTTGCCAAAAAACTATGACTAACAATACATTCAATCAACCACAAAACATAAAAAAACAGCAGCTTGATGTCTTAACAACTCTTCAATCCGAACTAAATGATGAGTTGAATAACATCCTCAGCTATTGGATCAATAACGCAGTTGATGATGTTAACGGCGGTTTTTGGGGCAAAATAGATAATGATAACGTAATTACCGCCGATGCCCCCAAAGGCTCGGTGTTGAATGCCCGGATTCTTTGGAGCTTTTCGGCAGCATATAATCAAAACCCGGATGAGGTTTATCTGCAGATGGCTAATCGCGCTTATGATTACATCCAAACCTATTTTGTGGATGATGAATTTGGAGGTGTATACTGGTCGGTTGATTATAGGGGGCAAAAGCAGGATACCAAAAAACAGGTTTACGCGAATGCGTTTGTTATTTATGCCCTGAGCAAATACTTCATAGCATCGGGAAAGGAAAGCGCCAAAACCGAAGCTGTTGAGTTGTATAAATTATTAGTTGATAAAAGCTATGATATAGATAAAACCGGCTACTTCGAGGCCTTTACCCGCGATTGGCAACCCATAGATGATCTTCGCCTAAGCGCCAAAGATGCCAATGAAAAAAAGACAATGAACACCCACTTGCACGTGTTGGAGGGGTATTCGAATCTGTACCGCATTTGGCCGGATGAAAGTTTGAAAAAACAAATTGAAACGATCATTAATAACTTCTTCGATCATTTTATTGATGCGGTCAACCATCACCTCGTGTTGTTTTTTGAGGAGGATTGGACCCGAAAATCAGATATGGTATCCTTTGGGCATGATATTGAAGCAACCTGGCTTTTATTGGAAGCAGCAGAGGTTATCGGCAACCACGAATTGATATTGAAAGCAAGAGAGGTTTGCATCGCGATAGCAGAAGTAACAATAAAGGGTTTGGATACCGACGGCGGCTTATGGTATGAGTATGAGCCGGAAGCCGATCATCTCATCAAAGAAAAACACTGGTGGGTACAGGCCGAAGCCATGGTAGGTTTTTATAACGCCTGGCAGGTAAGCGGCGATAAAAAATACCTCGAATTGGCCGTAGCCAACTGGGCCTTTATAAAAAATAAAATACTGGATAAACAAAACGGCGAGTGGTTTTGGGGGATCAAAGCCGATGGCAGCATTATGCCCGGCGAAGACAAAGCCGGCCTTTGGAAATGCCCATACCACAACAGCCGCGCCTGTTTGGAAATTATTAAACGGATAAACGTATCAAAATGAAAAATACTAAAATTGTGCTGATGGCTTCGTTAGTAGCCTTTGCTGTACTGTTAAGTTGTAAAAAAGGAAGCAAACCTAACCCTGATCCAACCCTGGTTGTTGATCCCGGAAATGGAGGCTCAACCGGACCAATAACT
This sequence comes from Mucilaginibacter celer, assembly GCF_003576455.2. Lineage (NCBI taxonomy): Bacteria > Pseudomonadati > Bacteroidota > Sphingobacteriia > Sphingobacteriales > Sphingobacteriaceae > Mucilaginibacter > Mucilaginibacter celer. The sequence continues at coordinate 440,047 of NZ_CP032869.1, forward strand.
GCACCAACTGATCCATCCATAGCCGCCTCGCAGGGCTTTTTTCTTGACGATTGGCAGGGTAAAACTTTCAGCAAACCGGCAACCATCGCGGCCGCAAAACCAACAGCGAGCACATCCATTAATGTTACTGCCGATTTTGCGCAGGTAGTATCCAAAGTATCCAAATACCTGTTTGGTAATAATATCAACCCTTTTACCGGTCAGTATACAGATGGGGTTACGGTTAACAATATCACTAATCTTTCACCCAATATTATCCGCGCACCGGGCGGCAGTTTATCTGATGTTTACTTTTGGGATATGTCCGCCTACGGCAAACCTGCCGACGCGCCCGAGCATCTTTTAAAACCCGATGGTACGGTTGATGCCGGGAGCGGCTATTGGAGCGGAAACGTGAATGATAGCTGGAGCTTAAGTTTGAGTAATTACTACAGCCTGCTGCAAAAAACGAATACTACAGGTATTATTACCGTAAATTATGCTTACGCCCGATATGGTACCGGTGACAATCCGGTAGCCGCGGCCGCCCATTTGGCCGCGCAATGGGTTAGGTTTGATAAAGGCCGCACCAAATACTGGGAAGTAGGTAACGAATGTTACGGCAACTGGGAAGCCTGTTACCGCATTGACCAAAGCAAAAATAAAGACGGCCAGCCTGCCATCATTACCGGCGAGCTATACGGCAAGCATTTTAAAGTGTTTGCCGATTCGATGCGCAAAGCCGCTGCCGATGTAGGGGCGACTATCAAAATAGGCGCGGTATTGCATGAAAGTGCCGATAATGGCAATCCCACCATTGTTACAGGTTGGAACCCTGGCGTATTAGGCCAGATTGGAGATAAAGCTGATTTTTACATCGGGCATAATTACTATACCAACTTTAACGAAAATTCAAACGCCATTACCATACTCAATACTGCTGAAGCATCATCCAAAACAACCATGGATTACCTGAAAGGCGCACTGCAAACAGCAGGTTCGGCTCAAAAGCCAATTGCCTTAACCGAGTGGAATATTTTTTCATCAGGTTCAAAGCAGCAAATCTCCAATATTGCAGGTGTACACGCAGTGATGGTTTTGGGCGAACTGATCAAAGATCAATATGGCCAGGCCAGCAGATGGGACTTAGCTAATAGTTGGGATACCAATCATCCCGGCGATGACCATGGGCTGTTCAGTATTGGGCAAACAGGCCTGGCTGATTTTACGCCCCGCCCTGCGTTTTATTATATGTACTATTTTCAAAAGTATTTTGGGGATAGGATGATCAGTTCGTCGGTTAGTGGTAGCACGGATGTGGTAAGTTATGCCTCATCCTTTAACTCGGGCGAGGCTGGCGTGGTGCTGGTAAATAAAAGTACGACCGACCAGGTAGTGAACATCAACTTTAAAAACTATTATACGGGTAGCAACTACTATTATTATACGCTTAAAGGCGGTACAGATAACGGCGAGTTCTCGGGCAAGGTGTTGGTAAACGGCAGCGGCCCGACAGGCGATTTTGGAGGCCCGGCTAACTATAAAAATATATCGGCAAGCGTAAGCGCAACCAGTGGAGGTATCAAGGTAAGGGTACCGGCAAGGGGTGTGGTGTTTTTGGTGGCGGATAAAAAATAAACCCAAGCTGTATATTGGTTAACTGCTCTGGAGGCTGCACCAGAGGTGCAAAAGCTTTGTAGCTTGCAGATACAACAATCCTTTACCCCAGAGAGGTAAAACTCCCGCCAATGCTCTGAGGTAAAGAAAGCAAAGAGAAAACGAAATATTCTGTCCGTGCGTTTATCATATTAACATTATCTTCAAAGCGAAGTATGCGCGGCTTTTGAGCGGGGCGATCAAGAAAGATATTTACCATCATGTCAAAAAACTTAAAAGGATTGGTTATTTTACTGTTATTTGTAAGCCCCCGCCCTGCAATGTCGCAACTTTTTGAGCCATCCGATAAAAAAGCCACTTCCCAAACCCGGCAGTTATTTTACAGTATGCAGCGTTTGGTTGATGCTGGTGTAATATTCGGCCATCATGATGATCTGGCTTATGGTGTTGGCTGGCGAGGCGACGAGGATCGATCAGACGTGAAAAGCCTAACCGGATCATACCCCGCCATGTACGGCTGGGATTTGGCGAAAATAGAACATGATAGCATTCGGGATATAAACGGAATCGACTTTAAGCAACAGCAGCAGTTTGTAAAAACGGTTTATGAGCGTGGCGGCATCAATACCTTCTGCTGGCATATGGATAACCCGGCCAACGACCAAACAGCCTGGGATACCACCATGCAAACCGTTAAAGAACTCATCCCCGGCGGGGCATACCATGATGCCTACAAAACGTATCTTGACAAAGCCGCCAATCACCTCTCGGGTATGAAAGGCGAGGAGGGAGAACCGATCCCCATTTTATTTCGCCCCTTTCACGAGCTTACCGGTACCTGGTTTTGGTGGTGTAAAAACACCTGCACACCCGATGAGTTTAAAACCGTTTGGCAGTTTACCATTAGCTATCTCCGCGATAAAAAGAAACTGCATAACCTGCTGGTCGTTTACTCGGCAGCCGATTTTGAATCGGAAGAGGAATTTCTGGAGCGATATCCGGGCGATGATTATGTGGATTTTATCGGCTTTGATAATTATTGTACTACCAGTGTGGCATCCTATCAAACTAAACTTGATAAGCGGCTTGGTATTGTTGATGCCATCGCCCAAAAACATCATAAGCTAAGCTGCCTGCCCGAAACCGGTTATGAAGGCATCCCAATGGATAACTGGTGGACAAACGTTTTGCTGCCAACCCTAAAAAAACACAAAGTAAGCTATGTAATGGCCTGGCGAAATGGTAACGAGCATCATTACTATGTGCCATTTCCCGGTCAGCAAAGCGCAGTCGACTTTGTTAGGTTTTTTAATAACCCAAATGTTATTTTTCAGAATAGGATAACACCCCTTGGTGTTTATGGGCAACCAAACAGGGGCGAATAGCTTTCCTTTATTCCATTCATAAAGCAGGGTGAAAACTAATCCCCTTCCGGTAATATCCTTAAATTTTTATGCGGATAGGTAATTGCCAAATCTTCGAAAAAAAATCTTTTAAAAGCTATTGCGCAAGTAAGTGCTTGCATTTATATTTGCAAGTATATGCTTGCGCAATTATGAAAACCAGACGAGACGTTTACCAGGCCATTGCCGATCCTACCCGCCGGGCTATCATTAACATGATTGCTACCGAACCGCAAAATGTAAATACCATAGCTGCAAATTTTGATGTTACCCGCCAGGCCATCTCGCTTCATATCCAAATCCTGCTTGATTGTGGCCTTATTGATGTAAAGCAAAAAGGCCGCGACCGCTTCTGCGAAGCCCGGCTTGATCAGCTTGGCGAAGTATCGGCCTGGGTTGATCAGTACCGCCAGCATTGGGAAAATAAATTAGATAACCTTGAAAAATACGTAGCACAATTAAAAGCCGAAAGAAATGGAAAACATAACCAATAACACTGCCGATCGTGAATTACGCCTAACCCGCACCCTGGATGCACCCGTTGAATTGGTATGGGAAGTATGGACAGATCCCAAACACATAGCCCAATGGTGGGGGCCAAATGGTTTTACCAATACCATCAGTAAAATGGATATTGAACCAGGTGGCGAGTGGGAGCTGGTAATGCACGGCCCGGATGGAACCGATTACAAAAACAAGAGTGTTTTTAAAGAAGTAATTCCGTTTAAAAAGATAGTTTATGAACATGTAAGCGGTCCTAAGTTTTTAGCCACCATTCAATTTGAAGCTCAAGGCGAACAAACTTTCCTTACCTGGCATATGCTTTTTGAAACCACCGAACAATTTATTCAGGTAGTGAAAACCTTCAAAGCTGATGAAGGCTTGAAACAAAACATCGAAAAACTGAATGCTTATTTAATTGGTATGAAATAAGATGCTGTTTGCATGAACGCCGATGATTGATTTGTTGTAAATGCCGGTAAAGATTAAAACAAAAAAGCACCAACAATGTCTTTTATTTATTAAAGATGTTGTTATGAATACCTATCAACAAAAATGGATTGAAACATTAGCTCACGCTAACCTGCAAAACTGGGTTATTAAACCGCAGGGCGATGATATTTTTGTAGAGTTGCCCCATGTTACCGATTTGAAACTGATAAGGGATAATTTGCCCGAAACCATTGGGCTGATGGCTTTGGATATTGTAGTACCAAAGCGCAGGCTGAAATTTATTTTTCACAACGGATATGAGCAGTTTGAATATCTGCTTAATCCAGCGGCTTAATATCTGATAAAGGCGGGCTGAAATCAACGGGTGTTTCTTCAGTAATGTTTTCCGGTTTGTCATCCTGGGCAAGTTTGGCTTTGGTTGAAACAATTACTACCGAAAGGCCCATGCAGGCTATCAGCACAAATGATGCTCTTAAAGTGGCTATGCCTGCAATAAAGCCAATTACCGGCGGGCCAACCAAAAAGCCCAGGAAACCAATAGTCGATACCGCTGCCAGCGCTACCCCGGGCGCCATTGTTTTTGATTTACCTGCCGCGCTGTATACCATTGGTACAACCGATGATACGCCTGCGCCCACCAATAAAAATCCCAACAAGGCGGTAGGAACATAAGGAAAAATCACGGCTATTGTTAAACCAATGGCCGTTAATGAGCCACTAACCTGCAAGGTACGTTTTAGTCCGAAGCGATGTGCAAACCAATCGGCTATAAATCGACCGCCGGCCATGGTAAACATAAAGGTAGTGAAGCCTATGCCCACAACTGTAGCAGGGGCAAGCACTACTTTTTTAAAGTAGATCACGCTCCAATCAAACATAGCCCCCTCGCAAATCATCGAACAAAAGGCGATGATGCCGAGTTTAATCAGCGATTTATCGGGCATTACAAAAACAGGGCCTGCATCGGTAACTTTATCGTCTTTAAGATAGCGGGCTGCTACCAATACTCCTAACGCTATCACTATCAGCATAGCCATAAAGTGATATAAGGGTATAATGCCGTTAGCTATCATGAAAGTGCCTATCCCTGCCCCGGTGAAACCCGCTAAACTCCATAAACCATGAAAAAAAGCCATGATGGGACGCTGGTACAATTGCTCGGTGGCAACGGCTTGCGTATTTACAGCTATATTAACAGCATTGCTACTAAACCCAAAACACATTAAACAAATAACCAGTTGAAAGGCGTTTTGCGCCAAACCAAGGGTAACCAAAGCCATGGAGTAGACAATAAGCGCGATAATAACCAGTTTTTTGCTGCCTATTTTGGTGATAATCCATCCCGAAAACGGAAGCGAGCACATCAGGCCAACCGGTAGGGCAAATAACACCGCTCCTAAACCTGCATCTGATAAACCAAGGTCTTGCTGCACCGTAGCTATCCGCGAAGCCCAGCTCGAAAAGCTTAATCCGGCCATAAAAAACATTGCGCCTACGGCAATACGGAGGGCTATTTTATTTATAGAAGCAGCTGAATTAGTCATTATGTTAAAATAGTATCAAATGTGTCAAAATGACACTATGTGTGTTTGTCACAAAGATAATATAATTGAATATAACTTAGTTAAGCTAAATCGTTTTTTACTTTGAGATGGGATATCTCAGATTATAAAAAAGGTGATTAATTGCCATCCGACAAATCAATCACCTTTTAATGGTTGAGTTATGATCAGTAATTAGCCTTTTACGTTAAAGGAGCCCACCACGGTATAAGTTTTACCGCTGCTGAAATTTTTTAACTCGGCTTTAAATGTGCCTATAGCATTACCTTTAATAGCACTTGAATGGTTTAGCGTAGTAAATTTAATTTTTCCGCCCATAAATGTTGCGTCAACATCTATGTTTAGTGCCGCAATATCATAAGTTCCCGCTTTTACATCGCTGATGGATATTTGAAATAAATCGCTTGGATTGGTACTTATCGTGCCAACTATTGTTGATCCCTTAGGGAAAATTGCGCCCGGTTCATTAGTTATAACTGAAGCACCGCTCTTGGTTACTTTGGCCCCGCCGTTAACCTGGTACGAGATTGTTCCCTGGTTGGCAGGCGGATAATCTGAACCATCATCTGCACCGCCCGGATCAGTACCCGTACCGGGGTCGGTTCCGGTACCCGGATCAGTACCTGTACCCGGATCTGTTCCCGTTCCCGGGTCGGTACCCGTGCCCGGATCCGTTCCTGTACCGGGGTCAGTTCCTGTGCCCGGATCTGTTCCCGTATCGGGATTCTTGGCTATAGCATTTTTTTCTTTATCAGGAGGCAGGATCGGATCAAGTTTACAGCTGCTTAAAACGGTTGTGGTAAGGTATAAGCAGATAAAGGCTCTGAAGTAAATTTTTTTCATAAACAAGGCTTAGTTGCAATAATTTTTAAGTGATTAAATATAAGCAATTTATCGTCCTTGTACGTAATGTTGAAAAAAATGATACGATCCTATCACGAAAAATATGCTCATCCGGTAATTACCCGCAATCACCATCAGGTCCGCATGATTCGCCTTCAATAATATCAAGCATCGGTTTAGGATTTTCCAGTTGCCAGTCGGCAAAAGCTTTACTCAGTGTATCACTGAAAATACCGGTTTCCTGCGCCCCCGATACTGCGTATTTACGGTTCAGTACAAAAAAGGGTACGCCACGTACGCCGAGGTATTGGGCTTCGGCAATGTCGTGCTTCACTTCATCGGCATAAAGTTGAGTTTCAAGAGCCTGTTTAATCTCGTTGGCAGGCAAACCGATAGCTACGCCAATTTCAATTAAGGTTTCATTATCATCAATATTGCGGCCTTCGGTAAAATAGGCTTTAAAAAGAGCTTCTTCTGCGGCATCACCAAGACCATGTTTTTTGGCGAGATGAGCCAGGCGATGAGCATTAAAGCTATTGGCAACAACTGCTTTATCAAAATTATAAGTAAGCCCCTCGTTTGCCGCCATCTGGGTAACGTGGTTATTTAATTGTTTGGCATGATCTATAGTGAACCCTTTTATCTCGGCCAGGTATTGATTTATGCTGATATCGGGATTGGTTTTTAAATCGGGATTTAGCTGGAAACTTTTCCATTCAATCTCAACCTGGTTTTGATGTTCAAACCCGGCTAAGGCTTGCTCAAACCTGCGTTTGCCTATATAACAAAACGGACACATCACGTCCGACCATATTTCTACCTTCATAACCTTGTTTTAAATGTTTAAACAAATTTATAAAATGCGGTTTTCTTCACAGGTAAGGGCAAAGTAAAATTTAGTTATAACTATTTATCGCTGATGCTATTTGTATTTACAAATTTTTATAAATTAGGAAATTATAAACCGATTATAAATTATTGAAACACCGGCTCAGGCATCGGCGAGGTTACCCGACGAAAATGAAGTGGAATAGTGCTAAAATATTTTGGATAGGCATCGTATTGCTTGTTATTCCGGGTTTGGCGCATGCTTACCTGTTAATGCCTTTTCCCGGCAGCCAGGATCTGAATGCCATCACGGTTTGCTACTACCTCGAAAAAGTGGTTATGCCGCTCCGCCTCATTGGCTTACTGTTTATTGTTTGGTACCTTTTTAAATACTACGCCAAAAACGCCTTCAGGCAAAAAATAGTAAAGGCCTCGGTTTTTGTGCTGTGCGTAGGCAGCTTTTACATTACCGATTATATGTACAAGGCCGAAACCATGTTTAAGGAAACTGAAAAACCCGGTTTTGCCAACGGCCTTTCAAACCGGGTACCATTAAATTATCTTGTTATCGGTGTGGTGAATAACGGCGTAGCCAAGGCTTATCCGCTTATATATCTGGGTTATCATCATAAAGTACAGGATGAGGTAGGTAATAAACCTGTTTTAGTTACTTATTGTACCATATGCCGTACCGGCAGGGTATACAGCCCCATGGTTGATGGCGTACGGCAGAATTTCCGCCTGGTGGGTGCAAGGCATTATAATGCCATTATTGAAGACGAAAGCACCAAAACATGGTGGTACCAGGCAACCGGTAACGCTGCGGTAGGTAAGCTTAAAGGAAAACAACTAACCGAATTGCCTTATGAGCAGCTCACCCTTTCATCCTGGCTGCAAAAACATCCTGAAACCCTGATTCTGCAACCGGATAAACTGTATACAACCGATTATGCCGATCTGAAAAATTACGACCGTGTGCAGGCTATCGACAAGGATAGCACGCTCAAAAACAAAGACTCGCTGATCCGCAAAAGCTGGGTGATAGGTGTAATCATTAACGGCCAGGCCAAAGCCTACAACTGGCGGCACATGCACATAAAAAGAGTGCTTAATGATGAGGTTAACCACATTCCTTTATTAATAGGCATTGAAAAAGACAGCCTAAGCTACCACGCCTGGAATACCCTGGTAAAAGGCAAAGCGCTTCATTTTAAACTGGATACCAACGGCATGCTTACCGACGATGAAACCGCATCTGTTTGGGATTGGGACGGGCTTTGCATTGCAGGCCCGCAAAAAGGCGAGCGTTTAACCAAAGTACAGGCCTACCAGGAGTACTGGCACTCGTGGAAACATTTTCATCCTAAAACAACCTTCTGGAAAGGGGAAAACGTTACAGAGCAAACTGCCTTTCTGGATATGTTGCTATAACAAAATTTAAATGGCAGCCGCTATTTTGCTGATATCATCGTCTTTAAGCAATTCGCTTTCGTTGACGTTAGGATAATATTTACTCAGAATTTTTTGAACAAGCAGGTAACTTTCAACAGATTGAATAGGGGTTGAGGCGAGTTCGGTGATGATGGTACCTACCAGCTTAACCTTTTTTGCTTCGTATTGATTAATCACAAAATCGGAAGTTTTTTTTGCACGGCTTTGCTGAATCAGCTCATCCAGTTTCCTGATCTCGTCAACCAGGTCGATCAATTTCAATACTTCCACCTTTTTCATTCGGCCAAAATTAGTGATTTATTTGTTACGGAGGGTGGAGTTTTGAGGGGGTGAAATATAAAAAACGCAATTATAAAAGCAACATGGCCTAAAAAAATATCGTCATGCCGAACTTGTTTCGGCACCCCACTCGCCAAGCAACCATGCTAAGCAAGCGGTTCACCTGTCCTGTGGGGTGCCGAAACAAGTTCGGCATGACGAAAAATTTAAATACTGTTCTACTTACTTCTTATCCTCGGTTGTATCCCGCTCAACCAAAGCCATACCACATTTAGGGCATTCGCCGGGTTTATTAAAAGTAAGGTCGGGATGCATGGTGCAGGTGTATTTTCCTTTTTTCTTAGCGGTAGCTGCAGTATCAGTTTTATCAGTGTTTTTAACGGTACTGTTGCAGGCACCTAAGGCTAATGTAGCCAGTGCAAAAAGGATGAGGCTTTTTTTCATATATCGGTTTATTTGTTTTTAATGAATGAGGCAAAACCGAATAATGATACCACCAACACGCCCAGGGCGGCCAGCATGCTCACTATATCGCGGATGTTTTTTCCCGCCCAGGTCATGCCAAAATATTTGTGTAAAAATATAAAAGAAAAGCCTTCAAGCCTGTCGATACCCGCAACTTTTGTAGCCAGTTTTGAACTGGTAGTTTCAATGTACCAGTTTTCGTTACCGGGGTAGCTTACCTGTTGCACGGGCAGACGCTTGTTAATGAAGCCGTACTCTTCTGTAAATTGCTTAACCGGTTTTACGTTGGCATTGTTATCAACTTTTTGAATAGCGCGTTTGCTGTTATGATAGTAGGCACTCAAAAAACGGGCATACTGTTCATCGCCGTTATTCAACTCTTTGCCGCTTAAAGTATTAAAATAATGGATCTGCTTATTAGTATCCGTTACCTGGTAATAGCTGCTATCAGCAAAAGAAACTAAACCGGCATGGGCGATCAGGCTATCGGGCAGGGGGATCTGTAAGTTAGAAATACCCAGTTCGTTGCGGTTTATTACCGTACCATAATCAGCTTTGGGAGTTTCAGTATTATGAAGTTTAACTGCAAGATGAAACGCCCCGCTTATTACAAATGTGAACATCACAAATGAAACAATAAGGCCTAATTGCCGGTGAAAACGGTGAACAAAGCGTTTATCATCAGCCCCTTTGTTTTTTTGATTTTGGCGGATAGATTTAAATTTTTTCCAGAATAAGCCATAAACAGTTATACCGCTTAATAACGATAAAAGCATAGCAACCATAATAATAAGCAGTATTACATTTCGGAATGTATCACCACCAATATCGGCCAGAAACTGCCAGGTATGGAATTGTTCAAAAGCCCACAAAAACGCTTTACGGGTATTGTTGTTGAATGTGCCCATGCGGCTTTGACCGGTTTCTATGTAAACATCCATGCCATCAGGCCGGTCGAAACTGATCTTCCAAACAGGCAGCAAATGGTTAATGGGTTGGTACTGCTCGTCGAAAGTGGTTTGATAGTCGATCTTTTTGATGTTCGATATCGAATCCTGTGTGAAATAGCGGGCGAGATAAGTGGCATACAGGCGATCTCCATCCCTCAACAAAATACCATCATTAGCCGAGTAGTAGTTGTAAACACTGTCCTGCCCTAAAACCTGGTAAAAAGTATTCCCTTTAAAGTTTACCAGCGCGAAATTGCGGATGGCTTTAACATTGTTTTTATCCAGCACCTGCTGTAAGGATAATGTCGGTTTCATCCGGCTTTGCACAAGAGGTTTAAAAACCTCCTGTGCTATTGACGGCCTGAACCAGTTTGACATGAACGGATGCGAAAGCCCGCTCAAAGTCCAGAATATTACCGGGACAAGGGATATTAGCCCCAGCACCCGGTGCCATTTATAAAATTTGCTTTTTACTGTTGCTGATGCCATGATCAATATTTTGAAAATGAATAACTGATGCCCAAAGTATAAGTGCGCGGTGGTGCGGCATTATAAGTATCGCCCCATTGATTACTGGTTACCGTTGTTGCATACAACTTGTTGGTTAAGTTAAGCACGTTAAACCAGATACCGGCGCGTTTTAAAGCACCGCTTTTTACATCGTATCCTAACCTTAGGTTATAAATATCATAACCGCTATAAGTTTTGGTATTTGCCGGGTCGGTGTAATAACGGTTAATGTGCTGCCACTCGGTAGCTATCCTGAAACCGGGCAGGTACTGTGGTTTATAAGTAAGCTCGGAGTTGGCAATCCAGGCAGGAGCATTGTTCATGCGGTTGCCGTTGTAGCTGATAACGGTATTGGTGCCGGTGCTGTAGTTGGTGCGCACTTCGCTGTATTCAACGTAAGTATGGCGGGCATTGGTGCCGCTAAACCTGAAGGTTAACTCTTTAACCGGTGCCAAAGTTAACGAGTATTCAATGCCGCGGTGCCGTGTTGCGCCGGCGTTTTGATTTTGAGTGGTATTATCGGGCAATAACTGGCTGATGATCTCGTTGTGGCCTTCCAAATCAAAAACGCTCAACTCAAAATACAGCATTTTGTTAAATGCCGCTAACCAGCCGCCTGCCTCATAGTTATCAAAAGTAGCCTGTTTAAGCGGCGTTAACTGGCGCGAGCTGTACAGGTCGCCGGTTTCGGGTGGTTGGAAACCTACGCTGTAATTGGCGTAGATGCCTTTGTTTGCACCAAAATTGTAGGTTAAGCCCAGCTTAGGGGCAACAATATTAAAATTGTTGGTTTCCTGCTGTTTGTATTTGGTTTGCCCTGCGGGGATGCCATTGCTAAAATTATAGTGAACCCTGTCGTAGCGTAAACCACCGGTAATGCGCAGGGCTTCGGTTGGTTTAACTTCATACTGAACATAAGCGGCCGTGTTAAATAGTTTGATCTTGTAATCATCAATATACCGCTCTGTATTGGTAAAGCCGGTGTAGTAGTTGTTAGCTACATCTTTGGTAATATCGAGATATTGCGCATAGTACGAGCTCGGGCTGTCATCTACATAAACACCTCCAATTAACCTTGAATGCAGAAAATCAAAATCAACCCGGTGCTGGGCCAATAAACCGAAACTGTGAAAGCGTTGGTCGTTCACCTGCCCGTTGCTGCTTTGGTATACGCCGTTGTTGTCCCTTACATCCGAAATAAAATAACTCGGCAACTGTGCTGTAGAGTTTTGGCGGAAGAACAGCGTTACAAAAGTGCTGTTCTTGTCGTTCCACTGCTGATCCAGCCGTGTAGTGGCACGAAACGATTTTACCTTACGATAGGTGAAACGCTGATTGGCACCATAGCTGCGATCATAAAAATGTGCGCTATCCAAACTGCCCGGGGTTTGGGTATTCAGATAGTTGTAAGCCGCAGATGTTGTTAGTTTTGTTTTCGCGCTAAAATCATAAGTGGTTTTGAAATTGCCCGAGTATTTATCAAATGCAGAATAATCCTGCCATCCTTCGCCCTGATGGGCGAGATACCCACCAACATATAAGCCAAATTTGCCCTGGGTAAAGCCGCCATCAGCATCAACACGGCGATAGTGGTAGTTGTCGCCTTGTACCGATACATTACCTGCGTAACCTGTAGGTGGCCCCTGGGTAATAAAGTTTACCGCGCCGCCGATAGAGTTACTGCCGTAAAGCGATGACGCAGGGCCTTTAACTACTTCTATATCCTTAACTCCCGACATATTGATCTCGTAAAGCGAGTTATGGTTAAAGATGCCGGTAGGGCGGATAGGCAAACCATCTTCCATATACAAATAAAGTGCATTATAGGTGATAGGCTGGCGGATGGCCATGGTATGCTGCTCGTTACCTAAATTAACCATATACACACCTGCTACCTTATTCAATAGCTGGTAAAGGGCTGTGGCTTTGGTATCTTTAATTTGGGTGGAGTTTATTTTGCTGATGGCGATAGGTGCATCCTGGCGCGACTGCCCTTCACGACTGGCTGTAACCACCACAGGCTGCAGATCGACAGTTGAGGGCTCTAATGCAATATCAAGCTTTTGGCCTTTTACGGCAGATACATCGATGATCTGTGTATTGTAACCAACCATGGTAAATTTGATCTGTGTTATGCCATCAACATTAATGCTGAAGTGGCCTTTAGCATTGGTCATACCCAGTTTTTGCCCGTTGTTCTCATTCGCTTTGCAGATGGATGCGCCGGGTATAGCCTCGTGGGTGATGGCATCAGTTACAGTGCCTTGTATAGTAGCTTGACCGTAGGTCTGGGTTTTGAGCAGTATAAATGTTATAAGTAGGGTTAAATATCGTTTCATTATATAGCATTACAGGAGTTGCCTCCCGGTGTAAAAATGGGTAGAGTAGGGTGTGTAATTTGATTGAAAAGGAAATAGAATTTTCTTCACGTCATTGCGAGGCACGAAGCAATCCCCGATTTACAGGGCCACTAAGCAAATTTCTCTGTACAGTTTGGGATTGCTTCGTGCCTTGTCATGACGGCTTTTAACACCAATCGTAACAAGGATTATCGCAAACAGCAAAGCGCGTAGTTTACTCGAAATAGCATGGTTTACAGCTATGCTGAAGCATAACTATCCCATATATCAATCAAAAAACAATAAAAAATGAAATGATTATCCTAACTGCGGAGGGCGGAATATCGTAGCCGGGCGGTCGGCCGGTACGGTTTTGAGGTAAGGGGTTGAAATAACCCGCAACAGGCTGGAGTGGAATTTTACATCAGTTGAACTGATGACATAAACCTCCTGAAAGAGGCTCTTTTGCGACTGCCTTTCGTCGCTGGCCTGCTTGTCCTCTGCCTGTTTTATCTTTTTCATAAAATAACATTTACCATCGCAATGCATCCAGGGCTTGTTCCTGTTTTCGCAAAGTTTGGTGGCAATGTAATTCCTGTTCATTTCAAACCCCGCGAATACAAAGAATCGCGAAAAGTTTGCCGTGATCAGCGAAAAGATGAGTAAATAGGCTGTAATACGTTGCAGCATGGCGCAAAGGTACACCCAAAGCGTTTATTTGGCAACGTTAAATTGAAATAAACAGTTACTGATGGCAAACAACGCCATTAATTGCCGCGCACGAGCGTAGCATGCAGGTGCTGGCCTTTATAAACAAGGTTCATGCTCAACGAATCCTGGTAAACCTTGCCTGTATGTGGTGAGGTGCCCCCGGGCACCGGGATACTGAACGAAAAATTATCGCCGTTAATCATTCCATCGGTAATAGCTACATCGCCCTGCGGGGCATGGGCTGTACCGGTTAACTTGCCGCTATCTACCTTAAAGGTGTAACTTAACGGAAAATCACCATCGCCCGGAAGCTTTAACGCGCCGGTCCACTTACCGTTAATATTGGCCATCGAAATAAAACTGAAAGCCGCAAGGATAACGAATGCGCTAACAATCAGGAATTCTTTTTTCATTGTTGATATAGTTTAAGCAGATCTCATTTTGCTGTAGTTTAAACTATATACAATTTTATTGCTTTTAAGTTTAATAAAAAATAAAAACCTTACCGGTTGGGTAAGGTTTTTATTTATCAATACGTCATCCCGAACTTGTTTCGGGATCCCACCGGATAATTACGCATGTCTAACGGCTTTGCAAGTGGGGGGCCGAAACAAGTTCGGCATGACTAAATGTTGTTCTAAATTATTGCTTTGGCCTTTTCAACACCGACGTTGATTTTGCACCATTGATATCCAGTTCAACGCTGATCGAATCGCCCATAAATTTGCCTGTATGAGGAATTACAATGCCGCTGGTTGATACGGTGAATGAGAAATCGGTACCGTTTGTTTTGCCTTCTTTAATATCAACATCACCTTCGGGGGTTAGGGCTGTGCCGGTAAGTTTATCGCCATCAACTTTAAAATTGTATAGCAAAGGATATTCCTGGCCATCGCTCATTACCAGTTTACCGGCCCATTTACCATTTAAATCGGCTATGGCGGCAAGTACAATCATAAAGCAACTTACCAGTAGGGTAGTAGTAAAAATTTTCTTTTTCATAAAATGTTAATTTGATTCATAAATATAATGAAAGAACCGTTGATTTTTTTGATTACGATGATTTCGCTGATTTTTATTTCCGGGATTATACCGATTGTTTTTATTACGCCGATTTTTTCTGAACCGCGATTTATGGGATCAAGAGATTAAGAAGTTAATCTCAAATTCTCCCTTTATGGAGTTGGAGGGCATCTTTTTAAAGTACTGTGCGCTTTTGACCCGTTAAACTCAATATCAACCCCAACCGAATCGCCATAAAATTTGCCGGTGTGGGCAATATGGATATCTTCAATGCTTACGGTAAACTTAAAATCGTTACCGGTTATTTTACCCTCTTCAATAGGCATATCACCTTTTGGGGTTTTAGCTGTGCCGGTTAGCTTATCGCCATCAATCTGAAAGTTGTACAGTAAAGGATAAACTTCGCCGGTTTCGGTTTCCAGTTTGCCTTCCCATTTACCGGCAAACCCGTTAATGGCAGCAACACAAATAGCAACAAATGTGGTTAAAAGGGCGATGGTTAAAAAAGCTTTTTTCATAGTGTTGTTTTTCTGGTAGTAAATGTAAAATGGGCATTAAACCAAAATGTAAACTGTACATTAAGTTTACTTTAGTTAACTTAATGTATCCATAAACAAATACTATGCTGACCAGAGCAGATTAACGGCTTTTAAACAGATTATTACAACCGTATGGGCCTGGTTAGTATTTTATGACGATGTCTGCAGGTACCGGATAAAATTGTACCAAAATTTGTTAAAATAAATGTTATCAATACATTTCTTATTTTTCAAAATCGTTGTACCTTTAAAATGCATATACTAACCGGGCCTTGTGCCTTTCAGTTAAATTTTTAAACCACAATTAATGATAAAAAACATTTTTACCATGCTTTTGCTGGCTGGCGGCTGCCTTGCCGTATCTGCACAGGAGATTCAGTTAAATAAGGGCTGGAAATTTGCCGTGGGCGATTCGGCACAATGGGCGTCGCCAACTTTTAATGATAAAAACTGGCAGAATATTGATGTAAACCACAATTGGGAACGCCAGGGGCACCCGAGTTATGATGGTTTCGGCTGGTACCGCATCCATGTAACCATTCCCTCATCACTTAAAGAAAAATCGTTTTTAAAAGACAGTGTCCGCTTAAGCCTGGCCAGTGTTGATGATAACGACGAGGTTTACCTAAACGGCAAACTGATTGCCAAATACGGCGGTAACGGTGGTACTATTAAAGATGGTCATTACGGTCCGCGTACGTATAATATCGCAGCTAATGATCCTTCAATTTTATGGGATAAGGAAAACGTGCTGGCTATCCGCATATTTGATACCGGCGGCGACGGCGGTATTTACGGCGAAAAATTTACCCTGGCTATGGCCGATGTTATGGATAATGTACAGGTTAATACCGATAGCGATTTTAGCTTTGAGGAGAATAACAGCCTGGCAAAGGCTGTTAAACTGCAAACGGTAAACAAATACCAATACGAAGGCCAGCTGGCTTTTAAAGTAACCGATCCGGAAACGGGTGCCGTTATTTACGAAAAAACAAACCCTGCCCGCTTTACTGCCGGCAAGCCTTTTACTTATTCATTTACAATAGCCAGGCTTGCCAAAAAATCGTATACCATTGCTTATACTTTCCATGACGGGAAATCGGGTAAGGACATTGTTAAAACCGAAACCACACCTTATATCTTAACGCCTTATCCATCGGCTAAACCAAAAATCAATGGTCCGGATGTTTATGGTGCAAGGCCGGGTAATCCATTCCTGTATCTGATCCCGGCTACCGGTAAAAAGCCGCTTGCTTATAAAGCAGCCGGGCTTCCTGAGGGTTTGAAGCTCGATCCGGCTACGGGCATCATAACAGGTTCGGTTAGTCAGGCTGGCGATTATAAAGTTACTTTAACAGTAACCAACAGTCTTGGTACCAAATCAAAAGAATTTACCATTAGCATTGGCGATAAAATTGGCCTTACACCGGCCCTTGGCTGGAACAGCTGGAATGCCTGGGGGTTGAGCGTTAACGAGGAAAAAGTAAAAATCTCGGCACAAGCCATGGCCGATAAACTGAGTGCCTACGGTTGGAATTTTGTAAACATTGACGATGGCTGGGAAGCCGAAAACCGTGCGGCCGACGGTGCAATTGTATCAAACAGCAAATTCCCGGATATGAAACGCCTTACTGATTTTGTGCATGGCTTAGGTTTACATACCGGTATTTACTCATCGCCGGGCCCGCGTACCTGCGGCGGCTTTTTAGGTAGCTGGCAGCACGAAGACCAGGATGCCAAAACCTATGCCGACTGGGGTTTTGACTACCTGAAATACGACTGGTGCTCATACTCGGAAGTTACTCCTGCCAACCCGGACCTGGCCGCGCTGAAAAAACCTTACGAAGTAATGCGCGCCTCACTTAATAAAGTTAACCGCGATATTATGTACAGTTTTTGCCAGTACGGCTGGGGCGACGTATGGAAATGGGGTGCCGAAACCGGTGGTAACAGCTGGCGCACCACCGGCGATATTGAAGATACCTGGAGAAGCATGAGCGATATCGGTTTCAGGCAGGATGCAGCGTCGCCGTACGCTGGTCCGGGGCATTTTAATGATCCGGATATGCTGGTTGTGGGTAAAGTAGGCTGGGGGCCAAGTTTGCATAATACCCGCCTGAGCTTTGATGAGCAATATACCCACATCAGTTTATGGAGCCTGCTTTCGGCACCGTTGCTGATTGGTTGCGATATGGGCCATTTAGATAGATTTACATTGAGCCTGCTTACCAACGATGAAGTATTGGCTATTGACCAGGACGCATTGGGCAAAGGCGCTATGCCGCAGGTTAAAAAAGATGGCTACCAGATATGGGTTAAGGAGCTGAAAGACGGCAGCAAAGCCATCGGCATTTTCAACGTTTCGGATAAATACCAAACCATCGACCTCGATAAAAACGGCGATGTTTTAAAGGGATTCACCAAATACCGCGATGTTTGGCAGCAGAAATTTATAGTAAGTACTGGGAAAACATTTACAGCTAAAGTAGCGCCGCACGGGGTGTTGCTGGTTAAGCTGGAAAAGTAGAGCCCCAATAATAAAAACAAGAAAGCCATTCAGTTTTTAATGCTGAGTGGCTTTTTTGTTTGAAAATGTTAACGGTTTAAGTATGTGTTTGAAATGGGAGTATCAGCAGGGTTTTAAGGATACTATTAATCGCATCATACCTGTTTATTTTTTTGTTAAAATCATCCACAGACTGCCTTTGTGTTTTACAACACTATCTCCTACATTAACATTGCTTTCATCGCCGATCCATCTTATCCACTCCAAATCAAATTGATGATTGTTTACGGTTATTGTTGGTCGATATTTGCCAGACTTGTATGATACATTTTGAATTTTTCCGTTAAAATCATAATTCAACATTACATAGATTTTGTAAGCAGAAAACCCAAAGTAAAATATAAATAATGAAAGACCAGAGTAAGCCAAATACTTCTTTATTTTCATTGCAATTTTAACGGAATAAATTGTTAGAGGTTGGGTTTCAACTCAATCTTTTGGTCATTATTAATTATAACAAATAACGTATAGCAACCCGAAATAATATCTATTGTAAGGTGTTGCCAATTCAGCGTTAAGATATTCTTATAACAAAAGCATTCGCAAAGATCCTTCCCAATATGTTCGATAAGATCATCACCAACTCATTTTATCTTTATTCAGGCGATTTATAATAATATATCGGCGAAAATACTCCTTCACTCGTTGTGTAATACCCTTTACCATCGGGAGTAAAGCCAATAGCCTCACCTTGTTTCTCACCTTTATAAGGCAGTTCATGATATTTCCGGCTCATGGTTTCCCATATCGGCTCATTATTTTGGCGCCGCCAGTAATACACTTTATCATAGCTTTTTAACAACACCTGGCGCCCGTCTTTCGAAATATCTCCCGCCGTGATCCATTTAAACGGCCTGAAACCCGGAAAGAACAACGTGCCGCGTTTGGTAAGTGTTAAAGTATCGTTTGCTTTATAATTTAATGGCGACGAGTACATGGCCACGGTATCGCCGCGTTTGCTTACTATCAGCAATTGCTTATCAATGGGGTCAACCATCATTGCTTCGGCATCTTTGGGGCCATCGGGATATTTAAAATTTACCGGTACGGCAGTTGCTGTTGTTGTTGCCGGTGCTCCGGTTGCCCAGGCCTTGTTTTCTAAAAAGCGGTAAACAGTTATATATTTTCTTTTGCCGGTATTGTCGCCAATATCGCCAAGGTAAACGTAGCTTTTATCTTTTTTAGGGCCGGGGCCAACCGCAATGTCTTCACAATCTGCCACACCCTGCGGGTTATTGGCATCTCCGGTAAAATAAACCGTGGTTTTAAGTTTACCCTCCGGCGTTATTGCAAAAAAACGACTGGTATCGCCACTATCGTTATGCACGTAGTAGGTATCCGGACTGATGGTTGAGGCCGCGATGCCCGAAATCTCGTCCATTTCCTTGCTGCTCAGCGTGCCTGTTATATCCTGTTTATCGAGCAGCCTGTGTTTGGCAAAGGCTCCCATAAAAAGCAGGGAAACAATGGGCACCAGTATATTTAGTTTTTTTGATCTGCTCATGTTATCTATTGCGAATAATAACGCAAATAAAGTTTTTTAGTATGAAGATGTTATTAATTATTGGGTTTTGTTAGCGATATGAATTTATTGTTACAGGCCCGTAGTTCATTAGCAACATTCATACCAGCAGGCAGTTTAAGCCGAATTAAATGCATTGAGTAAAGTGTTTTGTTGGTAAATTTCGGCAGTAGTGCGATAATCGGCCAGGTTAAGTTCATGAAGATACCTGCCGTTGCAGGGATGGCCGGCTGATATAAACACAGGCATATCATAACCCTGTTGTTGGTAATATGGCGTTATAAAAGCCGGGCCAGGCAGACTATTAGCCGTGGTTTTTATATCTTCTGTCAATTTTCTTAATGGTTTCAATAGTAACCTGATTTCGCAAAGTTTAAAATTATTGTGTAAAGGTATCCAACGGTTTACCCCATCAACAGTAACCGCTACGGCGTCTGATTTTACGCCGCTGAGCGTACCAATGCTGATTTGATTATTTAAATTGCTATAAATCAATAATTGTTGACCGATATAGCGACTGAAAATTATCAATTGTTCGGATACGCTTAGGTTATTCATTTTGCTAATTTTATTAGCAAAATACGTAAATTATTTGGATGGAAGCAAGAAGGTAAATAAAAAAGACTGGTTTGGACTGTTTGTAGGCACGCAAAGTCGCGAAGGCGCAAAGGGTTTTATTATTAAAGAAATACGAATAATGTGGTTTTTTAAATGCGCAAAAATGCAAAGGCGCAAAGGTTTTTTGTTAATGAAAAAGGGCCTCTTTGCAAGGCCCTTTTTATATTATTTTTCTACCTCTTCAAGCTGAGGTTTTGAGGTTTCAGCTTTTATCAGGTCAACATCCGGTTTGGATATATCTGTTAAGGCTACCTTGCCCCGGTCTCTGCGCACAATGCGGTTAAAGAGCGAGATCTCCCTATCGAACAAAAACTGGAAAAACAATTTGGTCCATGAGGTGTGATAGTGCAGGGTATCGTAGTACTCCGGCGCTGTTTTCCTTATTTCGGGGAGCTTATTCCATGGGATAGAAGGGAAATCGTGGTGCTCGTTATGGAAGCCTACGTTAAAGGCAACTGCGTTAAAATTGCCATAGTAGCTGTATGTTTCCTGCTCTTCGGTAACGGTAAGGTAATGCTCCTGGATCCAGCGGGCGCCAAGCGGGTGCAAACCAACCGAAAATGAGAAGCTTAGTAACAGGAATGCTACTGCATGCCAACCCATAAAGTAAGCTATGGCGGTAGTAAATGCTGCCTGCAATAACCAATTGGTTAGGATCCATTTATCAAACGGATGGATTTCGCGTAAACGTGATAAACGGAACAATTGGAATACCGGGAAGAGTAACAGCCACAAGGCCTTACCAAAAAATGAATTGCTGATCAGTTTTGCTTCCCATTTGTTTGGCAAATCGGCATCCAACTCGTGTACTCCCTGAAAAGCATGGTGTTTGATGTGATATTTTTCGAACGAAATGGCACTTGGCAAAATTTGCGGTAAATTGGCAAACATAGATGCCCAGCGGTTAGCATTACGATTTTTAAAGAGCAACTGGTGAGTGCATTCGTGAATCATTACAAACAAGGCATGATCGGCAAAAGCACCTAACAGATAGGCTGCCCCGAAAACAATCCACCATGATTGGTCGCGTACAAACCAGGCTAAAACTACCTGGAAAGATACAAGCCCAATAATGGCCCATATGGTTTTTGGGTTTTTACCAATAAGCTTACGCAGTTGCGGAAACTCCTTTAAAATCTTCTTTGTACGAATACGATGAGGTTCAGACTCCTGGGAATAAACAAAATCAGTCTTTTTTATCATATAGGGTTAAAACGCTAAATATACCAATAACGTCTACAAAACTTCATTTTTTTGTAAAATTTAATTAGTAACAATAGGAATACATAAAATCTTCACGAACATTTCATGCAGATTTTATATAGAATTTAATTTGGTTTATAAACCAAAACTTCAAAAGTATTTGGAACTGTTGTACGTGTGCCGGGTTGAAATTGTGCTACGCTCAAGTAAATTTTATGCGTTTTAGCATCCAAAGCCATCGTTTTGGCACGCTCGGCAGTTTTAAGGGATTGAACCACTTCGTATTCATCGGCCGATTTTTGCTTGATGATGGTGGTAACGCCATCGCCGCACGAGCAGAAGATCAGTTTGGTTTCAGCATCATAAACCACTGCGTCAACACCTGCGCCAATAGGTAGTGTAGCGGTTACTTTACCGGTATTGATGTCAACCACGCTTACACCTTTGTTTTCGCGGCAAACTGTAAACAAACGTTTGTTCACTGCATCGAGCGCTAAGCCTGTGGGGCCGCTGCAAGGGGCCAGCGGGTAGTTTTTAATTACCTTTAGTTTTTTACTGTCGATAACATTCAGGCTGCTTTTATCTTCAAGGTTATTATAGATCAATCCTTTGCCATCGCTAACGGCAAACTCCGGTCCGCCGCCAAGCGCTACCGTACCAACCTGCTTTAAGGTTGATGGATTAATTACCGATGAATTATCGCTTTCGCCGTTAAAAGTAAATACCCGATCAGAAAAAGGATCATACATAATTGCATCCGGTCCGTTTGCACCGGTAAGAGCAATAGTTGTGATGGTTTTAAATGTTTTCAGATCGAATACTACCACAGCGTTGGCCTTGCCGTCGCTGATAAAACCGCGGTTAAGTTTATTTACAATAGCAATACCATGTACACCTTTCATGTTTCCGATAACACCAACAGGCTGTTCGGCATCCAGGCTAATGATATTTACCGTGGTTGAGTGCGATATGTAGAGGTTACGGTTTACCTTATCAATAGCCAGGTAATCGTAACCGCCGTCGCCGGGCAAGGCAATGGTTTTATCGGCTACATAAGTTTGTGCACTCAGTTTAAAAGGCAGTGCAGCGGCAAAAAGCAATGCGGCGGCAATAACGTGTTTTTTCATTTTCGGGATCTATTTATTGCCATGAAATTATATCCCGAATCTGTAAAAATGCTGTATTATACCCTTTGCGGCTCATTTAATTGGTTGGGGTGTTCTGTAAACCCTTTGCGGTACAATATACGTAGCATTGCCGGTAAAACAATAAGTAATAAGGGCAATGCCGCTAAAAAACCGCCAATAACGGCAATGGCTAAAGGTTGATGCAATTGTGCCCCGGCGCCAATGCCTAAAGCCAATGGCATTAAGGCGATGATAGCTCCTAAAGCTGTCATCAATTTTGGGCGCAAACGGGTGCTGATGGCGAAAGTTATGGCCGCATCAATATCCTGGTTATGGTTTTCAAGCGCACTTTCTTTAAATTGAAGGAAGGTGAAAATGGCGTTTTCTCCAATAATACCTACAATCATAATGAGGCCGGTATAGCTGCCAACATTAAGTGGCGTTGCTGTAAGATACAAGGCCAGGAAACTGCCCGCTATCCCCAATATGCCGATCACCAAAATAAGTATGGCTATCCTGAATTGTCTGAACAGGAACAGGATCACCCCGAAAACCAAAGCGCAGGCGGTAATGAGAATCATCAATAATTCTTTAAAGGATTGCTGTTGCTGCGCATATGCCCCGCCATATTCCACGTGATAGCCACTTGGCAGGTTTACATGATCCTGTATGGTTTTCTGTATAGCCGGGATCACGGTGCCCAGATCGCTTCCCTCTAAACGTGCGCTGATCACGTTCATGCTTTGCAGGTTTTCGCGGTTCACTTCAGCATCGCCTTCTTTTAATTCTACCGAGGCCAGTTCGGTTATCGGGATCAGTTTACCATTGGGCAGAAATACGCGCAGGTTGTGGATGCCATTAACATTAAGCACCCGGTTGCCAGGGTAAACCATGCGGATGGGGGAGAGCTGTTCTTTCTCTAACAGGCTACCTATTACATTTCCCTCTAAAGCTGTTTGTACCTGCATTTGCAGATCGGCGGCGGTAATGCCGAATTGCGCCAGTTTGCTGTAATGGGGTTGGATGCTCACGGTTGGCCCGGCTATGATGATGCCCGGTAGCACATCGGCAGTACCTGGAACTTTTTCAACCAGTCCGGCAATCTGGCGGGATAAGGCTTGCAGCGTTTGCTGGTTATCGCCAAATACTTTGATCTCTATTGGCTCCGCCGAGGTGGTGAGGTCGCCCAGCATATCGGTTATTACCTGGCCAAACTCTACCTCGAGGGCGGGCTGGGTTTCGGCTACCATTTTACGCAGGTCGCTGATTACCTCTTCTGTACTTTTTGTACGATCTTTTTTGAGTTGGATGAGGTAATCACCGCTGTTAGGTTCGGTGATAAAGAAGCCCATTTGAGTGCCGGTGCGACGCGAGTAAGCAGCGACATCCGGATCTTTTACAATTTGCTTTTCTATCTGTTTCAGCATCCGGTCGGTTTCTTCCAACGATGTACCCGGAGGCGATTTATAATCGAGCACAACGCTGCCTTCGTCCATATCGGGTAGAAAGCCGGTTTCTAAAAGCGATGGTACGATCACAATAACTGCTGTAAGTGCCGCAATGATAATGATGCTTACATAAGGCCTCAGGATAAAAAAGCTTACCCATGTTTGTTGCTTTACGATGTGTACCTCTTCGTGTTTGGTTTTGGTGTTTTGTTTCAGTTTTGGCTTACCGGTGATGAGCAGGTAAATTACCGGCAGCCCTATCCAGGTTATAAAAAATGACGAAAGCAACGTAATGATCATGGTGTCAGTAAGCACCTTGAAGTATGCCCCCGCCACGCCGCTCATCAGCACAAATGGAATAAAAATTACAATAGTACTGATGGATGAACCTACCATAGCCGGAAACAGGTAGTCGATAGCTTTGCGCACCAAATGGCTGCTCAGCTCATCGGGGTGTTCTTCATGTACCCGGTGAATCTGCTCAACTACTACAATGGCATCGTCGATAATTAAACCTATTGAAGCCGCTATAGCTCCCAAAGTCATGATATTGAAAGTGTAGCCCAGCCAGTAAAGTATCAGCAATGATAAGCCTAAGGTTACCGGGATAGTGATCAATATGGTAACGCTTGCCTTAACCGAGCGCAGGAAAATTATAGCTACAATAATAGCGAGCAACAAACCTATCCACAGGCTGTCGCTCACACTTTTAACCGAATCGTTCACAAAATCGGCCTGGATATAGTATGGCCTGATGGTTACCCCTTTTGGCAGGATTTTCTTCAGCGCATCTACTTTATCGGCCATATCATTACTTACCGAAATGAGGTTGGCATTAGGCTGTTTTATTACTGCTATCAAAACCCCGTCGTGCCCGTTAGCATTGATGCGGGTGTATTCGATGCCTTCGTTTACCTGTATGGTAGCAAAATCAGCCAGGCGTACTACGCGCTTGCGGTTATTGCTAATCACCAGTTGTTCCAGTTGATCTTTGGCGTTGATGGTAGCGTCGGTAACGGTAAGGTACATGCGCTTATAATCAGATAGGTAACCTTCCGATTTAACAAAATTGGTGGTAGCCAGCGTGGTGCTGATAATATCCGGCGTAAGGCCCAAAGCGGTCATTTTTTCCTGATCAAGCGTAAGCCAGTATTCTTTCAGTTTACCGCCGATAACCCTAACCTCGGATACCCCATCAACCTGCGAAAGGAATGGCTTTACCGTATAGGTAGCCAGTTGCCGCAACTCGATGGGGGAAAGGTTATGGCTCTCCAAGGTGTAACCACTAACCGGCAAAATAGAAGGGTTCATTTTAGCCACGCTGATATTAACATCGGCAGGCAGATCGTTCCTGATCTGATCGATGCTGGATTGGATGCGTTGCTGGCTCAGGTCGATATCTGCATTCCAGTTAAAAAGGGCCGAGATCTCGCAGCTGCCTCTGCTGGTAGTGCTGCGAACCAATTGCAGATCGGGTACCTGCTTAATGGCGTTCTCCAACGGCTTAGTGACCGTAACCATCATTTTGTTTACAGGCTGTAAACCCTGATCAGCAATGATCTTGATCTTCGGAAACGTGATCTCGGGGAAAAGCGAAGTTTGTAGTTTGGAATAGGCAAACAGCCCACCCATTATAATGAGCGCCAGTACAAGTCCCAAAGGCTTGCGGTGCGTAATGAAATAGTTTTTGCGCTGGTTCATATAAGCCCCACCCAAACCCTCCCCGGTAGGGAGGGCCTTAAATACTGCTCCGGTTGTGGGATACCCGGAGAAAATTAGTTATTAAATTATTTTGCCACATTAGCTCGTTCTTAACGCGAACAAAAAGTCTCCCCTACTGGGGGAGATTTAGAGGGGGCTTATTTTAACTTTAGCCGTATCTGCCAATCCATAATTCCCAGTTACCACAATTTTATCGCCTGCCGAAAATTTTGGTGTTAGTATCTCCACCCTGTCGCCGGTTTCAATGCCTTTGGTTACCGGGGTTTTTACGGCTGTTGTTGGGTTGATGAGTTTCATTACCCAAAACTCGGTTTGCGTTTCATTACTCAACAGGGCCGATTTTGGCAGCGATGCCGTATGCGGCCTGATAGTTTTGATAATGCGTGCTTTAGCTACCAGGTTTTCGGGGATAGGCGTGTTGCCATTCACCCGGATCACGATGCCCTGGGTTTGCGACAGCGAATCAACCGCGGGCATTGACGAGGCTATTTGCCCGGTGATTTTTTCGCCGCCGGGGAGTATCAGTTGCACGTTGGGGTTGTTTTTTAAATAGCCCTTAAGTTCGTAAGGCACCTGCATTACAAACGCAAAGCTTTCGCGATCGCTTATTACGGCCAGTTGTTCGCCATCCTGCACATAATCGCCTTGCTGATGGTTAAGTTGGGTAACGTAGCCGCTGCCGGCAGCCTTTATTTTGTTAATACCCGAAAATTTGAAAGTGGTATCCAGCACGTTAATGCTGTTACCTATGCTTTGGGCTTCTTTGGTTTTTATGCTGAAAATCAGTTCGCCTTTATTTACAAAATGCCCCGGCAAAATATTTACCTTTTGCACATACCCGTTAGCATTGGCCTTTACGATGTTTTTTTGCTGAAAAACAGAGGTTGCATTCAGGTCGATATAATCAACCATAGCACTATCGCTTACAGTGGTTACGGTAACAGGAGTTTGGGCAGATGAGGCGTCGCCCCCGCTATCATCGGCGGGTTGGGTGTTGCCCTTGCAGCCGTATAAGGTTGCCAATATGCAGGCGCTAAGGTATATATGTTTGGCTTTCATAGTTATTTATTCCAGTAGTTTAGCTGATTGATGAGTTGCAGCCTGTTGATGTTGGTTTGCGTTTTAAGGTTTTTGATGGCAAGATAGTTATTGATAGCCAGTACAAGATCGGCCACACGTACATCGCCGGTTTGCATCAGTTGGGTATCAACTTTTACCAGGCTTTCGGTGTATTTCATTTGCTCGTCTATCTGGGCTAAGAGTTGTTCGCTGCCGATGATCTGCTGATCCAGTTGCGCAATCTGCTGCCGGTACTGCCTGTCGAAAAAGGCTTTGTAAGTGCGGCGGGTATCTTCTTCTAAAGATAGCTTGCGGTATTGGATCTTGCGTTGCCCGCCATCATATAAGGGCAGGGTGAAACTAAAACCAACACTTACGCCAAAGTTTTTATACGCCGGTCCGCT
This sequence comes from Mucilaginibacter celer, assembly GCF_003576455.2. Lineage (NCBI taxonomy): Bacteria > Pseudomonadati > Bacteroidota > Sphingobacteriia > Sphingobacteriales > Sphingobacteriaceae > Mucilaginibacter > Mucilaginibacter celer. The sequence continues at coordinate 467,170 of NZ_CP032869.1, forward strand.
TAAAAAGTCGGAGTTGTAGCCACCATCGGCCAGCAGGTTTATTTTAGGCTTGTAGCTAAAATCAACCAATGCCTTGCTGTTCACTGTTTTTAAACTATCTGTTTTATACTGGCTGAAGAAAATGCTGTTGGCCGCATCTACCGACGGTTTTTTTTGCAGTATGGGATCGAGCAGCTCTACATAGCTGGTATCGGTAATACCGGTTAGATAGTTAAGCGTAGTATAGTCGTTTTTATATTGAAGCCGGGCCTGCGACAGGGTAAGCTCCTGCTGCTTAAGCGTTACTAAAAAAGTAAGATAATCGCTTTGGCGGTAAACGTTGGTACGGGTGAGTTTTTTTAGCAGGCTTTCTTCCCGGTTAAGCAGGGCAATCACATCCTGGTTAAACTTTACCTGTTGCAGGCTACCGTAAGCGGCTATGTATTGCGCGGTGACAGCCTTTTTCAAATCCTGCTCGGAGATCTTTGCTGTATTGCTAACGGTTTGCGATTGTAATTTGACGGCATCAATCTGCGCGGCAATATTTTTTTTGCTATCCAGCGATTGGTTAACGCCCATTAATGCGGCTAAAGTATGCTCGTTGGTAATAGCGGGGGCATAGCCGTAGCCTCTGGCTACAGGTGCGTATAAACCGGTACTGTTGGCGCTTACCTGCGGCCGGTAACCCGCCTTAATCCGCATGCTATCCAACTGCCCCGAAGCTATTTGGTTTTGCAGATCTTTCAACAGCGGACTGTTGCTTTTGGCCAGCTCCAGGTAATGATCAAGATTATAGGTTTGCGCCTGTGTTACAAAGCTGTATAACCAGAGCGCCAAGCAGCAAAACCATTTGATAAGGGTATTCAAAATAATGTGTATTGTGTTAAATAATAGCTAAGCTAAAGCATAATTCTGGAAAAAATTGGTATGGCCAACTGGCAGTTATTTAAAAATAAGGGTTTTCGTGTAGAGATGCATCACATGCGTTTCCCGTAGAATAAGCGACCTTGCTCAGCGCGCTTGATTTGCAAGCGGGAGACTCCTATCAACTTTAAAACCTAACCATGAAGCTATGATGAGGCGCTTCGTAACTGTAAACCAGTTCATAACCTAAACTTTCGCAAATCTGTTTGGAAATGGTAAGCCCAAGCCCGCTGCCTTCAGAGGTGGATGATTTATGAAAACGGGTAAAAATTCGCTCATTATCCAAAGAGGTATTTTCGCCGGTGTTTTTTACGCTCAGGCTATCTTCTGTAAGGTTTATGATAATCTCTCCATCTTCGTGGTTGTGCCTCACAGCGTTAATGATAAGGTTATTGAGCAAAATGTCAACAAGGTACCGGCTGGCCGTAATTTCCTTATCCTGAAGCGAGGCTGAAATGGTGATCATCTTATCGCCGAAAATATCCTCTAACTGGTATAATAGTTCTTCAATCAATTCTTTGAGGTTGATGCTTTGCTGATCGGTGAGCAGCTTGTTCTCAATCTTCACCAATAATAATAAAGATTGGTTAAGCCTTGTAAGGCGGGAAACGGCCCCATACAAATCGCCCAAAAGTTTACTTTGCTGCTGACTAAAATTTTCTGTCTGGATCAGGGTATCCAGTTTAGAGTTTATTACCGCGATAGGGGTAAGCAGCTCGTGCGATGCGTTTTCGGTAAAAGTTTTTAGGTCTTTATAATCGCGTTTTACGCGTTCGGCCATGGCGGTTACCTCCTGGTGCAGGTCGTTAAACTCATCTATCCGGGTATTGAGTGGGGCGATGTCGCTGTTATCGGTAACTTTAAATTGTTTCAGCTCGCCCAGAATGCTGTGGAAAGGCTGCCAGAGCCTGCTTAAAATAAGTCGGTTGGTAATGAGTAAAACCAATAGTAATAAGAGGATAACGCCGATAGTAATGCCGAAAATGATTTGGATCAGATCCTCGGTTTCAACCTTCGATTCAACTATTTCAATTTTATAAAACCTGCCGTTCACGTTTACCGAACTGATAAGCCCCCGGCCCGATTCGGGCTCGTCTTTTTCGCGGTAATACCCTGTATTGATAAATTCACGTTTTACAGAATTAGGCTCGGCCGAAGTAAAGCTGATCTGCTGGTCTTTTGATTCAAAAACCTGCGGCAGGCGATGATTGAGCTTTACATAATCAAATATTTCCTGTTCTTCAACTTCTAACGATTTGTCTTTCTGGTCCGTAAGGATTAGGCTGATAGCCTGATAATAAATAGCCCCGGTTATCAGCATGATAACTACGGTGGCAATCAGGTTTACCCGGTTGTACCTTTCGGAGAGTTTCATTTATTGATCGGCAAATTTATAGCCCATGCCATAAGCGGCATAAATATAATCCTTGCCGCCCGCCTCCATTATTTTTTTGCGAACATTTTTAATGTGCGAGTAAATAAAATCAAAGTTATTGGCCATGTCAATACCATCGCCCCATAAATGCTCGGCAATGGCGTTTTTAGAGATCACCTTGCCTTTATTGCTGATAAAGTAAATCAGTAATGAAAGCTCTTTACGGGTAAATTTTACCGGGGTGCCATTAACGGTTACTGTTTTAGCCATCAAATCGATACTCAACTCATTAAAGTTAAGCACATTGCTGCCATTAAACATTTTGCGCCGCACAATGGCCGATACCCTGGCCTTTAACTCCGAAAGATGAAAAGGTTTCACGAGGTAATCGTCGGCACCAAGGTCCAGGCCCTGCAGGCGGTCATCAAGCGAATTTTTAGCTGAAATAATTAATACGCCATCCGGAAAGTTATTGGCTTTGAGAGCTTTTAATATGTCGATGCCACTACCCCCCGGCAGGGTAATGTCCAGCAGGATACAATCATATCGGTAAAGTTGTATTTTGGCCAGGGCGGCCTGGTAGGTTGCTACGGTTTCGCAAATATTGCCGGCATCGGCAAAGTACTCTTCTATACTTTCGCGCAGGCCTTCTTCATCTTCAACAATAAGTATTTTCAAAACTTTTTTAAGCTAAAGGTATATGGGTAATTTGTATACATTTTGGATTTTTCAGATTTACTCCAAAATAGCTCATCAAATTTGCTGTTAACTTGTTGCAAGTTAAATATCAAAATCAAATATTATGTGGTGGATCTACGCATTACTATCGGCGCTCTTTGCAGCGCTTACAGCCATTTTTGCCAAAATAGGTATTAAAGGAGTTGATACCGATCTGGCAACAGCTATCCGAACAGTCATTATACTTATACTGGCCTGGGCCATTGCCCTTTTTAAAGGTGGGCATAACGGTATCGGCAGCCTTACCAAAACCAACTGGACATTCCTTGTTTTATCCGGCTTAGCCACCGGCCTTTCGTGGATCTGCTATTTCCGTGCATTGCAATTAGGTAAAGTAACGCAGGTGGCCCCGGTTGATAAACTGAGCGTTGCACTGGCTATCGCCTTGTCGGTTTTGTTTTTGGGCGAACCGCTTACCCTCAAAAATTCAATAGGGGCATTGCTCATCATTGGGGGTACAATTGTATTGATATTCTAATTTTTATGTAACAGGCTTATATACAATGTAACAACTATATATACGTGGTAAAATCATATTGTAACAAATACACTTCAATAGGGGTAAATCCAGTTTTAATCCAATCTTTCATAGCATATTTGTGGTTAAACTATGCACAACTATATAATGAAGTCTGTTTTTGTTATACTATTTTCACTTATTTTTATAACCACCACACATGCCCAAACCGCCCCCGGAGCAAAGGGGAAAATAACCGGCAAAGTTACCGATGCCACTACCAAACTTCCGGTTGATTATGCTACCGTATCCTTATTTAAACAAGGTGCTACTTCGCCTTTTAATGGTATCAGTACCGATCCGAAAGGAAATTTCAGTATTGGCAATATCCCCGCCGGAGAATACAAAGTAACCGCCGAGTTTTTAGGCTACCAGAAAGCCATCATCGAACATGTAATTGTGAAAGATGGTGCCGTATTAACCCTGGGCGAGATTAAACTTGCGCCTACAGCCAACGAGCTTAAAGGCGTAACCATAACCGCCAAGGTACCAACGGTTGAAAACCGGATTGATAAAATGGTGTATAACCCGCAAAATGACCTGAGCGCGCAAGGCGGTGTAGCTATCGACGTATTGAAAAAAGTACCCCAAATTACTGTTGATATTGATGGTAACGTAGAGTTACAGGGTAATGCCAATATCCGTTTCCTGATTAATGGTAAACCATCAAGTATTTTCGGCGCGAGCCTGGCCGATGCTTTGGCCAGCATCCCGGCAAGCCAGATCAAAAGTATTGAAGTAATTACCAGTCCGGGGGCTAAGTATGATGCTGCAGGTACAGGTGGTATTGTGAATATTATTTTGAAGGATAGTAAGGTACAGGGTATCAATGGCTCGTTTAACTTATCGGCAGGTACCCGCCGCGAAAATGGTTCGTTCAACTTAAATGCCCGTAAAGGTAACTTTGGGGTGAACGCATTTTTTAGCGGCAACGCCCAAATCAATACCAACGCGCCTTATACCCGTAACCGGGTATCTACTGATGGGAGCGACAACCAAACCACATTTTTTCAGCAGGGTTCAAATAACTTTAAGCGTAACGGTTACGAATCGGGCATTAATTTTAACTGGGACATCAGCAAACATGATAACCTTACCGCCGGTGTGGGTTTTAACCATTTTGGTAACCACGGCAATGGTATCACTAATGAGGATTCAAGGATAGTTTCGGCCTCGGGCGCGTTTATTTCTGATACTGCCGATATCCGTAACTCAAGCAGTAAGTTTAACGGCCGCTCAACTGATGTGAGTTTAGCATACAAAAAAACATTTGATAAGGAAGGGCAGGAGCTGGATATCCTTTATACCGAAAGCTTTGGTAACAACAGTTTCAGCTCATCGCAGGTGCAGGATTACCTGAACGGTGTAAAACCATCTACAGGAATCTCCAACAATAACCCGGGTAAAGATCGTGAAACTAATATCTCTATCGATTACACCCATCCGCTAAGCAAAAAAGTAACTATTGAAACCGGCGGTAAGCTTGATTTTAATCACATTAATAATAACGTAGTAACCGATACGCTGGCAACTGATGGGAGCCTAAACCTCGATCCTGATCAAACTTATGGCTTTACTTACAACCGTAAAATATACGCGTACTATCTTTCGGCATCCGCATCGTTATTTAATAATTTTTTAGATGTAAAAGGTGGTTTAAGGGATGAGTACACCACTACCAAAGCCGATTTTAAAGGTGTGAATATCCCCAACTATAATATCCTGGTGCCATCGCTGGTGTTTTCGCATAAGTTTGGCAGCAACGGTTCGCAATCGGTTAAATTAAGCTACAGCCGCCGCATTGAGCGACCTGATTACGGCGATTTAAACCCATTCCTTAACATCAGCGATCCGCATAATATCAATACCGGTAACCCCAATCTTAAACCCGAAAAAGGGGATAATTTTGAGTTGGGTTACAATAAATCGTTTGATAAAGGGGCTAATATCAATATCGCTGCCTTTTATCGCCACAATACAGATGATATCCAGCAGCTTACAACTTATTATGATTCGTTAATGGTAAACAATAGGGTATACAAAGGCGTATCATTTAACCAGCGCTACAACATTGGTTCGGAAGACAGGGAGGGTATCAATATTTACGCATCTGTGCCGCTTACCAGTAAGTTAAGTGTGCGTACCAATATGATCTTCAGTAACAGGCGTTCAACCAATCCGGGTTTTGCCACTGTAAACGCTTTCGCTTATCGTATCAACCTGAACGCGCAATACAGCTTTGGTCATGATTTAAGTGCCGAATTTTTTGGCAACTACAATTCATCGCAAAAGGGTATTCAGGGTACCAATCCCAAATTTGTGTTTTACAACTTTGCCATGCGCAAAATGTTTTGGGATAAAAAGGCAAGTATTGGCTTAACGGCTACCAATCCGTTCGCCAAATATGTTAGCCAGAGCTCATCAACCTTCGGCAGTAACTTTTATGCAACTAACGAGCGGTTGGTACCAGTACAATCTTTTGGCATTAGCTTGAGCTATAAATTTGGTAAGCTTGAGTTTAAAAAGGATAGAGAGAAAGGTGACGAAAACCGTGATAATAACGGAGGCGATAACGGGCCGGGGCAGGATAGAGGAAAGTAAGGCGTAGAGTTACTCACCTGGTCTACGCTTCGCTGGACCACCCTCTCTCCGGCAAGCCGCAAAGAGGGTAGGAACATAAAAAACAAAAAAGTCCCTTCTTTACGCGCAGCGTAGAGAAGTGTTACAAGCGCAGCGATGTCGGGGTGAGTAAACCCGGCGAGAGGTCTGCATCAAACAAAAAAGCGATGATCACTCATCGCTTTTTTTATTTATATGATCAGGGCAATTAACCCATCTTAATCAAAATACTTTCAATAATTAAAGTAGCATCCTCGCAGGCATCTGTAGCCGTTTCCATGGCCACAAATACGTCGGTGTATTTAATTAACTCGATCGCATCTGTTTGGTTGGCCAATAAATCGGCAAAAGCGGTGTTGTAAACACGGTCTGCATCGGCTTCAATACGCTTGATATTTGCGCAGATATCAAAAATTTCGGCCGATCGGCTCAGCTCATTCATCATGTTTACCGCTTTTTCAAGCTCGGTGCTGGTTTTAAGGATGAGGCCGGCCAGGTTAATGATAGGCTGTGTGATAGCCGGTACATTGTACAGGTTAATACGTCGCGCGGCCATAGTAATCCTATCGGCAACATCATCAATTGCCGAAGCCAGGTCGCACATATCCTTGCGGCCAAATGGCGAGATCAGCATCCTGCCCGATTCATTAAAAACCCTGTGGGTAATTTCGTAGCTTTTAAATTTCAGCTTATCAATATGAGCAAAATTGAATTTTTGCTCGTACGATGTTGACGCGTTAACTGCTTCATCAAGCAAACGGGCCATTTCGGTAACGTTTGCCGTAGCATCGTTAAATAAATCGTAAAAAAGCTGGTTTGAACTTGGGAATATCGATTTTGAGTTTGAGCTCTTCATTGATCTGTTTTATCAGTCGTAAATTTACAGTAGTTATACTAAGCGGACTTTAAACTATGTTTCTATAAATTGTTCAGTGCGTAAAAGTAACCATTAAAACGATGTGTTGTGTTAAGTTAATGTTAACAATGGTTAAGGCAATGTAAAAAAAGCGTTGACTTATCCCAGCTTTATGATATAAGTAATTGATTTAAAGCTACGGGAAATGTAATGGTATTGAAAAGAAATTATTGTAAAGTTTAAGTTTAATTGAAACAATATCCCGACCGGTGCTATTATCATTTTATAGCTTATGTATCATGAACGCCGGGGATAAACATTATAAATGCGTAAACAGTAAAACCGGTTACGCTATTTATTACCACTCGTTAAGCGGGATGCTTAACGATGATGAGATCAGGACCGAGCTGGAAAAAATACGCGCCCGCGTAGCTATCCAAAACGGCATATATCTTGAAACACTGTACTGGGAAGAAATGAAGCAGAACGCGGAACTGACGCGATAGGCGCCTTAATCGGGTTTAATGGTTGTAATTGATTAATTATCAGTTGTTTTTTAATAATAAAAGGTTATATTTATGTGCCAATTATAACCTAATTTAAACCCTTTAGCATTCCTGCCCATGAAAAAGTCAGTCCTGGCATTGCTATGCGCTATTTGCCTTTGTGCACCTGTTTTTTCGCAAACCTCCCGGTCTGTTACATCGTTGGATGGAGCTGTACAGCGCCTGCAAACCTTATCCGCCGAGAGAGCCATTGAAAAAGCCTATCTGCATTTAGACAGGTTATCCTATAGTCCGGGCGATACTGTTTACTTTAAGGCTTATGTTACCCTGGGCGAACAGCGTGAACTATCTAAATTAAGCGGCTTGTTACATGTTGATCTGATTGATCCGCAGGACTCGCTGCTGCAAACGCTTTCGCTTCAACTGGTAAATGGTTTGGCGAAGGGCGATTTCAGCCTGGATGGTGCCGCACCAACCGGGGTTTACCGCGTAAGGGCTTATACCAGGTGGATGCTGAATAACGGGCAAACCAATTTTTTTAATCAATACATTGTTGTTAATAATCTGCTGATAGCCGGTTTTAAAAAGCCGGATGCTGTTGTAGCCGGTAAACCCGCCATCAGTTTTTTTGCCGAGGGAGGAAACTGGGTAAATGATGTGCCGGCCAAACTGGCTTTTAAGGCCGTAGGTGCAAGCGGTATGGGTATAAACGTTAAAGGCGTTATAGTTGATAATGCCAATACCGAAGTCGTAAAGTTTGAAACAAAACACCTGGGCATGGGCCTGCTGTTCATTACCCCCGAAGCAGGTAAAACCTACAAAGCCAATTTAACTTATGCCGATGGCAGCAAGGCGACAGTAGATTTGCCCAAGCCCGATAACGAAGGAATGACGCTTACCGTTAACAATGACAATCCGGATAAACTGGCCATCGAAATAAATGCTAATAAGCCCTACTATCTTAAAAATAAAAACAAAGAAATAGGTATTGTTATTTACTCGGGCGGATCCATCCGGACGGTGAAAACAGTGCTTGATAACCAGGTGCTGGATCTTAATCTGAACAAAAAGGAATTCAAAACCGGTATTGTACAGATAACCCTGTTCTCGGCACAAGGCGAACCGCTTAACGAACGACTCGCATTTATTCAAAATCCTGATCTGCTTAATATTGTAGCCCTCAATGATAAACCGGTTTACGCAACCCGCGGAAAAGTGCATATCAGCATCAATACCAAAAATAAAGATGGCATGCCGGTAAGTAGCTATCTGTCGGCAGTGGTTATAGCCGGTAGCAAGGTGAATGAAGATGCAGAAACCACCATACTGTCAAACCTGTTGCTCACATCCGAACTGAGGGGGCAGGTTGAACAACCCAACTACTATTTTACCAATGTTAATGCCGATACCCGTAGTAACCTTGATGTACTGATGCTAACGCAAGGCTACCGCCGGTTTGAATGGAAGCAGTTGCTGAGTGATGCGCAAACTACTACCACTTACAAGGCCGAAGGCAGCTTTGATATTTCGGGCCAGGTAAAAACATTAAAAGGCGAGCCGGTGGATGGCGGAACAGTAACACTCATGCCACAGGCCGGCGGTAACATGTTAACGCAGGTTACCGGTCATGATGGCAAGTTTACCTTTGCAAACCTGGTTTACGATGATAAAACGAGATTTATTATCCAGGCAAAAACTGCAGCCGGAAAAAGTAATACCCAGATCACAATCACCGACGCCGCGCCGGTAGCCGCCATCGAGCCGGGCGGAGTACTAAAGCCGCAAATTGAGCAGAATAATACCGGAACGCAACCTGTTTATTTTGCCGATATCAGCCGGAGATCGGCAAGCATCGCAGCAAAAGTAAATAGAACTGTTGTTACCGATCAGGCAGCTTTTAATGTGAAAAATACAGGTCTGCACGATCAGACAACGCTCTCTACAGGTTTGCAGGGGCGTTTAAACGGCGTAGTGATAAGGCAAGGGGTGCCATATCTTGCTGATAAGGTAAATGCCTCGATGCAGGGCGGCCCGATGCTTATTATTATGGATGATGTAGCTTTGCCGCAGGGCACCAGTGTTGATAATTACAGCGCTACCGATATTGAAAGTGTAAGCGTTTTAAAAACTGCCGATGCATCAATATATGGTATAAGAGGAGCTAACGGTGTATTGATACTGAAAACCCGCAAAAATGCGGCGCCAATTGCTGTTAACAGCGCACCCGCGCCGGGTTTACTTTATTTTACAGCGAAAGGTTTTTATAAAGCACGCACATTTTATGCGCCCGTTTATGAAAGTACCGGGAGCATCAACAATAAACCGGATAACCGGGGTACCGTTTACTGGAATCCGGATGTAACTACCGGAAACGATGGCATGGCCGGGTTTGATTTTTTTAATGCCGATACCAAAGGAACATACCGGGTGGTAATTGAGGGAATTGATGCCGCCGGCAATGTTGGCCGCAGCGTATCTACCTATAAAGTAGAATAAAATAAAAAACCCTGCCACGGTGGGCAGGGTAAAAAAACCACAACAATTGTTTAACCTTTGGGCTATGAATCCCGCCGGTGTATTCCTAACTGCAATGTGATTTTTCTATATACGTTAACAATTTAATATTGCGTTGGTTTTCGTTTTATATAGGTTATTTTAAGTGTTTTATGTGTTAAAATCACCTCAAAGGGGTATTTGATGTATTTGTTGTTATTAAACCAAAATTCAGTTTATCTTTATCGTAAATAAATTATGAGAAATCTTATGAAAAAATCATTCCAGCTTAAGGCGGCATTTCTGTTTGCATTTGCCTTGTTAGTGTCGAGCTTTACTTTTGCCCAGCAAAAACCTATGGCCAGTCCACGCGACAGCGTAAGCGGTACCGCGGCAGGTTCAACCATTACCATTAACTACGGCAGCCCATCGGTTAAAGGCCGTAAAATTTGGGGCGGACTGGAAGCTTATGGTAAAGTATGGCGTGCAGGCGCTAACGAAGCCACCACTTTTACCACCACTAAAGCTATTAAAGTTGAAGGCAAACCACTGGCTGCCGGTACTTACGGCTTTTTCCTGATTCCGGAAGAAAACGGAACCTGGACAGTGATTTTTAATAAAGTAGCTAAACAATGGGGCGCCTTTAAATATGATGATAAAGAAGATGCCCTGCGCGTAACCGTTAAAACCAAAGCCGCGCCAATGCACGAACGTTTAACTTATACAGTTGATTCAAAAAGCTTTTGCATGTTTTGGGATAAGATTGTAGTACCGGTTTCGGTAAAATAAGGAGATTTACTAACCTCAAATCTTATTGAAAAGGCCCCGGCAACGGGGCCTTTTTTTGTTGTCTGTCTGAATCAGAATTTACAGAATTTGAGAATTAGCAGAATGTTTGTCTGAACCCGGATTTGGGGGGATAAGGGGATTTTGTCTGAACTCGAATTTGGGGGAATTAAGGAATAGGCAGAATGCTGAGCAAATTCTAAAAATTCTAATAATTCCCCCAAATTCGAGTTCAGACAAAACACAAGTATGCGGTCGTGAAGACACGACCGCCGGGAGGGCAAAAATCTGAAATTTCCTCTCATCCATTCTGTTAATTCTTAAATTCTGAAAATTCTGATTCAGACACATTATATTTACCTCATTCATGCATCGCCCTAAAAACAATAATAAACCTGTATTAAAAAAAGTAATAGTTATCGCACTTTTAGCTTTAGCCATTTTTTTGTTGATGCTGCTGGCCGGGCATCCGGCTGCAGTAGAACGCTATTATGCCAATGGTTTTTATATTGTTATTTGCCGGGTTGTCCACCCGGTGTTGAATATCTTTCCGTTTAGTGTAGGCGATGTGTTATATATCTCGGTAGTTATTTACCTCATTTATGCTTTTATACGTTTAATTGTATTGATTTTTAAAAAGCGGTTTAAAATAGCGGGTAGATTTTTTTTAGGATTGATAATAGGTGTACAGTCGGCAATACTGGCTTTTTATCTTTTTTGGGGGATGAATTACTTCAGGCAGCCGGCTGCTATAAGGCTTAATCTGCAGGATACCTCATTTACCACCGCCGATTTGAAAGCTGTTACCCATATCCTGATAGATAGCGTTAATGCAACCCGCTCGCGCGTAACCCATGCCGATCTGGCCCAGAGCAATACGAACATTTATAATATTGCCCGCCACACTATCCGTACACTTAGTAAAGATTCGCTCAATTTCAGAGCCTATGATCCTGATATAAAACCATCCATTCTTACACCCCTGCTTAACTACATAGGCACATCGGGCTATTATAATCCTTTTACTTCCGAAGCGCAGGTAAATTACCAGATGCCGGTTTTTAACAGGCCTTTTGTGGTTTGCCACGAAATGTCGCACCAGATGGGTTACGGTGCCGAAGATGAAGCCGATTATGCCGGCTTTGTTGTTGCAACCCACTCGCTTGACAGGTTGTTGCGCTACTCAGCCTACCACCTTGCGGTACAGGAGTTTATGTACTCGCTTGCCGGGAGGGACACTATCGCTCATAAAGAGCTTAAAGCCCTGCTAAACAAAGATGTACGCAACGATTATAAAATTGAACGCGACTACTGGCGTGCCTACCAAAACAAATTAGGCGCTGTAAGCAGTATTTTTTACGATAATTTTCTGAAAGCTAACAATCAACCCCGCGGCCTGGAAACCTACAATCGAATGGTGCTGCTGGTTATGGCTGCATACCAAACGCAGTGGCCTTCATTTGCTGCGCGTCATTCGCTTTCGTCATTGAGTCATTAGGTCATTTTGCTGCACGGTCATTAGGTCATTTTGCCATGTATTATTAAGTCATTTGTTTTGTGCTGCTGAGGCAATTATCAATGAAACCAATGATGCAAGTAAAATGACTCAATGACGCGAAGCAAATGATCTAATGACCAACCAAAAAAAAAATGCGTTCCGTATCTCACCCCGGAACGCACACAATATCACGTCTCAAATGATATTGAATCAACTAAATCTCAGATATCATGTTACATGTATACCCAAGTTCTTTATTCATGAACCGGTTGGCACCGGTATTGAATGTCATTGCTACATTTACTATACCGTTTTAGCAGAATAGTGTAAATAATTACCTTTAAAAACCCCGATTGTAAATATTTGAATAAAAACGGAGGTGGGCTGTAATTATTGTGAATTATTCGGCAAATTTACTTCAAAATCTTTAAAAGAGGCCGTTTTTATCACAATTTAATGGATAATTTGTTTGGTAAAATTCCTGTTACGATGAAAGTGATTTTATTTATTGGTTTAATGTTTCTTCATGTGTTTGTTTTCGCCCCAAATATTAACCAACAAGCAATAAAAAGGTCGGAAGCGCTTGCAAAAACAGTTACGGTAATTCGCGATAACTGGGGAGTTCCTCACATTTATGGAAAAACAGATGCGGCCGTAGTTTTTGGTTTGATGTACACCCAATGCGAAGATAACTTTAAAGGCATCGAACGCAATTATTTATACCAGTTAGGCAAACAAGCCGAAGTTGACGGCGAAGCCAATTTGTATACCGATCTACAGCTGCAATTGATTGCCGATAGTGCCGACGCTATCAAAGATTATCGTAATAGTGCCCCATGGTTTAAAAAACTAATGGATGCCTTTGCCGATGGGATCAATTATTACCTGTACAAACATCCCGAAGTAAAACCCAAAGTGTTTAAACATTTTGAGCCCTGGTATGCGCTGATGTTTACTGATGGCAGCGTAGCCGCAACCGAAACAGGCGGGATTAAACTGGCCGAAACCAAGGCTTTTTACAGTACTGATCCTGAAAAACTGGGAGCTTTAAACGATGAGCGAAAGCCGGTTTATGATATGGTGAATGAGCGCGAAACCGGCTCTAATGGTTTTGCTATAGCGCCGTCCCGTTCGGCATCGGGGCATGCTTTGCTGTATATCAATCCGCATGTACCATTTTATTTCCGCAGCGAGGTGCAGCTGGTAAGTAATGAAGGGCTTAATGCCTATGGGGCAGTTACCTGGGGGCAGTTTTTTATATACCAGGGTTTTAATGAGCATTGCGGCTGGATGCATACCAGCGCCTACGCTGATGTGGCCGATCTCTACGCCGAAAAGGTGATCAAAAAGGACGGTAAATGGTATTACGAATATGATGGTAAGCTAAAACCGGTTGCTACGCGCAAACTGGTGTTTAACGTAAAAAACGGTGGGCAAACAGAGCAGCGTAACATCACCGGTTATTATACCCACCACGGCCCGGTAATGGGCAGTCGCGACGGTAAATGGCTTGCGCTTAAAGCCAACAACCGGTCGTACAATGCCCTGCTCGAATCGTGGTTAATTACAAAAGCCAATAACCTTGCGCAATATAAAAAAGCCATGAGCCTGGTGTCAAACGCTACCAATAGTACGGTTTATGCAGATGATAAGGGTAATACCATTTTTTGGTACGGCAACTACATCCCAAAACGTAACCCTAAATATAATTGGAGCCTGCCCGTTGATGGCAGCACATCGGCTACCGAATGGCTGGGCGTGCATAAGCTAAACGAAATTATCACCGTTACCAATCCCGCCAGCGGTTGGATCCAGAATTGTAATTCTACACCTTTTACTGCTTCGGGCGCCTCAAGTCCGGATAAAAATAAATACCCGGTTTATATGGCACCCGATGGCGAAAATTATCGGGCTGTAACTGCTATTAAAATACTAAAGGATGCCAAAAAACTGTCGATGGACGGTTTGATTGCCAAAGGCTATGATCATTACCTGGCGGCATTTGATGATTTATTGCCCTCGCTGTTCAGCGCTTACGAAAATGCGCCCGACTCGGTTAAACAAAAACTTGCCGAACCGGTAAAGCTACTGAAAGAGTGGGACAAGCGCACCGCCATACATTCGGTAGCCAGCGCGTTGGCTATTGAATGGGGAACCCTCATGATGAAAGCCCTGCCGCCACCGCAAACCGACCAGGGAAGTACCTTTATTACCCGTCGTTTTCAAACGTTGGTAAAAACGCTAAGTCCGGCGCAGCAATTAGGTTATTTAAGTGATGTGCTCATTAACCTGAAAAGCCGTTTCGGTACCTGGAATGTGGAATGGGGCGATATGAACCGCTACCAACGCCCGGATGATGGCATTACCTTTGATGATAATAAGCCAAGTATCCCAGTTGGTTTAACCGGATCCGGCTTCGGACAGCTGCCATCGTTCCAAAGTCGTACCGTAAACACCAGCAAGCGCTATGGATATTCGGGCAATAGTTTTATCGCTGTTGTGGAATTTGGTACACACCTTAAAGCCAAAAGTATCATAACAGGGGGGAGTTCTTTCAATCCCTCATCAAAAAACTTTACCGATCAGGCGCAGGGGATTATTGACGGTAAATTTAAAGATGTGCTGTTTTATAAAAAGGATGTGTTAAAACACGCGCAACAAACCTATCACCCCGGCGACTATTTTAAATGATGAACAAAAACTATCTTTGGTTAGTTAAATATGAAGAGAGCCCTGTTAATTACCTTATTGTTGTTTTGCTGCACCACGGTATTTGCCCAAAGCATAACCATTAATGATTTGGCCAACGTAGCCAACCTTTCCAATGCCGAGGCACATAACTATCTTACGTTAGGCAAAAAGTTTAAGCGGCAATACCTGCAGGAGGTAGATGGCCACAGCATAGAACATCTTAATAAAATAGGCCCGGATAATAAGGAAGAAACCATAGTGATAGGCATGGGCGACAGGTTGCCCAGTGGCACTATGCTGCGTACGGTTACTTATACTACCGTTACATCGGCCCATATTTTAAATTTAATAGCCCAGGCCAAACACTCGGGCCTTACCATGAAGATGCATGGATCCGACGCCAAAAACGATATTTTCTTTTTTGATAACGACTTTTTTCACATCGTGATATTTTTGAATCACGATAATATTTCAGGCTCGATAGAGGTGCATCAGAAAGAGTACCTGGGGCTGGATTGATAAGGGTTTTATGTCTGTCTGAATCAGAATTTACAGAATTATAGAATTTTCAGAATAGCCTCATTGTTCAAACCGGATTTCAGAATGTATTCTCAGTAAAAAGCATTCTGTTCATTCTTAAATTCTGAAAATTCTGATTCAGAATCTATTCCTCCTTCAGCATCTTCAACGAATAAAAGCTATCCCGCCAATATATACCCCCCTGTGCTACAGTTATCACTGTCGCTTTCAAATAATTCCAGCCTAAAAATGCACCGGTAAAGGGAATCATGAATGCATACCACCATTTATTGGGCGGTACAAGTATCATATAAACAATGTGAAACAACAGCATGATGGCCGCCATTACCCGTATTTCGGCAGTGCCGAAAATAAACATCAGGGGCATTGGTAAGGCAACCGTTAGCAGCATACTTATTACATTGGCAATGGCTTTGGCAATATTGTAATTAGCTATCGCGAATGAGTTTTTTTTAATGCCCCCGGCCAGTTCGCCAAGGTTTTTGTACCACTCCAGGCAAACCGTGCCGTGCCCTGCCAAAACATCCTGCCGCATGCCCTCGCTTTTCATCATTTTGCCAAGCTGCAGGTCATCATCGGGGCGCAGTTTAATGCGGACATGGGTGCCAATTTTTTCGTAAGCCGTGCGCCTTACCAGATTAAAAGCGCCGATGCCCGATGCTGCTTTTGATTTTGGATTTTTGGCTTCCCAGGGTTTCATTGCCGTCATGAGCATGACGCTTAGGGTGGCAAACACGCTGTTTAAAATTGCCGAGCGCGACACCAGTTCGGGGAGTATGGTTAAATGATCAAGCTGTTGCCTGGCCGCGTAGCTTACTGCCTTGTTGATAGCATCGGGATGAAAAACGATATCGGCATCCGCAAAAAGCATCCACTCTTCGGTGCTGCTCAGGTAGCCCTGGTATAA
Organism: Mucilaginibacter celer; assembly: GCF_003576455.2. NCBI lineage: Bacteria > Pseudomonadati > Bacteroidota > Sphingobacteriia > Sphingobacteriales > Sphingobacteriaceae > Mucilaginibacter > Mucilaginibacter celer. The sequence continues at coordinate 483,599 of NZ_CP032869.1, forward strand.
GGCGTTGTTTTTGCCCAGCCAACCTTCGGGTAAGGTATTGATGGTTGTTATTTGAATATGAGGATAGCGGAGACTAAACTGTTCAAGAATTTCGCCGGTACGGTCGGTCGATCTGTCGTTAACTACGATTAGACGATGGTTGGGGTAGTTGATATGACAGAGGCTTTGAAGTGCTTTTTCAAGGTCTTCTTCCTCGTTGCGCACCGCAATAATAATAGCCAGGGGAGGGGGATTATCGCTTAAAGGTTGTCGGCTTACCTGCTTAATTTGCTTAAAACCGATAAGCAGATAAAAGTTTAGCGCTATAGTGATTACAAACAGTATTACGCTGTACCAGAATAGTATCATGATAAAAGGTTTGGCTAAAGGTGAGCAAAAAACGGCAAATAATCACAGCAAAAAATAGCATATTGCATTACCAATTTTAACGCCCTTATGGAAAATATCAGTCGCAAAAAATTTATTGCAACTACAGCTTTGGCTGCCGCAGGTTTGCCTTTTGGCTTAGGTGCCTTAGCTAAGCCATTAGCTTTACCCGAAGATATTAATGGTGTTTATCCGGCAGCAACCGAAAAAATAAAAGTGAGCATATTTTCCAAGCATCTGCACTGGCTTAACTATACTGATATGGCTACGCTTGCAGCTCAACTGGGTTTTGATGGTGTGGATCTTACGGTACGACCTGATGGCCATGTATCGCCGGAGCGTGTTACCGACGACCTGCCCAAAGCTGTTGAGGCCATTGAAAAGGCAGGACTCAAGGTATATTCGATAGTAACCAATATCAAAGCTGCCGATGAAAAGGATACGGAGCCTATTTTAAAAGCGGCCTCGGCATTAGGTATAAAATATTACCGCACCGCCTGGTTTAATTATGATAAAGCCCTGAGTGTTCAAGCCAATATTAAGGCTATTTATAAGCAATTGGTTGGTTTGGCGGCCATCAACAAAAAATACGGGATGCATGGTGGCTACCAAAATCATTCGGGCGATTTGTTTGGTGCCTCGCAATGGGATTTATGGCTGAGTTTGGAAGGGCTTGATCCTAACTATATCGGCTGCCAGTACGATGTGCGCCATGCCACTACCGAAGGTGCCGACACATGGCCGGTTACACTCGATCTGCTTAAAGCTTATTCAAAAACCATTAATGTAAAAGATTTTTACTGGGATAAAAAAGATGGCAAATGGCAGGTGAAAAGCGTACCGCTGGGCGAGGGCATGGTTGATTTTAAGAAATACTTCAGCCTGCTGAAGCAATACAATATCAACGGCCCGCTAAGCCTGCATTGCGAATATCCCCTGGGTGGGGCTGAAGATGGTGCACGGAAGCTTAGCATCAGTAAAGAAGCATTTTCTGAGGCTGTGAAGAAGGATTTGACCACGCTGAGGAAGTGGCTGGCGGAATATGATTTGTAGTACGAGTAATGCAACCAAAGAAATTTTTCTTCTCCTATCTTAAAACTTGTTTTATAACAAACTTGTTACTAAATTAGAAATACGCAGCACGGCCGTCTTGATCCAAACAAGCCCCGTGTGTGCAGGTAACCAATTATTAAACAAAAAGGAGGGCTTTATGAATCTGGTTCATAAAATTGAACATTGGGGCGATACTCATCACCCAAAGGTTTTAGACCTTGTGCGCGTTGCACTCGGTATCTTTTTACTGTTGAAAGGGATAGCCTTTATGGAAAATACATCCTATTTGCGGGGAATCATTACCGATCAGGATGTGATTGATGTATCGCCGGATATGCTGATGATTTTGGTATATTATGTGGCCTTTGCGCACATGGTAGGAGGTATTTTGATAGCCATGGGCATTTTAACCCGCCTGGGCTGCATCATCCAGATCCCGATTGTTACCGGAGCAGTTTTTTTAACCAGCGTTTTTCAGGAGCCCATCAACGCAATGGCGTGGCCATCGGTTACCGCGCTTGTATTACTGATTATGTTCACCGTTTTAGGATCGGGGCCATGGTCTTTGGATAAATATCTGGCGTTTAAGAGTTGAGGGGAGCGAGAGATTAGAGGCTGGAGATTAGAGATTAGTCGAAAAGCAGAAAGTCTTAAATCCTTACTTTGAACTTAAGACTTCCTACTTAATACTTTCAAATCAATACCCTCTAACCGCTTCATCCACATAGCACCACAACCAGCGTTCGCCCGGCTCGGCCGAGATCACTACCGGATGACCTGTAGCATGAAAATGTTTGGTCATGTGCGTGTTCGGCGAGCTGTCGCAGCAAAGTGTAACGCCGCAGGTTTGGCAGGTACGCAGGTGCACCCAGCTACCGTGGTGTTTTACGCATTCTTCGCAAACGTAATCTTTAGGCTCGATGATGCTTTCAATAGCTTCAAGGTGGGTGCAGGTTTCTTCCATAATATGTTTTTAAACTTCAGCCAGGTATTTATGTACAAAACTTATCGCCATCGAGCCTTCGCCCACGGCAGATGCTACGCGGTTCATCGCTCCGGCACGCACATCGCCTGCGGCAAATATGCCGGGACAACTGGTTTCCAGTAAAAACGGATCGCGTTTAAGCTTCCATACTTTATTAAAGTTTTCGTAACTTCTCAATTCCCTGCCGGTTTCAATAAAATCTTTGGCGTTTTTAATGATATCCAGTTTTATCCAGTCGGTATAGGGCTTGGCACCTATAAATATATACAGCGCACTGGCTACCTTTAATTCTGTTTCGCCTGTTTTGCAGTTTTGAATGGTTACTTTTTCAAGACAGTTGGTCCCTTCGGCTTCAATCACTTCTGTGTTAGGCAACACCACAATGTTTGGTGTTTCGGCTATCTGGTTAATCAAGTAGGCCGACATGGTAGCCGTTAAATCATCCCTGCGGATAATGATATGTACGTTTTTGGCAAATTTAGACAGGTACATAGCAGCCTGCCCGGCCGAATTGCCGCCGCCAATCACGTAAACTTCCTTCCCTGTACAAGCCGAAGCTTCGGTTGTTGCTGCGCCGTAATAAATACCTGCGCCGGTGTAGTTTTCAACGCCTTTTACCTCAAGTTTACGGTAATCAACACCTGTGGTAATTACAACCGTACGGCTGATAATTTCGGGCCCGTCATCCAATATAATGGTTTTATAACCATCTTTTTGTTTGATATCACTAACCGATTGGGGCGACAAAAATTCGGCACCCAAACGCATGGCCTGGCTTATGGCACGGCGCGTTAAATCGGCACCGCTTAATCCTGCAGGGAAACCAAGATAGTTTTCAATTCGTGAACTTGTGCCCGCCTGGCCGCCGGGTGCTTTGCGTTCAATCAATAAGGTTTTTAAACCTTCTGATGAACCGTACACAGCGGCAGCCAAACCTGCAGGGCCTGCACCAATAATTACCACGTCATAAACATCGGTAAGTTCGGTTGGATTTTTGCCCATTTTATCGGCAATATCGCGGATAGTTGGCTTAGTTAGGCAGGTGCCATCTTCAAATATCACCATCGGCAAATCGTCGGTAGTGCGGTTGTTGATGGTTAATAAATTGGCCGAGTCGATATTTTTTTCGATATCAAACCAACGGTATGGGATCAGGTTTCCTGCCAAAAAATCTTTAATCTGGTGCGATTGCGGCGAAAATTGGTAGCCTACCAACTTCATACCCACAAACTCGGGAATATAATGGCTGTGCCAATCGTCGAGCAGATCGTTTATTACCGGGTAAAGCTTTTCCTCGGGTGGGTTCCACGGCTTCATCAGGTAATAATCCAGCTGCACATCGTTAATGGCTTTGATAGCCGCATCGGTATCCGAGTAGGCGGTAAGCAATACGCGTTTGGCTTCGGGGAATACTTTTTTGGCTTTCTCTAAAAATTTTACGCCCTCCATTTCGGGCATGCGCTGATCGCATAAAAACAAGGCTACCACTTCCGAACTGTTTTTTAGCTCGGTAAGGGTTTCAAAAGCTTCATTTGCCGATGTGGTACTCAGTATTTTGTATTCTTTGCCATACTGTGTTTTCAAATCGCGACTTATCGACCGCAGTACCTGCGGGTCATCATCTATAGAAAAAATTATCGGACGGCTCATAGGGTAAATATGCAGGCAAATTAACTAATATTTTTGGTAAAATGGTAGTTTGCTATCCGTTTATCGGAAAACAAACTATAAACTCGGTATGCCCGGGCCTTGATTTTACCTTAATCGATCCGCGGTGCTGCTTAACAATGCGATGCACCACTTCCAGGCCCATACCGGTACCTTTGCCCATCTCTTTGGTTGTAAAAAAAGGATCAAAAATCTGGCCTACGTTTTCTTCGGGAATACCTGGCCCATCATCAATAATCGTAACCTCAACAAAATCATTGTCCTTTTTGGTGCGGATGGTGAGTGTGCCTTTCTCGTTGATTTCCATAGCATCAAGTGCGTTATCAACCAAATTGGTCCACACCTGGTTCAGTTCGCCTATGAGGGCTTTAACTTCGGGCAGGGTTTCATCAAATTCCTCAACAACGGTAATGTTTTCCTTCCTGATTTTGTAGCCCAGCATGGTGATGGTGTTGCGGATACCGATGTGGATATCGGCGTATTGCTTATCCTGCGCCCTATCCATGTGGGTAAATGTTTTTACCGAGCTCACCAGTTCGGCAATGCGGCGGGCCGATTCCTGGATATCTTCAATCATTTTTTCGCCGGCAAGTTTGGCACTCAGCCAACCCATAATAATAGGTACGGCGTGCGGCGGGATGTATCGTTTTAAGGCCTCGAGATTTTCGGGGGTAAAGCTGAAATCAACAAAGCTTTCGGCTATTTCATAAGCATCCTCGGCACCGTTTTCTTCCAGCCACTCGGTTATTTCATCTTCAAGCTGGGTGCGTTGTTTAAGCGTTAGGCGGGTATAACATTCCTTTTTGTTCAGGATCCTGAAAAGCTCGTCGGTAAGCCCGTCAACCTGCTCATCGCTGGCCCTGATGGCAAACATATTTTTGAGGTGAGCAGGCACCATGCGCAGGTGTTTGCGCAGCGACAACGAATCGCGCACAATGGCCGAGGCTGGGTTGTTCAGCTCATGCGCCAAACCGGCCGAAAGCTTACCCAGTGCCATCATTTTATCGTTTTGTTGCTGCATGGCCGTAAAATCGCGCACGCGGGTAGTCATGATATGTACCAGGGCCTGGGTAAGTTCGAAATGGTTTTTAATCATTTCCATAATATCCTCTACTGGGTAGCTCAATACGGTGAGTTCACCCACGGCCTGCGCATAACCTCGGGCTGTCACTCCGCGCGAATAGGGCATATAACCTGTAATGCTTCCTTTTTCAACCGCCACATAATCTCGGCGTGAGCCCTGTTGCAGCATAAAGAAGCGCATATTGCCTTCCAATATAAAATGCGGGCCTGTAAGGGTTTCGCCGGGTTCCATCAGGTATTCGCCATCTTCAAATGTCAAAACCTCACTTTTGTCAATCAGCCATTGCAGCTGATCATCGGGCACACCCGCCAAACCTTCAAACGTTTTGAGGTCTGCTACCTCAACCTGTATTTCACTTACCTTTTGCATAATTTAAAAGTAGTGAATATTATTTAATCGGATAAAAATGAGACAAAAAATTGCAATAGGGTGAGACCGTGACCGTTGATAGGAGAATGATTATGTTGATTGCGTTGATTTTGTCTGAACCTGGATTTGGGGGGATTTTTGGGATGTTCTTTTTTTGTCTGAACTCGAATAAATCAACGGTCACGCCCACTTGCTCAAAAACACTCCAAAAGCTTCCTTATACTGATCGCCAACGGTGATGTTTACTTTGCCAATTTGCAGGGCATTACGGGTTATGGAGTTTATTTTATTGAGGGATACGATGAACGAGCGATGCACACGCATAAAACGTTTGGCAGGCAGTTTTTCTTCAAGAGCTTTCAGGCTGCTGAGTGAAAGCAGCGGCTTTTCTTTATCCTGCAGATAGATCTTCACATAATCTTTTAAACCTTCTATGTACAGGATATCATTAAGAGCGATGCGTACCAGTTGGTATTCGATCTTTAAAAAAAGATATTCTTCCTCTTCGGATTGCGGGGCTGCAGCCGGAACTGTTGCTGTGTTTGTTGCGTTTTGCGATCGGTTTACCAACTCAAAATAACTTAGCGCCTTATTTGATGCATGCAAAAACTCTTCGTAGTTAAACGGCTTAAGCAGGTAATCAAGTGCATCAACCCGGTAGCCCTCAATGGCAAACTGGTTGTAGGCAGTGGTGAAAATAATGCGGGGTTTATTGGGGCCGCGACTATCTAAAACCCTGGCCAGTTCCATTCCGTTAAGGTTGGGCATCTGGATGTCGAGAAAAATAAGGTCGATTTTTTGATCCTGCAAACCTACCAGTGCTTCAACCGCGCTGCTATATCGGCCGGCCAGTTTTAAAAACGGCGTTTGTTCAATAAAAGCGCAAACAAGGCCAAGGGCCAGTGGTTCATCATCAACGGCTATGCAGTTCAGGATCATTGCGGGTTAAGGATTAAATGAACGGTGTAGGTATTTTGGTCGGTATCTTCCTTAATATCCAGCTTGTATTTGCCAGGATAAAGTAAATCAAGCCTGCGGATGGTGTTGGTAAGGCCGATACCTTTATTTTCTTCAATACTGGCATTTGCATCTTTGTAAATACCGTTCCTTACCAAAAGCTCGAGCTGATCGTCGTGCTGATCAATGCTGATCAGGATAGTGCTCGGCAAAGTTGCACTGATGCCATGCTTGAAAGCATTTTCAACAAAAGGCAAAAACAACATAGGAGCAAGGGTCACATCGTTAAGCTGTGCAGGCGGAGTAAATGATACCGTAACTTTTTCGGTAAGCCGCAATTCCATCAGGCTGATATAATCTTTTATAAATGCAACTTCCTGGCTTAACAGCGCGGTACCGTGTTGGGTATCGTACAACACGTATCTCATCATGCGCGATAACTGGTGCAGCGCTTTGCGCGATGTTTCGGCATTGACATAAGTGAGCGAGTAAATGTTGTTAAGCGTATTGAAAAAGAAATGCGGATTGATCTGCGCTTTGAGAAATGAAAGCTCCGAACTGATCTTTTCCTGCTCTAATGCCGCACGCAGCCTGATATCGGCCTGCCATTTTTGAATAGCCGTAATGCTGGTGCCTATGCCCAAAACCAGGGCGATGATGATGGTGCCAAAAATATCCCAGCCACCTCGTCCCCTTGGTTTTGGGGGGCCGTGCTTTTTGTGAAATATGGCCTCCATGTGCTCGTGCATGTTGAGCACTTTATCGGCCCATTGATTTAGCAATAAAAAAATAGCCACCACGGCTACTACGGTAACAAGATATACGCCCGTACGGTCGTGCAGTAAAAAGCGCGGAACAAGCAACCGGTTGTTAAAATAATAACCGGCAACAAGCAGGAAAAAAGTAATGGTTTGTTTAACCCAAAACTGGTAGGGGAAATCAACATTCCAGGTGAGGGGCTGGTAAAAAAACAGCAGTAACCCAAAAACCACCCATATTAAAATATGGATAAGTACGGTAATGGTATTACTTTTTGATTTGAGGCTCATTTAAAGAGGTTTATAATGCTACGCCGAAACATAAATCTACACATATAATTCAGCAATATTACAAATTGCGCTTCCCTGCCGGCAACCATAATCGCCGGGGAGCCCGAAAATACCGACGAGCAGGCTAAAACTATCTCTAAATATAACAATAGGTTGTATAAAGGTGCCTAACCATCTTTTATAGAGTAAAACAGGTAAACCGTCGATACAATAGGCACACCGGTCTATTCTGTTTTTTACAGCCAAATTAATACTATTGTTTTGCGGTTGTAAACAAATCCTAAATGAAATTTTTATTTACCATATTAAGCCTTATCCTTTTTATTGCTCTGAAAACTAATGCCCAAACAGGCAGGCTGGTTAAAGGTGTTGTAAAAGACAGCACCGGTTATTTGCTGGCGGGTACAAACGTAAAAATGCTTACAGGTACCGATAGCACTACAGTGATAACCAACGCAGATGGGAGCTTCGCTTTTAATAATGTAAAGGTTAACCAGTTTAGTTTGGTGTTTACATCAATTGGTTATCAGGCCCTTAAACGCCGGTTTATTTTACAGGTAGATAATAAGCCGGCTATATTGCCTGCGGTAATCATGAAAACGGAAACCCGCATGCTGAACACGGTAGTTATTGCCGATGTTAATCCGGTTAAGATGAAGGAGGATACTGTTGAATTTAATGCTGATGCTTATAAAGTTAGGGATGGAGCGCCGGTAGAAGATGTGATTAGAAAACTACCCGGTATGGATGTGGATAAAGATGGTAATATTACCGCGCAGGGCAAAAGCGTGACCAAGGTGCGTGTAAACGGTAAGGACTTTTTTGGAGGCGACGTTAAAACGGCAACCAAAAACCTTCCGGCCGAAATTATTCAAAGCATCCAGGTAATTGACGATTATGGAGATCAGGCCAACATAACCGGCATCAAAACCGGGGAGCCGGAAAAGGTATTGAACATCAATATCAAACAAAGCAAAAACTACGGTTATTTTGGCCAGGCCAGCTTAGGCGGCGGACGCGATGCTATACCCGGCATCTCAAACGATAAGGAAAGCGATAGGTATGTGGCATCGGCCAGTGTGTTCAGCTTTAATGGCAACAGGCAACTGGCTTTTTTGGGTAATCTTAACAACACCAATACCAACCTGTTTAGCTTTGGCGGCGGCGGCCCCAGAGGTGGTGGCCCGGGGGGCCCTCCGGGCGGCAATAACAATTCATCAAACGGTATTACTACTGCGCGGTCGTTCGGGTTTAATTATCGCGACAGCTGGGGCAAAAAGGTTACGGCTTATGGCAGCTACAGCTATGCCAACAATTCGGTAAATACCATCAGCAGCACTATTCAAAATAACCTTTCCAACACCAATCCAAGCACTAATACGCAAAGCAATAATCAGCAGGATGACAAGCTGAATCACCGGGTTAATTTCAATATCGAGTACAAACCCGATACGGTGAATTATGTAAAGATTACGCCTACATTTGCTTACGCCAGCACCAATACCAATGCAGACGGAAGCAGCCTGTTAATCAGGAATGCACAAACTGTATCTAACTATACATTTTCAACACTAAGCAAATCAACCGAGCCTAATTACGGAGCCAATGTGCTGTTTAACCACAAGTTTAATACCCATGGCCGTAACTTCAGCGTAAGTGCGGGAGCGGGTAGCTATAGTATCAATAAATACCAAAATCCGGTTTATACCTATATAGATGGTGCAAGGAATGCCCCGCTAAACCAGTTTATCAACACCGATAGCCGCACCGATAGCGTGGGTACCACCATATCATACATGGAACCTGTTAGCAAAAAAGGCTACCTTGAAGCCAGTTATGCTTATCATTATGCTTACACTACGGCCGATAAAGTTACCGATACGCTGGCCGGCGACGGTACCAGGAACAATTATGATTTGCTGAGCAATAACTACAACTCAACTTTTATAACCCACCGTTTCGGACTTAACTATCGATTTATCGATAAAAAATATAACTATGTTTTAGGCCTTGTTGCACAGCCTACCATTTTAAATGGTGCATCGGTAATGGCGGGGCAGCCTTTTAAAACCAACAATAACACGTTTAACTGGGCACCTACAGCCAGGTTTATTTATAATTTTTCCAGAAACCAGTCGCTTAGTGTAAACTACAACGGCAGCAGCATGCAACCAACTTATACCGAACTGCAGCCCGTTACAGATTTCAGCAATGCTTCGTACCCTGTTCAAGGTAATCCCGATCTAAAACCCGAGTTTAACAACACCCTGGCCATCAGGTACAACAAGTTTAATTTTGAAAGCGGAAACGTTTTTTTCAGTAACCTGTCGTTCACCAAAACCGATAACAGAATTGTAGCCAATACCATTACATACCCGCGTAATTACGCACCCAACACCAAACTGGCCGGCAGTATCCTTACTCAATATTTAAATGCCGACGGATACTACTCGGCACAAGGTTTTTATGTGTTTGCAAAGCCCTGGGAAAAAAGAAAATATAATTTATTCATGATCGGTAACATTTTGTACAACAACAACGTCTCTTATATCAGCAACGTTGATTCTGTTACCTATAACATGACTACCGAGAAAAACATAGCCAAAAACCTGGTGCTATCACAAGGCGCGCGCTTTAGGGTAAGCATTACCGATGTTATTGATGCCGAAGCCAGCACAACCTACAGTGTTAATACATCAAGAAATTCTATTAAACAGGCCAACGTTAACAATAATTTCCGGTCGCTTAACCTGGGTATTAACGGCAAAAGCTACTTTTTTAAAGACTGGACGCTAAGCTACGATTATTCGAAAATGATTTACTATGGTTACACAGGCGCAACCAATCCCAATATTTTGAACACTTATATTGAGCGTCGTTTTTTAAAGGGCAATGCGGGTACGCTTCGTTTTTCGGTAATGGATGTGTTTAACGAAAATACAGGCTACACAACAATTCAAAACGGAAGTTATGTTACACAAACCAACAGTAACCGTTTAGGGCGCTATTTCTTGTTATCATTTACATTAAAGCTTCAAAAGTTTGCAGGTAAAAGGCCCGCAATGGGGCCGGGTGGCATGGGCGGCCCTCCTCCGGGCGGTGGTCCGGGTGGCCCTCCTCCGGGCGGCGGCTTTTAAACAATATTTAAAACCTTTCCATCCCTGAGAAAGATGGTGGGCTCAGATCCTGTACATGGTGATCTGAGATTTAGTTGATCAGTTATCCATGAGATAACAAAAGGCGTTCCGGGGTGAGATACGGAACGCCTTATTTTGTTTAACAACGTTTTTTATTTTTAGAAATGGTAGTTAACACCTGCTTTAAAGCTGCTCAGATTAAGGGAGTAATTGGCCGTGTTTGTTGCTGCTATGTTTGTAATGGAAACAGGCAGGCTATATGCCAGTGCTACTTCAATGTTCTTGTTAAGTAATACCCCAGCTTTAATAGGGTACGAAAGCCATCTTGTATCCAGTACCAAAATGTTAGTGCGTACCGATGTTGGGTCGGCATTGTTGGTAATATTGTTGCCGCCGTAGCTGGTTAAGTTTAACATCAGCCCAATACCAGCATAAGCTTTAACATTTGCAGTATTATAAAAGTAGTATAGCACCTGCGGGGCAATGCCTATTTCATGTTGTTTTAGCCTGTATGTAGCCTTGGGTTTATCAGGTTGATTAAAATACACATCAACTATGGTGTTATATGAACTCGAGGTGTAAAGCACTTCAGTCCTGAAAATAAACCGGCCAATGTCTTTATTAGTATAAAAATTAACACCCGCTATAAATACCGGTGCAAAAGAAGTTTTATTGGGCACATCGTTATAAAAAACAGCAGCACCCGTAAATTTGTAGGTACTCGCGTCAACACCGGCACCAACAAAAAAGTCCATACCTGCGTGCGAGCCGTAACTGTCGTTATCAACCGTTTGGTTATTTATAAGCTGAGATATGCTTTTCAAATCGCCAGGTTTATATTCGGCTTTTTCAATTAGTACCCCCAATTTGCTTGACGATGGATTGTATTTAGTAGCCAGGCTATATAGTTGAGGCACGTATTGATTTTCAGATCGCGTATTAGTCCCGTTGACACCCGCCGCTTCGCCGGTGCGGTAAATCCGATATATCAGTTCAACTGTGGTACCGGCCTGGTTATCTGCTATAAAATATCGCGTTTTAATATCATCGCTGTATGAAAACAATGAAACCTTATCGCCTTTTTGTTGCAGGCGTAAAAAAACAGTAGCCTGTTTAGTGCTGGTATCCTTACCTGTTGACAGCTTGTTTATATCAGTTTCATCCATGCTAATGGCGCCGCTGTAGCGTTGAAATGCAACCGAACCGGTTACTTCAAAATAACTGATATTATCAACGGTATAGCTTTTTGTATCAGTAGCTGAAGCCGATGTTTTAAAAGATATACTTGTAGGGTTATTGTCCCAATCGCGCTCGTCAATAAAGCCCTGTACTGTTTGCCCGCCGGTGGTAATTACATAACCCGGTTTGAAATGACTTTGTGCAAAACTAAAAAAAGGTAATAATACAAAAAGAAGGAATAATTGATAGTAACGATTCATAACTGTGATTGGTTTGAGTTTAATCAGCACAATATAAAACTAATTAAATCATACCTGAAATAAGTATACCCATTTTTTTAGTGTTATTAATTAAGCTTTTTTTACACTTAATATCTATATTTAGCGTTTTAATGGTAAATATAACTGAATGAAGCCGCTTTTACTCAAAGTATCTGCCGATCCCGCACATTCTTTCAGCGTGCGGCATGATGTACAGCCCGATATAAATAACCGCTGGCATTGCCACCCGGAACTGGAGCTTATTTATTTTAAAAAGGGAGGCGGAACACAGTTTATTGGCGACAGCATTAAACAATTTGAGGCAGGCGATATGGTGTTGGTAGGATCAAACCTGCCCCACTATTGGCGGTTTGACGATGTTTATTTTGGTGATGGGGGAGAAGTGCAACCTACAGACACTATCGTAGTGCATTTTAACGAAAATTTTTGGGGTGAACAGTTTTTACAATTGCCCGAAAATAAGCTGATTAAAGTGCTGCTCGAGCGTTCAAAACGTGGGCTGCAAATTACCGGAAAAACCAAGGAATCTCTGGCCGGAATTCTTACCTCCATGCTTAATACCGATGGTGCCGAGCGGATTATCATGTTGCTCAGAGCACTGAACACACTGGCTGGTGCATCACTTCATTACTTAACTTCAATTGGTTTTAAGTATGATCATAACGAATTGGAAAGTGACAGACTCAATAATATTTATGAGTACTCGATGCGCAACTTCCGCAAAAAAATTTACCTCGAAGAGATTGCTGACGTAGCCGGCGTAAGCGCCAACTCATTTTGCAGATACTTTAAATCAAAAACCCGTAAAACTTACTCGCAGTTTGTTATTGAAATAAAGGTTGGCTATGCATGTAAACTGTTGATTGAAAATAAACTGAATATTAAGCAATTGTGTTATGATAGCGGCTTTAATAACTTCTCCACTTTTCATAAACATTTTAAGCAGGTAACGGGCAAAAGCCCGCTGACGTATCAGAAAGAGTTTACTAAAAAGAACTGATCGTTCTTATCAACGGTACTATGCCAAAAAAGCTGAACGTTTTGGCCAATTTTCGATAATTATTTACCCTTAAACCTTATTTCTTTGTAATACCGATATAAACTTTTTTGAGAGCTATTCTATGAGCCAACGATACTGTTTAACCCTCGACCTGAAAGACGATGCGGCCCTGATTGCCGAATACGAAAAGTATCACGAAAGCATCTGGCCCGAAATTCACGAAAGTATCACCGCCAAGGGAATTACCAATATGGAGATTTACCGTTTCGATACCCGCATGTTCATGATTATGGAGGTTAACGATAATTTTAGCTTTGATGAGGCCGCTGCTATGGATGCCGCAAATCCTAAAGTTAAGGAGTGGGAAGATTTAATGTGGAGCTACCAATCGCCGGTAAAAAATGCGCCTGAGGGTGTAAAATGGGTTTTGATGGATAAAGTTTTTACATTATAAACAGGGATGGGTATGTTAAAAAAAATACAATTGCTTGCTGTGTGTTTTTCGCTGATCTGCTCATCAGTATCAGCGCAAAAAATGATAGGCACCGAAACCGATGCCCAAAAAGAAAAACGCATGGAATGGTGGAAGGACGATCGCTTTGGCATGTTTATTCACTGGGGCCTGTACGCGCAGGCTGCCCGCCACGAATGGGTTAAAAACCATGAACACATCACAAACGATGTGTATCAAAAATATTTCGACCAGTTTAATCCCGACCAGTTCGAGCCGCAGAAATGGGCTAAAGAGGCAAAAGCAGCAGGCATGAAATACGCTGTGCTTACCACTAAGCACCACGAGGGTTTTTGCCTGTTTGATTCAAAATATACCGATTATAAAGCGCCTAATACCAAAGCCAAACGCGATTTGGTACGCGAGTATGTGAACGCTTTCCGCGCTCAGGGCTTAAAAGTGGGTTTTTACTATTCGCTGTTAGACTGGCACCACCCGGATTACCTGGTTGATGCTTATCATCCGCAGGCACCTGCCGATAAAAGTGATGCCAGCTACGCCAAACTGAATAAAGGCCGCGATATGGCCAAATACCGCCAGTACATGCGTAACCAGATCACCGAGTTGTTAACCAACTATGGTAAGATCGATATTCTTTGGCTCGATTTTTCATTCCCGAATAAAAACGGCCACGGCAAAACCAAGGACGATTGGGGTGCCGTTGAACTGGTAAAACTGATCAGGAAACTACAGCCGGGCATTATAATCGATAACCGCCTGAACCTGGAAGAATATAAAGACGGTGCCGACTTTGAAACGCCCGAACAGGTAAGCACCGAAGAACTGGCCAAATACCGCGGCAAAACCTGGGAAACCTGCCAAACGTTTTCAGGCTCATGGGGATATTATCGTGATGAAAACACCTGGAAAACCCACCGCCAGCTGCTCGATCTCTTAATTACCTCAACAAGCAATGGAGGTAACCTGATCCTGAACGTTGGTCCTACTGCCCGCGGCGAGTTTGATTACCGCGCTAACAGGGCTTTGGATAGTTTGGCGTACTGGATGCATGCCAATGGCAAAGCTATATACAATTGCACTTTTGCTCCTGATACCTATAAAGTACCTGAAGGAACCAAGCTTACTTATAACAAAGCTGCCGGTAAACTGTATGTGCAACTGTTCAATTATCCGCAAGGTAAACTGGTGTTGCCCGGGTACAAAGGCAAAATTAAATACGCCCAGTTTTTGAACGATAGTTCAGAATTGTTATATAAAGAAGCTAATGGTAACGATTTGGAATTGACATTGCCGGCACAAAAACCGCCATACGAAATTCCGGTAATTGAACTCACGCTTCAGCAATAAGCCAAAAAATATTGTCCCTGCAAAAAAGGACCGATCATAAAAACTAATGTCAACACAAAAACAAACATATTTAAGGATCCATCCGCATGATAACGTACTGGTGGCCCTGCAAGATCTGGAGCAGGGAACAGTTATCACGTTTGAGGGACAAACATTCCCACTGGTAAACAAAGTGGCAGCCAAGCACAAATTTGCCATCAATGAACTGCCGGTAGATAAGGAAATTCACATGTACGGCGTACTGGTAGGCAAAGCATCTTCGTTTATTCCGCAAGGTGGCTTGCTCACTACCGAAAACGTATACCATGCCGCCGATGGTTTTCGCCTTGGCGAACGCAAGCTCGACTGGCACAAACCCGATACCAATAGCTTTGAAGGCAAAACCTTTATGGGCTACCACCGCGAAGATGGTTCGGTAGGTACTGCTAATTACTGGGTAGTTGTTCCGCTTGTTTTTTGCGAGAACAGAAACATCAACGTACTAAAAGAAGCCTTGGTTGATAAACTGGGCTATAAAAAAGCCAAAAGCTACGAAGGTGATGTGGAACAACTGATGGAGCTTTACCAGGCCGGGAAATCGGTGGAGGAAATTCTGAACGCGGATATCAATTCATCCGAAGAAAAACCAAATTCAAAACGCCTGTTCAAAAATATCGACGGTATCAAATTTCTGAATCATAGCCTGGGTTGCGGCGGTACGCGCGAAGATTCGGACGCACTTTGCGGATTGATTGCCGGATACATTACGCATCCTAACGTGGCAGGTGCAACTGTATTGAGTTTAGGCTGCCAGCACGCACAGGTAAGTATTTTACAAGCCGAGATTGCTAAACGTGATGCCAACTTCAATAAACCACTGGTGATATTGGAGCAGCAAAAAGTAGGTACAGAAAGCGAATTGTTAAAACAAGCTTTGAAGCAAACCTTTGCCGGTTTGGTAAAAGCAAATGAAACCAGTCGCCAGCCTGCACCACTTTCAAAACTTTGTATTGGGCTGGAATGCGGTGGCTCAGATGGCTTTTCGGGCATCTCGGCCAATCCTGCCCTGGGTTATGTATCCGATTTACTGGTTACCATGGGCGGCTCGGTGATCCTGGCCGAGTTTCCGGAACTATGCGGTGTAGAACAGGAACTAAGCGACCGTTGCGTTGACGTTGATACCGCCAACCGCTTTATGAACCTCATGACAACCTATAATGCCCGTGCCGAGGCCGATGGCTCCGGTTTTTACGCTAACCCATCTCCGGGCAATATCCGCGATGGTTTAATTACCGATGCCATTAAATCGGCCGGGGCGGCAAAAAAAGGAGGTTCATCGCCGGTAACAGCTGTGCTGGATTATCCTGAAAAAGTAACTAAGCCAGGCTTAAATCTATTATGTACCCCTGGCAGCGACGTAGAAAGCACTACCGCAGAGGTGGGCTCCGGCGCTAATATCGTATTGTTTACTACCGGTTTGGGCACGCCAACAGGCAACCCCATCACCCCGGTTATCAAATTATCAACCAATACGGCTATGTTTCAGCGCATGCCAGATATTATAGATATCAACTGCGGAACTATTATTGAAGGTTCTGAAACCATCCAGCAGGCCGGCGAGCGGATCCTGGATTACGTAATACAGGTAGCCAGCGGTGAAGCGGAACCAAAATCGGTTAAGCTGGGGCAGGATGACTTTATTCCGTGGAAGCGAGGGGTATCGCTGTAAAAATTTAAGACTTACGAAGTTTTAAGCTTCGTAAGTCTTGCTATACTAAACTAACTGTCATCCTGAGGAACGAAGGATCTTCTTCGCGAGGACACTCAAGATGGTAGGTCCGGGCGCAAATTGGATAGCACAGAAGATTCTTCGCTGTCGCTCAGAATGACAAACAAACACCAGAATCAAAATGTTCAAACTAACCAATAAATCAGTAATCATAACAGGCGGCGGCAGCGGCATAGGCAAAGCCATGGCCGTATTATTCGCGCAGCAAGGTGCCGAAGTACACATTATCGAATTAAACGACCAGGCAGCGGCCGATACCGTCAGCGAGATAACAGCCGCGGGCGGCAAAGCAACCAGCTACGCGTGTGATGTAAGCAACCAGCAGCAGGTGATAGACACTTTTGCTAAAGTTGGCAAAATAGATATCCTGATTAATAATGCGGGTATAGCCCATATTGGCAAAGCCGATACAACCAGTACCGAAGATTTTGAGCGTGTATTTAACGTAAACGTTAAAGGTGCTTACAACTGCCTTTACGCAGCCATCCCGGCGCTTAAGGCAAATGGCGGTGGTATTATCCTTAACACGGCATCCATTGCGGCCAGCGTGGGCATAACCGATAGATTTGCTTATTCGATGAGCAAAGGCGCTATCCACGCCATGACCCTATCCGTAGCACGCGACTACATCAATGACAATATCCGCTGCAATTGTATTTCGCCGGCCCGGGTGCATACGCCTTTTGTAGATGGCTTTATTGCTAAAAACTACGCGGGCAGGGAAGAAGAGATTTTTGAAAAGCTCTCAAAAAGCCAGCCGATAGGCAGGATGGGTAAACCGGAAGAAGTTGCGGCATTAGCGCTGTACCTTTGCTCGGACGAGGCCGGTTTCATTACCGGTACCGATTATCCTATCGATGGCGGCTTTATCACGCTGAATAATTAAACCCGATTTGATATGATCAAAAAGCTATTATTAATGGGTATGCTGCTTGGTGTCGTGCGCGCCGGCGCTCAGACCTACACGCCAACGGCCGATAACCTTGCCGCAAGGCAGAACTTCCAGGATCTGAAATTCGGTCTGTTTATTCACTGGGGTATTTACAGTGAGCTTGGAGCGGGCGAGTGGGTGATGAACGAGAAGCATATCCCTTATGATAGCTATAAACGCCTGGCCGATTTCTTCAATCCGCAGGCTTTCAACGCGCACGATTGGGTGATGTTTGCCAAAAAAGCAGGCATGAAGTATATCACCATTACTTCGCGCCACCATGATGGCTTCAGCATGTTTGGTACTAAGGCATCACCCTATAATATTGTTGATGCCACGCCGTACCATAAAGACCCCTTGATGGAACTGGCGCAGGAATGCGTTAAAGAAGGCATCGAACTTCATTTTTACTATTCGCTGTTAGATTGGGGCCGCAAAGATTATGCTTATGGCAGCCCTATTGTTGACGGCAAACCCGTAAAAGGTGATTGGGACAGCTACATCAACTTTATGAAGGCCCAGCTTACTGAACTCATTACCAAATATCCGGGTGTTAAAGGCATCTGGTTTGATGGCCATTGGGAGCGCGATGTAAACTGGCATTATGATGAAATTTACGGGTTGATCCATAAATTAAATCCGGCTATCCTAATAGGTAACAACCACCACCTCGAACCCAAAGAAGGCGAAGATTTCCAGATGTTTGAGAAAGATTTGCCAGGTGCCAATACCACCGGTTTCAGCGGCAAGTCAAAAATAGGCACATTGCCTCTCGAAACCTGCGAAACCATCAATAACAGCTGGGGTTTTAACATAACCGACCATAGCTTTAAATCATCAAAACGCATTATCCATTACCTGGTTAACGCAGCAGGTTTAAATGCCAACTTCCTGTTAAATATCGGCCCCATGCCAAACGGCAAAATTCAATCTGAGTTTACCGATACATTGGCCATAGTAGGCGCATGGATACAAAAAAACGGCGAAGCTATTTACGGCACCCGCGGCAGCGGCATCCCGGCGCAACCATGGGGCGTTATCACCCAAAAAGATAAAAACCTTTACGTGCATGTGATGACGCCGCCGCAACAGCCTTACATATTTATCCCCCAGTTAAAAGGCAAGATAACCAAAGCCGCTTTACTGGCCGATGGCAGCGTGGTTAAATTTAAACAACAAACCGAGGGTGTGTTTGTATATTTAAACGGTATAGCAGCCGACCCTAACGATACTATTATTAAGCTTATAACTAACTAAAACATACAAAATGAAATTAATACGCTTTGGCGAGCCAGGAAAAGAAAAACCGGGCGTTATCCTGAACGATAAAAAATACGATGTATCTGCCTTTGGCGAAGACTATACCGAACAGTTTTTTGAAACCGACGGTATTAACCGCCTTGCCGCTTTTGTACAGGATAACCTGCTGCCCGAAGTGGCCGAGGATGTACGCTTAGGCAGCCCGATCACTCGCCCGTCAAAACTGGTTTGCATTGGTTTGAACTATGCCGATCACGCCAAAGAAACCAACGCACCGCTGCCGCCCGAGCCGGTTATCTTCATGAAATCAACCACCGCTATTGTTGGTCCGTTTGATGATATCATGATCCCTAAAAACTCGGTAAAAACCGATTGGGAAGTGGAGCTGGCTGTGGTTATCGGCAAAAAAGCATCGTATGTGGAAGAAGCCGAAGCCATGGATTATGTTGCCGGTTATGTGCTGCACAATGACGTAAGTGAGCGCGAGTTTCAACTGGAGCGTAACGGCACCTGGGATAAAGGTAAAGGCTGCGATACTTTCGCGCCGCTTGGCCCCTTTTTAGCTACTCCGGATGAAATTGCCGATCCGCATAACCTGCGCCTTTGGTTAAAAGTTAACGGCGAAACCATGCAGGATGGTACCACCTCAAACTTCATCTTCAACCTGCCGCACCTTATTTCATACACCAGCCAGTTCATGACTTTGCTGCCGGGTGATATCATCTCGACAGGTACTCCTGCAGGCGTAGGTTTAGGCATGAAGCCGCCTATCTACCTCAAAGCAGGCGACGTGGTTGAGTTAGGCATCGAAGGTCTTGGCGAATCGAAACAAAACGTAATAGCTTATGCTAAAAATTGATGCGCATCAGCATTTCTGGCAATACAACCCGGTAAGAGACAGCTGGATCACCGCAGATATGCAGGTAATAGGTCGGGATTTTTATCCGGAAGACCTGTTACCTGTACTACAGCAATACAGCATAGATGGCTGTATTGCCGTTCAGGCCGATCAATCCGAAAAAGAAACCGAGTTTTTGCTCGATCTGGCTTCCGTAAACCCTTTTATAAAAGGCGTAGTAGGCTGGATTGACCTGAAAGCCGATGATTTGAATGACAGGCTGCATCATTTTAAGAAATATGAAAAGCTTAAGGGCTTCCGCCACATATTGCAATCCGAGCCCGATGAGCAATATATGCTTAATCCGGCTTTTAAAAAAGGCATAGCTGCTTTGGCGGAGTATGGTTATACTTATGATATCCTGATCTTCCCCAATCACCTGCCATACGCAGCACAACTGGTTGCCGAATTTCCGGATCAGAAATTTGTACTCGATCACATAGCCAAACCCTATATCAAAGCCGGTAAAATTGATGGTTGGAAACAGGATATCGAAAAGCTGGCCACCTATCCAAACGTATACTGCAAAGTATCGGCCCTGCTTACCGAAGCAGATTGGAACAATACCCCGGCTGCAGATTTTATCCCTTATATTGATATTGTATTTAACGCTTTCGGTATCAGCCGCGTAATGTTTGGTTCAGATTGGCCGGTTTGTTTACTGGCCGGTGGTTATGAAAAAACGATGGAGGTAATGGGGCTTTATGCGGAAAAATTATCCGTTACCGAAAAGGAATTGTTTTTTGGTGGGAATGCGATAGCGTTTTATAATTTATAAAAGTTTCCACAAACCGGCGGTCATCTCTCCAACAACTCTACTAACCTTAGTAGAAAAGCCGTCATTGCGAGGAACGAAGCAATCGCACGGAGGCAGGGCCGCTCTGTATAGTTCGCGATTGCTTCGTTCCTCGCAATGACGACGTGGTAATACCTATCGTAAAATCGTCTCCTGTCCCCAAAAAAACTCATCCACAAAAAATACTTTTCAACATTTTTCACCCCAAAATCCGCCGCCGCCAACGCCAGTCATCGTCAAAAAACGATACTTCGCCACTGTACTGAAATCAATAAAGTGTACTGTATATTATTTATTTCAAAACCATAACAGGTTTAAACATCAAAGCGGTTAAAAATTCAAATACTTTATTGTAAATCAACTAAATAAGCCTCCCTGTGTAATTTTCACACAATAAATAGCGTCAAATAAATATGTGGCACACAATTAGCTATAAGTGCGCCATGATGGGTATAAATATAACCGTTTAGGGGTAAACCATTTATCGCGTGGTAACGTTATATATGTACCAATCAGACTTAAATTTTTATGTTAGATGTTATGTACACAACCCTATTACAAGTTGTAGCCCTGCTTGCGGTTTTCGTTTTGCCAATGTTAATTTTTGGCAAAAGGATCAGGAGCAAAAAAGTAAAGACCGTAAATTACAAAATAGATACCGACACCTCCGAGGCCCGATATGCTATTAACGAAAATGGTTTCCTGGAAGAAATTAATACAGGTAAACTATCAAAGCACCGTGGATAGTGCTTAACACACAAAAGCCCGGCCCGCTAATGCCTGCCCGGCTTTTGTGTGTTTTAATTGTTCATCAGGTAAAGGTAGGGTGATTTTCTTATCCCATTAAAGCCCCAAATCATCAGCGCTTGGGCCGTAACTTCCCGGAATAGGTACATCCAGCAATCTTAAGTATACGCCCAATTGTGCCCGGTGGTGTACAATCTGGCAATAAGTCATCCTGATTACTTCCAGCTTGGTGCGTTGCGTAAGAATCTGCTCGCCATTGCGCAAAGTCCAGGTCTCATCAAAAGTATTTACATCCGCTTTTTGCAGGTTGGCATAACTATCCGCTAACGAATCTTCAAAAACCTTTAATAATTCGGCAGTATTAGCAATCTTTTTGGGTTGGTAAGGCGAGGTGGCGAAATCCAGTTCGTCGGTATGCAGAGTAAGCGGAACCCAGGTAGGCAGTTCGGCAATATGACTTGATAATTGCTCAATGGTCATGCTTTTGGCGTGGGGTTTCCACTGGTATTTATCGTCAGGAATGCGGCTCAGCATTTTTTCGGTGGTTTGAGCCTCTTGTTCCATCTCTTTAAGCAATGATTTCAAAGTATCCATAATGTTGTGTTTTTGTTTGATGATGTAAAGTAACGGCGGGCTAATGACAGCCCTATGTCAGGAGGAATTGTTGATTGAAAAAAATAATTGCGGGTATGATTTCGGAATTCGGATGTGCGATTTCGGATTTATTTGTCTGAACCATGATTTTTAGGATTAGAGGATTCTCAGGATGCTCATTTGGAGAATAAATTTCTAAATCATCGAAAAGTGTCAGCAGAAAAGTTTCGGGCGAAAATGGGTAAAACAATGGTGGGCGGTGCGGCTGCAGGGGCATAGCTACTTTTTGCAGAAGGGCGAGGCAATCGCGCGTGAAACAGGGCAAAATTTAGCAGCCCGTGGTTTTACCCATTTTGCAGGGAAGGCAAGCGGTGGCCCCGTGGAGCGGCCAGGTGCGGCAAAGAAACCTCTCTGATGACCTGATTTTTTGGTTACTTTTGTATCAAGACAAAAGTAACAGCACCCGCGGCAATTGAGCGGCGAATGATTGTAAGATAACACAAAAGCTCAATTAAGGGAATGGCGTTGCCTGCGGCCCGGGCTTTCCGCTCATACGCCTGCGGGCATTACGCACAAGGCCGGTATCCGCTGCAATCCCTAACGCAAACAGGCGTTAGTAACCTACTTTCGTCGCAACAACAAACTATGAACTACACAGCACCACAGCTTCGCACTGTAAACGTAACCCGTTACGTAACGCCCCTGCGCGAAGGCGGCTCCCTACCCGCTATTGCCGAGGCCGACGACGGCTTTTTATATGTACTCAAATTTCGCGGCGCAGGCCAGGGCGTAAAAGCCCTCATTGCTGAATTAATCGGCGGCGAAATAGCCCGCCTGCTTGGCTTTAAAGTACCCGAACTGGTTTTCGCCAACCTTGATGAAGCCTTCGGCCGCTCCGAAGCCGACGAAGAGATCCAGGACCTGTTAAAATTTAGCGAAGGCCTTAACCTTGCGCTTCACTATTTATCGGGCGCAATCACTTTCGATCCGGCAGTTACCATTGTTGATGCCAAACTGGCCTCGCAGATAGTATGGTTTGATTGCCTGCTCACCAATGTTGATCGTACGGCCCGCAATACCAATATGCTCATCTGGCATAAAGAGCTCTGGATGATTGATAACGGTGCCGCACTATATTTTCATCACTCGTGGCATAACTGGCAGGAAATGGCAACCCGTCCGTTTGCGCAGGTGAAAGACCATGTGCTATTAGCAAGGGCTACCCAACTGGATGCCGTTGATACCGAATTTAAAGCCATACTAACACCCGAAAAGATCCGCGATATTGTAGCGCTGATCCCCGACGAATGGATCACCTACCGCGATTTTGAAGAAACGCCCGACGAAGTGCGCAACATTTACGCCGAATTTATCATAACCCGGCTGGCCGCGTCGGATATATTTGTTACAGCAGCAAAACAAGCCCTATATGCAGGTATTTGAGTACGCCGTAATCCGCGTTGTACCCAGGGTAGAGCGTGAGGAGTTTATCAATATCGGGGTGATATTGTTTTGTGCCAAACAAAAGTTTTTAAAAGTATTGTTCAGTCTTGATAACAAGCGCCTGGCAGGCTTCTGCGGCGACTTGGATCTGGATTGCCTGAAAGATAACGTCAACTCGCTCGAGCGTATCTGCAACGGCGAAAAAGATGCCGGACCGATAGCGCTGCTTGATCAGCCCTCACGTTTCCGTTGGCTTACCGCTACCCGGAGTACGGTGGTGCAGGCATCCAAAGTGCATCCGGGGATGACTGCTGATGCAGAGGCTACGTTGAATAAGTTGTTTGAGCAGATGGTTTTGTGATAAAGCTCGCAAAGACAAAGCATAAGGCACTATGCTTTTCAGATTAAATATTTATTACATTTATGAATAAATGAGTACAACAAATAATAAAACCAAAATCTGGATTAGTATAATCGGTTTACTTGGGGTCATAATTCCTGCAATAATTAAATTTTACCCATGGAAAGATTCTAAAAGTCTTCCTGCTGCCAATAGCACATTGATTGTATCTGGATCAATAGTAGATGAAGCCACTAATAAGAGTATTGAACAAGCAGAAATTTCAGTTGTCGGCCGCAATGAAATCTATTATTCCGAGCACAATGGAAATTTTCGACTTAATATTAAAGATTCAATCAGTAGTGTCAGGATACGAGTTGTAAAAAAGCATTATCACACTTATGACAAATCTTTTGATATTCCCAATAGCAATGTAATAATTCCGTTAACTTCAGAGTAGGAATGAAATACATTGCATTAGTAATGATATTATTTAGTCTGACTTCTAAAGCACAGCAGATATCAATTACAGGACAAATTTATGATAACAAAAAAGAACCTGTTAAATTAGCAACTATTGACATCGTTGGAATAAATGCAAATGGAACATCTGACGATCGCGGAGTCTTTCTGATACTTTTACCTGCATCGTTAAAGCGCGGGGACGTTGTTATCTTAAGAGTTTCAAAGTCAGGCTACCAGACGTATACTAAGCAGGTGTCAGTTTCCTATCTATCTATTCCTATTGAGTTGAATAAACTGAAGAATTCCAAAAAAGAAACAACTCACGCTTCAATAAATCAAGCATCGTTGATTCAAAAAGAAAAGCCCATAGTGCAAATAATAAATCAAAATCAACAAGGTGGAATGGCGGGAGTTTTCAATTTGACAGTTCCTGAAGACAAGGACCTTCCGATTGAAAATAATATTATAGTTAAACAAATCACTCCAACCTTAATTCAATTTTCTCCGATTCAGGGCACCTGGAAAATTCCTTATGTGGAACTGTTAGATAGCGATAATCAAACAATAAATCCAATCTGGTATTGGAATAAATATGGTGGAACAATCTCAATTTCTGTCAGCTATACTTATTGGAATCGAACAATTGGTAATAGGGGGCAGGAAAAATTTGTAAGGATGATAACAAATGGGCCATCAGCTTCCCGAACTGTTCCTTATTTTCTTGAATTTTCTAAAATGCCAAGAGTTATCATTGTTGGTGACCAAAGTGATACTTCCAAGATATATGTCTGGGAAACAACCAAGCAATAATCGTTTTTATTGCTATTGATATATTTACTCTCCCCTACATTACCTCTCATTCCCTCATTTTTCCATCACCCTAAACCCAAATCCCTTAGTTTTATATCCACAATTATAAACACACGGAAATGATGATTAACCGAACCATGATTAACCGGGCCATGCTGTTTACTGCCATCCTTATTATGGCTGTTTTTACGACGATAAACACCAACGCCCAAAGCAAAAAGAAATTTAAAGTAATAGCTTTTTACACGGGCAGGGCCGATCTGGCCCATATCAGCTTTATGCACGAGGCCAATCGCTGGTTTCCCAAAATGGCCGAAAAATATAATTTCACTTACGATAGCACCAACAACTGGGCTAACATGAACCCCGAATTTTTGGCCAAATACCAGGTGGTGGTATTTTTAGATACCCGTGCAGATAACCCTGAACAACGCGCCGCTTTTGAGCAATACATGAAAAACGGTGGTGCCTGGATGGGTTTTCACTTTTCGGCCTTCGCGCTTACGCCGTCGGCTTTTCCACAAAACTGGGATTGGTACCATAACGAGTTTTTGGGCTCGGGACAATATGTAAGTAATACCTGGCACCCAACCCCTGCCATATTACACGTAGAAGACCCTAAACACCCGGTAACCAAAGGCCTGCCTCTCACCTTTAAAACCAACCCTAACGAATGGTACCGTTGGGAACACGACCTGCGCAAAAATCCGGATATCGATATCTTGCTGGCGGTTGATTCTACAAGTTTCCCATTGGGTACCGGTCCGAAGCAGTACGAAATCTGGCATAGCGGTTATTATCCGGTAGCGTGGACAAACAAAAAATATAAAATGGTTTATTTTAATATAGGTCACAACGCTATGGATTACGATGGCGGCACTAACCAAGAACTATCACAAACCTTTGAAAATGATGATGTGGATAAACTAATTATAAACTCCTTGCTGTGGTTGGGCCGGGGTAAATAACTTGACAACTTGAAACTTGCGAAGTTTTTAAAACTTCGCAAGTTTTTCTCCATTTGTACGCGGCTCAACCTCAAAAACCTTTACATCTTCGCGCCTTTGTATGCTTAAAACTCTCAAACTATTCCACAAAAATACGGCGTCTTAGCTCCCTTTGCGTACTTAAAATCTACAGTTATCCACAAAAAAACTTAGCGTCTTCGCGCATTTGCGTGCTCAAAACTCTCAAACTATTCCACAAAAATATTGCGTCTTAGCCACCTTCGGGTACTTAAAATCTACGGTTATCCACAAAAAAACTTTGCACCTTTGCTCAACCCTCTTCCCTAAACTTCGTCTCCTTAAAGTAAATAAAAATACCCATCGGTATATTTCAAACAGGATTGTTTATTTTGCGTGCGCAAACCTCTGCACATACCGATGAAGAAATTCAAAACCATATTTAACCAGGTAAAAGCCCTTGAAGGCGCTGAAACTCCCGAACTGATCAGCCTGTTGTGGCAACTGATCTACTACTCGCCAAAAATGCCGGTACGCCTGCAACAGCAGCAATTGCTTAATGAGGCTAAAGCTTTTACGCTTGAAGTTGATGATCCGCATTTTGCCAAAGCAAACTTAAAGTTCAACGGCTTTATTTGGGGCGAAGGTAACCGCCGGATATTGGTTACCCACGGCTGGGGGTCAAAAGCCGCTGATTTTGCAGAACTCATCACCGCGTTGAAAAACCTGCCGGACACCCAAATAATCGGCTTCGATGCGCCGGGGAATGGTAGTTCGGAGGGAGAATTATCAAACCTGATACTTTTTGCCAAAGCGGCAACTGCCATTATAAAAACTCATGGTGTGCCTGATGTGCTTATAGGGCATTCCTTAGGTGCAATGGCTAATGCCTTAGCTATTAAGGATACAGGTATCGAACCAGAGTTGTTGATCAGCATTACGCCATTAATCAACTTAAAAGAAAACTTTATAGCAACGCTAAACTCGGCAGATGTAAGCCGGGAGGTACAGGCTAAGTTCTTTGCCGATTTTGAGCAGCTTTTTGAAATGCAGGCATCCGATTTTATTATGGATAAAGTATATCCGGCCGGATTGATCAATCGCCACTGGCTGGCCTTTGATCCGGAAGATAAGGTTGCTCCGGTTGGGTTTTTGAAAAGTTTCCTTAACCTCCACCCGGAGATAGAAACAAGGATTTACGAGAACCTCGGGCATGAAAGGATTATCAAAGATGAAACTTTGATAGCGGATATCATCAACTTGATAAGCTAACTACTTAGCTGCCACTACCTCATCCATCGCTTTCATAAAGGTGGTTACCTCAATTTCATCGCGATGCGCTTTTAAATAAGCCAAAAGCTGGCGATGGGCATCGGCCGGGGTAATGAGGTAATCGCCGCCAACGCCGTGAAACATAAACACGCCCATGCCTCCGCTTTGCTGTACCTTTTTCACAAAGGCTATCAGCGCTTCGCCGGTTACGGGATTGCCGGTAACCGCGAATGACGGTACCCTGAGCGGGTCGAGGTTTTTAAAATCGGTAATTACGGCGTCCGGGCCGCCGCCAATGCGGGCGTATTTGGCAAGGCCTGCTTTGCGCAGGGTATCTACGTAGTTTACACCGCCAACCTCTTCTTCGGTACAGGGATAAGCATAAGTGCGGGTGCCTGTTTTACCATCAAGGGCGTAGAGCAGGGTATTCATCTGGTTAATCTCGCGCAGCATCATATACGGTGTATAAGCAGCCGAATTATTGGCGGGATTGGCTTTTACCGTGGTAAGCAGGCAAGGATGGTATAAAGTATGATTAGCCAGTTCGTAACCTTTTTTTGCTGTTTCCCGCCAGCGGGCGATCGATGTTTCCGACATTCCGCCGGTTAAGAAGAAGGTGCCGGTAAGGTGTGCCGAATCAAGCTGGGGGATAGCGATGTTGAGTTGGGAGTTGATGCCGTCATCGTAGGTAAGTACGATGATGGCTTTTTTATGTTTTGACGGCTGGGCGTGGACAGTAAATGCAAAACAGAATGATAATAAAAACAAAGCTATCCGTTTCATAATTGAGGATGTTGGTTGCCCTAAAATAAAAAAAAACGGCTGATAACCGGATTATGTTAATCTAAAAAATGTCATTTCCGATAGAGCAACGGGCGGTAAGTGTACAGGGACGAAAGAGATCTTCTACGCCCTGTAACGCGGCTTTGCATCCGTAAAAGCAGGGCGTAGAAGATTTCTCCTCACACCACCCGCTATGCCCTCCCGCTGTTCGTCGAAATGACAAGCGGGAGATTGGACGGGATGCACTACACTACACCACCTCACTCTGCACCCCCGAATAATATTTTAGCTCGATCAAATCATGCGGCAACGGTTTACTATTCCAATGCTGGTGTATGGCCAAAGCCGTACCCACAGCCGTTGCCTGTGCCATAGAAGCGGCGTAAACTTCAAGGTGTGGAAACGCACAGGCCAACAGGTGCATAAATACGCTGTTTTTACTAAAGCCGCCGTCAACAAAAATACGTTTCACGGTACAACCGTTTAAAACATAATTGGTGGAGATGGTTTGCTGCGCGATGATATCCAGCATCAGTTGATGATAGGCTTCCACATCATTTGTAAATGCACCAAGATCACGCTGTTCAAATGCCGATTTTTGTAGCTCACCATCCTTTTCATTGGCTTTTAAAGCCGGCTGGTTTTGTAGTTTAGCCACAACTGCCGGGTCAAACTGGATGGTACGATACCTGATCTCGTCCTGGTTAAAATGAGCGGCTATGCGTTTTACTTGCTGCTCGTACTCGTAGCCGGTAAACAGGCGCGAGGCTTTTACCGGTTTGCCTTTGTATTGCAGGTAATTGAGGCAATCGTGCTTCAATTCAT
Organism: Mucilaginibacter celer; assembly: GCF_003576455.2. Lineage (NCBI taxonomy): Bacteria > Pseudomonadati > Bacteroidota > Sphingobacteriia > Sphingobacteriales > Sphingobacteriaceae > Mucilaginibacter > Mucilaginibacter celer. Next base: position 512,443 of record NZ_CP032869.1, read on the forward strand.
CTGCCGTTAATGGTGTTTGATTGAACGGATTCAGGCTGATTGACCAGGTACCTGTAGAGATCAGCACAAAAGGCATATTAAAGCTCACCAAATAAGGAATGAGCGCTGCCGAGCTATCGTGCAAGCCGATACCAACTTTATAGCCATTGCCGGGAAACTCGGCAGTAAGTACGCTATCTGCCGGATGCAGGGGTGCCATTTTAAGCAGGATATTTTCCTGTTTCAACCAGTTATGGTAATTGTTTTTGCCGAAATTCCAAAGGGCGGTATGGCAGCCGATGCTGGTTAAATCGCTTACCATTTGCCCGCTAATGAGGTAGCTCATGTATTGCGGTAAATGAAGCGCGTACTTTATCTTTTTAAAAACGTCCGGTTGCTCATATTTAAGCCTGTACAATTGTAAACCCGAATTAAGGTTGCCCAAAACAGGCGACGCGGTTTCTAAAGCAAACCCGGCTTCATCGCCGTAACTGTTATAAAACTGCCTGCCCAGTTCAGGCGGATATGGTTTAAGGTAATTGTACAGCGGCGTGAGCGGCTTGCCGTATTCATCTACATAAACAAAGCTGGCCCCATAAGTCGAGAAATTGATCGCTTTCAGATCAAACTCTTTATGTTTAATGATTTCTCGCAGCGAATCGAACACTGAAAGCCTGAGGCTATCAAGGTTTTCGCAGGTGTCGCCATCCTCGTCGTGGGTTTCCAGGAAACGGGCTGTGCGCTCAAAAACTATCTTATAGTTCTCGTCGAACAGGAAGAGTTTCTTGTTGGTTTTACCCACGTCAAAAACAGCTATAACTGGTATCGGCTCCATAGACTTACAATCCGGTTGACACTGCTTTAGCTCCGCGTTCGTTTACCAGTTGCTGCCTGATGCTTTGTTGCCTGTAAACAGTTAGTGGGTTCAGCGCGCCACCTGCACGTAAACGTGCTTCGGCTAATAATGGCCTCACATCGGTGCGGTAGGCTTGTTGTAATATTTCCTGTGCCAATACCACATCGTTATCCTGTTGTGCCTGCACCAAAGCAGGGGTATCAACCAATAAAGCCTGTGCGTAGGCAATTTTGATGGCTTCTACCGATTGCAGCAGATCTTCAATAGGATCTTTTACATTGTGCGAGGCGTCGATCATCCAGCCGATAGAAGTGGCGTGAGTCATGCCCCGGGCATCCATACCTTCAACCAGTTCGTTAAATATCAGGAATAGCTGGTATGGATTGATACTGCCTACGGTAAGGTCGTCATCTCCATATTTCGAATCGTTAAAGTGGAAACCTGCAAGTTTGCCCTCCATCAGCAATAATGAAACTATTTGCTCAATGTTGGTACTGCCTAAGTGGTGACCGAGGTCAACCAGGGTTTGCGCTTTTTGGCCTAATTTGGATGACAATAAATAGGATTGACCCCAATCACCAATGGTAGTTGAATAAAAGTTAGGCTCGTATGGTTTGTACTCTACCCAAATTTTCCAGTCATCGGGCAAAGCATCGTAAATTTCCTGCAAGCTTTCTAACGTACGTTCAAATGCCCCACGCATATTTAGCTGACCGGGGAAGTTTGAACCATCCGACAGCCAAACAGATAATGCTTTCGAATCCAGCTCAACGCCGTATTTGATCACCTCGATATTATGGGCGATAGCCTGCTTACGCACAGCCTTATCCACATGGTGTAACGAACCAAATTTATAGCTCAGTTCCTGGTTTGGCTGATCCTGAAAAGTGTTGGAGTTAACCGCGTCGAAATGCAAACCCAACTGCGCCGCATGTGCTTTAACAGCCAAAGCATTTGAAGGGATATCCCATGGAATATGCAACGAAATAGAATTACTGCTGCGGTTAAGCGCATGGATCAAACCTACATCTTCAATTTTTTCTTCCAAACTGCGCGGCTCACCACCACCCGAAAACCTACCGAAACGTGTACCGCCGGTGCCTAAGGCCCAGCTTGGTATGGCGATGTTAAAATCGATCAGTTTTTGCAGGATAGTATCCAGGTTTTTTACATCAGCCGCAACAAAATCAAACTTGCGCTGATGGCTGTTGAGCTGTTGATGATTGGCTTCATCAATTTTATATTTTTCTAACTGCATAATTGGTATTGGTTATCATTCGCAAGTTCAGGCGTGGACGCCTGAACTTGCTGAGTTCTTTAATTCCCTCCCTCGGGAGGGGTGCGCGGGCCTGCGAGGTGGCAGGGAGGGGTTTGTACGCCATGCTTAACGGATAAGCAAATCGAAGAAACCCCTCCCTACACCCTCCCGGGGGAGGGAATCGCACAGGCCTACGCTTTTTAAATCTCTATTTTCAGACCATGAACCATGGTCTATCCCCTATGAACTATCTCACAAACGCCATCGCCACCCCACCATCAACATTCAACACGTTGCCGGTTGATTTGTTGAGCAGTCCGCCGGTAAAGGCAAAGCAGGCATTGGCAATATCGGCAGGTAAAATAACTTCGTTCAATAATGTGCGTTTAGCATAGTAAGCAGGCAACTCATCAACAGTAACGCCATAGGCTTTAGCACGACCTTCGGCCCACCCGCCGGCCCAGATATTGCTATCGCTGATCACCGCATCAGGGTTAACCACGTTCACGCGAATCTTATCGGTACCCAGCTCGGCCGCATTTAACCTGCTCAGGTGTAATTGCGCCGATTTTGCCGAGCCGTAACCCGCGTTGTTCGGACCGCTAACCAGGGCGTTTTTACTTACAATATTAATGATATCGCCACCAATATCCTGTTTTTTCATTACAGCTACAGCAGCCTGGGTAATAAAGAACTGGCCTTTCACCAATACATCATAAAGCAGATCCCAATCTTTCTCGGTATGATCGGCAATTGATTTGGAGATGGATAAACCGGCATTGTTCACCACGATATCCACACCGCCAAAAGCTAAAGCGGCTATTTCAAGGGCCTCGTTAATCTGGTCGGCTTTGGTAACATCGAGTATAGCAGTAGTATATGAATCTTTACCGTATTGTTTTTTAAACTCTTCGCCGGCACCTTCCAAACGTTCGGCATTCATATCATTCAGAATTATAACCGCCCCCTCATCAACAAATTTTTTGGCGATAGCTTTACCTATACCGCCTGCACTGCCGGTTATCAGAGCTATTTTGCCCGATAAAGCTTTAGGCTTAGGCATACGCTGTAGTTTTGCCTCTTCCAGTAACCAGTATTCAATATCAAAAGCTTCCTGGCGTGGCAGTGAAGTATATTCAGAAATAGCCTCAGCGCCTTTCATTACGTTAATGGCGTTGGTATAAAACTCCGCGGCAACACGTGCGGTTTGTTTATCTTTCGAGAAAGAGAACAGACCTACACCGGGATACAGGATAATTACCGGGTTAGTATCCCTGATAGCCGGACTGTTATCATGCTTACAGGTATTATAGTAATCGGTATACATTTGGCGGTAAGCCTCAAACGCAGGTGCCAAACGGCCTTTTAAGGCGGCAACATCGCTCAAATCTTCGCCCGGTGCAAGGTCAAGTACCAACGGACTGATCTTGGTGCGCAAAAAGTGATCCGGGCAACTGGTGCCCAGCGGGGCCAAACGATCCAGATCGTTCGAGTTGATGAACTCCAGCACACGCGCATCATCAGTAAAATGGCCAACCATATGGCGGTAGCTTGAACAAAAACCACGTAATACCGGTGCAAGGGCAGCGGCTTGTTTTTTACGACCGATTTCATCCAAACTTTCAACTTTCTGTCCGCCAAAAACAGGGCCTTTTTTGCCATAGTTTTCTTCCAGGTATTCGGCGCAACGCTCAATTACCTCCAGGGTGTTCATATAGCTTTCGTAAGCGGTATCGCCCCAGGTAAATAAACCGTGCGATCCTAACATAATACCGCGGATACCAGGGTTTTCGTCCAAACACTGTTTTAATTGCAGGCCCAGTTCAAAGCCCGGTTTTTTCCATTCAACCCAACCAATAGTGCCGTTAAATAACTCCTGGGTTATTTTTTTACCATCTTTTGCTGCCGCTATGGCAATAGCCGCATCGGGGTGCAGGTGATCAATGTGTTTAAATGGCAGGAAACCGTGTAATGGTGTATCGATAGATGGCGCTTTCGAGTTAAGATCGTAAATGCAGTGGTTAAACAGTTCAACCATTTCATCTTCAAATTCAACCCCGCGGTAAATATTTTTTAGGCTGCGTAGGCGATCAACGTAAAGTGCTGCCAGTCCGCTTTTTTTAAGTGTGCCGATATCACCGCCTGAACCTTTAATCCACATTACTTCAACGTTATTACCGGTAAGGGGATCTTTGCTTTGCAGCTTGCAAGATGTATTGCCGCCGCCATAATTGGTAAGGCGCAGATCGGCACCTAACAGGTTTGATCGGTATATGAGCAGGGCTACTTCATCGCCTTCCAGTTCGGCGGCTTTGGCATCATCCCAAAGGTAACTTACATGCTTAAATTGTGTTGTTTTAACAGACATATTTTTAATTAGTGAATTATTGACTTAGTGAATTAGCGAATTTTTAATTATTGATTTGTTTTGATTGTTGGCTTGATTAACTCGGCTTTTGCCTTGGGTTTCGGCTTTATCTTGTTACCATAACCTACCACCAGTACAGATAACACAATTACCGCTATACCTGCTATTACTGTACCGAATGCTTTTTTGCTTACACCTTTCCATTCTTTCAGCACCAATCCCCAGGTGTTGGCTATGAGGATGATGAAGGCCATGTGCAATATCCATGAGCTGGCACCGTTACCCATTTTACTTTCGCCCATGCCGTAAAAAAAGAACTGTAAAAACCAGGTGGTACCGGCCAGCGCCGCAAACAGGTAGTTTTTAAGCAGGGGCGTTTTTTTGTCGGTATAATTATTAAACGTTTTGTTGCGGGCATTCAATACCATGCACCATACAAAGTTGGTGGTGAGGCCGCCCCATAGTATCACGATGTAGGGCACATTGTTTGAGAACAGGAAATCGCCCTGCCCCGGATGCGAAGCCTGCCAGGTATGATTGGCAATTTCGGCCATCGGTTTACCGGCTTCAATACCGAAGTTGAAACAGGCGCTCAATATGCCCGATATTACGGCCACAACAATGCCTAATCCAAAACGATAATCCTTATTTTCCTCGGCTACAGTTTTATCGTTTGATAGTTCTTTCTCTTTCATGGTGCCGGCTTTACCGCAAATAATAATGCCGACCACACAAAGTAAAATACCTAATAAAACAAACTGCCCCCATTGGTTGTGCAACATCAGGGTAAAAGTATCTTTGCCCTCTTTAGGGAAAAGATCATAATATACCGAAGGTATTATCGCACCAAAAACCGAGCATAAACCTAATATGATGGTACTGCCCAGGGATACCCCTAAGTAGCGTACACCCAAACCGTATGTCAATCCGCCTATACCCCATAATAACCCCATCAAATATGTCCAGCCAAGCGTTGCCGAATCGGTATGGCTTATAATGTCGGCAAAACCCGGCACGGTAAGCCATGCTGCCAGCGGCGGCACAATAAGCCATGAAAAAAAGCCGCCCACTATCCAGTAGCTTTCCCAGGCCCAGCCCTTTATTTTTTTGTAGGGGATGTAAAAACTCCCTGAAGCAAAGCCACCGATAAAATGAAAGATGACCCCTAAAATTACTTGCATACTCTTAATTGGTTTATATTGGTAAGGCTAATGTAGATAATATAAATGCCGGAACTATCCCCCTCTGTCTCTGTTGGTTTTGTCTGAATCAGAATTTACAGAATTATAGAATTTTCAGAATAAAGAGTTTTACGGCATTCTGTTAATTTAAAAATTCTGTAAATTCTGATTCAGACAATCCCGGTTCTGTTTGCTATTTTGGCCTAAAATACATCACCATGCAGGCATATATTTTAGGCATCGATATAGGCACCGGCAGCACTAAAGCTGTAGCCATCAGTTTAACCGGCGAGGCCTTAGGTACAGTATCGGCTCATTATCCTATCAATTCTCCCGAACCAGGGTACAGTGAGCAGGATCCTGAACTGATCTGGGATGCTTTTATAAAATGCCTTTCGGGGATTATCGCGAAATTAGGTACGCACCCACAGGCAGCAAGCCTGAGCAGTGCGATGCACAGCATTATTCCTGTTAATGAAGCAGGTAAAGCGTTGTACCCCATGATCACCTGGGCCGATGCCCGGAGCGAGAATATTGCCCAGGCATTGAGAGCGACTGAAAAAGGTGCCTCGCTGTATCATAATTGTGGTACGGCCATCCACGCTATGTCTCCCCTAAATAAACTGTTATGGCTAAAAGATAACGAAGCGGCGGTTTTTGAATCTGCACATAAATTTATATCTGTTAAAGAGTATATCTGGTTTAAATTGTTCGGGGTTTTTGAGATTGATTATTCCATAGCCTCGGCGACGGGTATGTTTGATATTGTGACCAGGCGGTGGAATGTTGAAGCGCTTGACCTGATCGGCATCCCAACTAATAAGCTGTCTGAGCCTGTCAATACAACTTATTATCGCGCTGATGTTAACGAATCTGTTGTATCATCAACAGGAATTTACGTCCAAACGCCTTTTGTTATCGGTGCAAGTGATGGCGCCTGTGCTAATTTAGGTAGCCATACTACCGGCGACGGGATTGCCGCTTTAACCATTGGCACCAGCGGAGCGGTAAGGATAACGCATTCCAAACCGGTTTACAATTTCGAAGCTATGGTATTTAATTACCTGCTTGATGAACAGACTTTTGTTTGTGGTGGCGCGGTTAATAACGGAGGAATAGCCCTGAACTGGCTACTGAAAAATTTCCTGAAAAAGGAAAATCCCGGCGGCGCTGATTATGATGCTTTATTTGGGGAGATAGCCACGGTACCTGCAGGTAGCGAAGGCCTGATATTTTTACCTTACCTGTATGGGGAGCGTGCGCCGCTTTGGGATACCAAAACCAGCGGCACGTTTTTCAATATCAAACCATCGCATACCCGTTCGCACTTTTTACGGGCCGGGCTTGAGGGGATTTGCTTTGCCCTGAACGATGTGCTCAGAACTTTAGAAGATGCCTCGGGCGGGATCACCCAAGTTAATATCAGCGGAGGTTTTACCAGTTCGGCGGTGTGGACACAGGTTTTGGCCGATATCACCGGAAAAAAACTGGCCGTGCTGCAATCTGAAGATTCATCGGCCATGGGGGCTATTTACCTTGCTGCACGGGTATTACACCCGGAACGTTATGAACAGCTAACTAAAGTTGAACACCAGGAAATCATCCAGCCAAATAAAAACAACCACAAAGTATACAGCCGGATGTTCCCGGTATTCAAAAAGCTTTATGCCGATTTAAAAGATACGATGCACCTGGTGGATAGCTGGGAATAGCGCTTATTGGAGGCCAAGCCATTTGGTTAACCGCCAGCAGCCATATACAAATAATGGCGCGGCTACAACATCTATGGAATAATGGATATGCTGAATGAGTAACAGTACTACTAACACTACTGCGCAGATTAAGGCGATGAATTTATCCCTGCGTTTTTGCAGGTGCAGGTAAACAAGCACCATGGTAGCCGTATGGCCCGAAAAAAATAAATCTTTAGTGATAAATGTGTGCCCGTAAAATACGCTGGTACTCGGATCGATTAAAGGTACAAGGCCGATAGGCGGGTTAAGTTTAACCAAAGTTATGGTGATAAAACGGGCAATACATACAAAATTGAGCGTCCAGATATAACTGATGCACACCCTTGGGTTATACAATCCGCGCCACATCATTAACAGTCCCATACTCCAGATGAGGATGAAAATCGGTACCGAAAGATCGTAGGATGGCAGGTGCGCCAGCACCCAGTCATGTAATACTACACCGTCTGTTCTCCGTTCTATATACTTAAAAAAAGAGGGGAGCAGGTTAATAATGACTACTATAACAATGGTGGCGCCTAATAACTTTAACCGGCTGCTTCGGGTGTTATAGGCCGCTTTCCAAAGCTGTTTTATATGGTATAGGGGGGCTAAATTCAATGTAATGTTAAAATAAAGGCCGCTAAAATACAGCTTCATTTTGTTAATATTAACTAATTGTCACTAATTTGTTAATTTAAGTAAATCTGAGCGTGTGGTGGTTTTTAATGCAATAATGTTGCAACAACTTATCTATATTTGCAGTATGAATTTTCAAAAGCTATCACCGCGGCTGGACAATATCGGTATTACAGCTTCAACTTTGTGCGCCATTCATTGTGCGGTGGTACCATTGATATTTACCAGTCTGCCGCTTATAGGTCTTGGCTTTTTGGCTGATGCCTGGGTAGAATGGGGGATGATCGTTTTTGCTTTGGCAATAGGCGTTTATTCAATAGGTTTATCTTACCGCACCCATCACCGTATTTTACCATTATTGATGCTGATTACTGGCTTCGGATTGATCCTTGCAGGCCATGCTTTTTCGGTATTTGTTAAAGAGTGGCTGGTGGTACCGGCAGGCGGCTTGCTCATTGCCTCGGCGCATTTTGTTAACTACCGGTATACCGGGGCCTGCAACCACCATTATAAAGTTTATAAACTTAAAAAGGTTGAATGATGGAAAAACGCCACCGGAAATTTTTTTATGCTTTTTTGATTTTTAATTGCTTTTTAAGTCCGGCATGTAACCATAACAGTCGTGAGCATGTTGCAACTAAGCTGCATAATAACAATGCAAAAAACAGCGTTATAAAAATTGTATAAATGCCACATATTATAAACCATTGTTAAATTTGCAGCCTTATACATTATAACCCTAAGTAGTTAAATGATACAAACCCGCGATACCCAGTATTTTGAGCACCTGCTTGACAAGCATCGCCTGAAAAAAACCGCCCCAAGGTTGCGCGTTTTATCAATGATGTCGTCGAGAAATACGGCTACTTCGCAGCCCGACCTGGAGAACCTGATGCACGATATCGACAGGGTTACCCTTTACCGCATCCTGAGCGCGTTTGAAGAAAAGGGGATCATTCATAAAGTGTTCGATCTGAATGGCACGGCGAATTACGCACTGTGTTCATCAAACTGTACGGAGCATCATCATCATGATGAGCACCTGCACTTTAACTGTGTCCAATGCAAAAATGTGTATTGTTTAAATGATATGAATTTACCTGCCATCAATCTCCCGGCTGGTTTTGAGCCGCAGGGCTTTACAATTTATGCTAATGGTTTATGCCCTAAATGCAGTAAAAAGGCGGTAAAAAAATGAGGTGTGGTGTTTTCTTCGGGATAATTGTCCTGTTACTTTTATCTGTTCCTCTTATATCCATCGCGCAGCAAAAAGATACTATCCCTGCGGTTACTACCTTTAAATTTAAAACGGTTATTATTGATGCCGGGCATGGCGGTAAAGATGCAGGGGCCAGGGGATCACATTCGTTTGAAAAAAACGTAACCCTATCTATCGCCCTAAAACTGAAAGCAGCAATGGATACGGCCATTACCGATGTTAAATCTATCCTTACCCGTGCCGATGATACGTTTATCCCGCTTAACCAGCGTTCGGCCATAGCCAACCAAAATAAAGGGAACCTGTTTATTTCTATCCACTGCAATTCATCGCCCGAGGGTACCGCCGCGCGTGCACACAAACAAAAAGGTGTATTGCTGCTGGTTTACGGTTTCCACAGGCTTAAGGAACAGGAAGAGGCCGTGCGCGAAAACGCCTCTATCTTCCAGGAAAAGGATTATAAGCAAAACTATGAGAGCTATGACGAGAGTGATCCCTCAAATCTCATCATCCTTAATGCCTACATCCAGAAATACCGCAAGCAAAGCATCCTGTTTGGCGATTTGGTTGATGACGAATTTACCGGCATTGACGGCCGCGAAAGCAATGGCGTTAAAGAGCAGGGCGTACTGGTGCTGGCCCACAGCGCTATGCCTGCCGTTTTGATTGAAACCGGTTTTATCAACAATCCGGAAGAGGAAGAATACCTGAACTCTGACGAAGGGCAGCATGAAATTGTGATGTCGATTATCAGGGCTTTGCGTAATTATCGGAAGGCGATAGGATCATAAGCGCGGCGCCTTTTTGTAGAAACGCATAGGAGGCCCATGTGATTCTCTACGGTGATAAAAAAAATTGCCGTTCTCCATCATCAAAAAAAGTATATTCGGTTTTACATTTACTTTTGATGATCAATTATTTCCGCCTTCCAATCCAGTCCATAAAAATATCGGCTGCCATGTTATTGCTCGCCGTATTCGCCGTTTCGGGCAAAGCACAGATCGCCGTTAGGGGCATCATTCCTCAGCCTTTAGTGGTAAAAAACGATCATGTGGTTTATACATTCCCGCTGCATCTTGCAATTGGTTTGGGGGATGACGTGGATGCTGATAACCTCACATTTTTTAAAAGTTATGTGCGTTCACTAACCGGAGTTGAACCATCTGTAAATAACAAAATGGTTTACCCTAACGTATGGCTTCAGCTTGATAGCAATGGAGTGCAAGCGAAAGAAGGCTATACATTAACTGTTAAACGCAACAAAATAACTATCACCGGGCATGACGAAGCCGGTGTTTTTTACGGCTTACAATCGCTTGCACAATTGCTGAAAATATCTAACGGTAAATTAACGCTTGAAGGATATGATATTTCAGATCATCCCCGCTTCGCCTACCGCGGAATGCACCTCGATGTAAGCCGCCACTTTTTTGAGCCTGCCGCAATTAAAAAATGGATCGATCTGTTAGCGCTTTATAAAATCAATACCTTCCACTGGCATTTAACGGATGACCAAGGCTGGCGTATCGAAATTAAAAAATACCCGCTGTTGCAGAGTATTTCGGCTTATAGGGATGAAACCATTATCGGTCACAAAAAAGATAGTCCGCATCGGTTTGATGGTAAACGTTATGGCGGATATTATACCCAGGATGAGGTAAAGGATATTGTAAAATACGCCACGCAAAGGCATATCACCGTAATACCAGAAATTGAAATGCCCGGTCATGCGCTGGCAGCTTTAGCGGCTTACCGGCAATTGGGTTGTACCGGCGGCCCGTACAAAGCCGCAACCTTCTGGGGTATTTTTGATGATGTGTACTGTGCCGGTAACGATGAAACATTTACCTTTTTACAAAATGTAATGGACGAGGTGCTGCCGCTGTTCCCCTCAAAATACATCCACATTGGCGGCGACGAATGCCCTAAAACCAAATGGAAAGCCTGCCCCAAATGCCAAAAACGCATTCAGGACGAGCATATGAAAGATGAAAAGGAACTGCAAAGCTATTTCATAGGCAGGATGGAAAAATACCTCAACAGCAAAGGCAGGCAGATCATTGGCTGGGACGAGATACTGGAAGGCGGCTTAACCCCCGGTGCAACCGTAATGAGCTGGACGGGCGAAGAAGGAGGCATAGCCGCTGCCAAGCAACACCAGGAAGCCATCATGACGCCCGAAAAATATGTTTATCTGGATTATTACCAATCGCTTTATCCCGAAGAGCCATTGGCTGGCGGAGGCTATACACCTTTAAGCAAAGTGTACAACTACGAACCAATAACCAACGAGCTAAGCGGAGAGGAGGCCAAATATATTAAAGGCGTACAGGCCAATGCCTGGAGCGAATACATGGCCAGCCCGGAACAGGCCGAGCGGCAACTGTTCCCGCGGATGTTGGCTTTGGCCGAAGTTGGCTGGAGTTCTAAATCAAATAAAAACTACGCTGATTTTTTAAAACGATTAAGATACCAGCAACCCTTATTAAAAAGACTGAAGGTAAACGCTGCCAATGTTTTTGATGAGATAATTGACTCGGTAACGGAAACGGCAAACCACCAGGTAGCTTTAACCCTTAAAACAACGCTGCCCGGCGCTAAAATAGCTTACCGGCAGGAGGGTGATAAAGCATACACAACCAGTGAATCTAATTCAGTCACGATAGAACCTCACAGCTTTAATAAAGCTATTGTGTTGTTAAATGGCAAACAGGTTGGCCGTACTTATGAAAAATCGTTCACTTTTCACAAAGCCATAGGTAAAAAGGTAACGCTTAAAAACCAGCCGCAGGGAGGTTATAATCCCGGCAATACCTTTAGCCTGGTAAACGGTGTTTTTGGCAGTAAGCTTTATAATGATGGCCAATGGTACGGTTTCAGCGGCGATGACCTGGATGCGGTTGTTGATCTGGGTAGTGTGCAAAGCGTATCGCGCTTAGGTATCAACATCCTGAAATACCACTGGCAAAAAATGTGGGAGCCAACCTTGCTAACTTTCGAAGCATCCGCAGATGGTGTCAATTACACGGAAGTTTACCGCCAAACTGATTTTCCGGACAATGGCATTAACGAAGTAAGGGCGAATATTAAAACCCAACAAGCCCGCTACATCAGGGTAAAAGGAACCAATAAAGGCATTATTCCGCCAGGCGAATATATTGCCGGGGCAAAGGCATGGCTGATGGTGGATGAGATAGTGGTGAATTGAGAATGATGTCTGAACCGGGATTTGGGGAGATTTTTGGGATCACAGGATTTGATATGTTCTTATGTTAGATAGGACAAGAAAAAAATACCATAAATCCTAAAAATCTCCCCAAATCCCGGTTCAGACAAAATCAACCCACAAGCAATCAGCGCAATCAACGTAATCAAAAAAATCAGCGGTTTTTTTTTATATTTTTATACCAAACACTAATGCATGCGTTATGTTGAGTAAAAAGTTTTAATATTTGTTACCAATACTGATACCCCAAGTATAACTCAATGAGCAAAGTATTTACTATTACCGAAGGATTGGAAAACATGGGGGCTTTACGAACGGGAGGCCAGGGCTCCGTTTATAAAGGTCGCCGTTATGGTCCGATAATTACCGCGGTAAAACTCCTGCCTACCCCCATACATACCGAAAGTACCGACGATAAAAACTTCCGTAATTTTCAAAACGAGGTTGAAAAACTAAAAAAAGTAAACGAAGAACCTAACCCCAATGTGGTTAAGATCCTTAATTCGGGCATTACCGAAAGTGGTTCGTTCCCGTTTATTGAGATGGAGTTTATTGATGGACCGGATCTGGAAGATCTGCTGAAACCGCCGCACGAGCCTGTTTTTACTATTAAAGAGATCATTAAACTGGCCGATCAGCTGGCTAATGCGCTATCGCATTGCCATAAAGTATCGGTTAAACATGGCGATATCAAAAGCAATAACGTAAAGTTTAATGTGCATACCGGTAACTATGTTCTGTTGGATTTTGGTCTTTCGGCTATGTCTGATGATCAGCGCCGTACCAGTATCCGCCATGCCGGGGCTATTGAGTTTATGGCACCCGAGCAAAACGAAGGACTGATGTATTTCCAGACCGACGTGTACAGCTACGGTATTATTTTATACGAACTGATAGCCGGCCGCGTGCCGTTCCCTCTAAAAGATAATGGCGAAACCGCCCGCACAGCCGTAATGCTGGCCCATATGGAGCTGGAAGTTCCGGACGCGATGGAGTTAAGGCGCAAAAACCTACCCGAAAGCTGGACGGAAGAGAAGCGTGAACTTGAAATGATGGTGCCTTCCTGGTTACTTCAAATACTTAGCAAGTGCCTGCAAAAGGATATCAACAACCGGTTTGCCAGTGGCATGGAGTTACAGGATGCTTTGGTACAGGGAAGTATTGGCGCAATCAATACCAGTCACCCGGATGATGCCTGGAACAGCGATGTTTTACTGAAAGAGAATGAACGCCTGCAAGGCCTGGTGTTGTATTACCAGGAGAACGAAGGAAAGCAACCGGCCCCAACTGTAGTTACTGCACCGGATGATCCAAGATCGGTACGGATGTCGAAACCGATTTTTATCATGTTTATGATATTACTTTGCGGCTTTACGGTGTTTTCGGCAGTGGTGATGGATAAGTTTGGCGGCCGCATTTATCATGGTGTGGTAAACCGACTTTTTAAACCATCAAAAAAACAACAGGATACTACTACTACACAGGTGTCTGTGCCCACGCGAAGAGATACGCAGGAGCAGAAACCCAGTATTAAGCCTTTGGAGGAAGAACAAAACAGTAACATTCCACCTGAGGTTGATTCGACCACAGATTCGATTTTGAGAAATATACAACGGATTAAAAAGCGAAATCAGGACGCGCAGTTTTACCGCGACAGCGTGAAGAAGGCGGATACCTCCAACTTAAATTTTTAATGATTTAGTAAATTATATATGGAACCTAAATCAACATTCTGGCAACGCATCGGTTTGCAGGATTGGTTTTTACCCAACGGCAAGCCTCTGAATAAAGAGGCCGAAAAGGTGAAAGCCCTCACTCCGGACGATGTGTACCTGTACATTATTGAAAAATTCAAAGAATCGATCAAGCAGCTTTCATTTGCCGATAGGGTGGTTTTTTACCACGAGTTTATCATCAGCTTTAATGAAGAGGATTACCAGGAGTTTGTGAATAACCGCTCGGGCTTGCTCGGCATCATCGTTAACGAATCGGTAAAGAAATTTTATGAGCTGCTACGCGAATACCAGGAGGTAGGCAAAAAGGTAGAGCCATCAAGCTCAAAATGGGTATTCAGGCTGGTATCGCACCCCGATTATAAACGTGGCGACAAAGGTTTTATAGGTAAACTATTGCCGGGCAGTACGGCGAAGAAAGAAGAAAACCTGCGGGTTACGTTCATCCCCCGCCAAACAGGTGTGGCCCAAACGTTGGATATCAGCAATGATGTGCTGAAGGGCTTCACCTACTATAGCGAGGGGTATTATGAGCTTCCTTATGCTAATGATCTGCATTATAACGAGCGGGAGGTATCTAAAGCGGGCAACAAAGTATTGGCGCGCCTGGAAACCATTATGCCCGATAAGCAATTTGTTGGCCGCAAGGTGGAGTACCTGATTAAAGATGACGACATCGTGGTATCAGGCTCGGACGAGGAAAGGGATGAGCAGGCAGTGTTTAAAGTGCCATCCGAATGGGTGAACACGCCGCACCTGCGCATCCGCCTTAATAAAGCCGATGGCAAGTTTTACATGGCCTCCTTTGGCGAACGCACGTTGATTAATGAACAGGAAGTTGCGCCAAGTGATGTAAACGCGCCGGTTTGGGTAGAACTGCCTTTTAACTCGAGGATTTTGCTTAACGGGATAGTAGGTATTAACATTTTCAAACCCGAACCATAATGTCGCAAATATTATCAGTAGGGTTGTTGGCTATATGTGTGCTGTTATTAATAGCTCATTTTATCGACATAAAAAATTCCAGTAAAAACCATGGCAAGTAATTTTTTCGGAATAACGGATACCGGTAAACAAAGGCAAAATAACGAAGACGTTTTTATTGCCGAAAAATCGGGCGATGGCAATTTTATTATTGCCTGTGTGATTGATGGGGTAGGCGGCTACGCAGGCGGCGAAATTGCCGCCGAAATTGCCCGTGCCACCATTTTAGAGCAGCTGCAATACATAGCCGGCGATATTGTGCCCCTGCTGGTGAATACCTTTAAAATTGCCAATCAGCGTATTTATGATGAAAAGGCACAAAATAAAGAACTAAGCAGTATGGCCTGCGTGCTTACGCTGGTCGTTGCCGACTTGTTGAACAATAAGTTTTACTACGCCCACGTAGGCGATACCCGCTTGTACCTGCTGCGCGATTATTCGCTGATAAAAATCTCTAAAGATCATTCATTTGTTGGTTTCCTGGAAGATTCCGGTCGCCTTAGCGAAGAGGCTGCTATGGACCACCCTAAGCGCAACGAAATAAATAAAGCCCTTGGGTTTACCCGGGAGATTGACCACGATCCGGAATTTGTAGAAACCGGCAGTTCGCCATTTTTGCCCGGCGATATCCTGCTGATCTGCAGTGACGGGTTAACCGATCTGGTTGATAAAAGCAAAATTACCAATATCCTCACCACCGGCGAAGATTTGCCCGCCAAGGGTAAAAAGCTAATTGAGGCGGCCAATAATAAAGGAGGCAAGGATAACGTAACCGTGGTGCTGGTACATAACGATAAAGAACGGAAACAGCACGCTACAACCAAGCCAACATCTACAGCCACAAAACCTGTTGAACAGCAGGAGGTAGTTGCCAAACCGGTTGCTCAAAAAGAGCAGACTCCCGCTACTGTGGTGAAAACCAAAGGTAACGGCGGTACAGTAGCTATACTAAGCATTTTGTGTTTTATATTTTTAGGCGGATTTATCTGGCAGTTTAAAAAGAACAGCGAGTTTACGGTTATCCCCAAAAAAACGGATACACTGGCAGCGCAACCCATCAAAAACGCGCAGGAACTAAAATTACAGGATACCATCAATAAGCTGAAAGGTAACACCCTGGTGCTCTCGGCAGCAGATTTTAAACAGCCCATTGTTTTAACGGATACGCTGCATATCAATAAGGATAGCATCTACATCAAAACAAAAGGCGAAATCATCTTCAAAAAAGATTCTACCTATAAAGGCCCGGCTATTGTGCTGGCTGCTAAATGTAAATATGTGGTTTTGGATAGTGTGGCCTTTGACGGTTTCAGGGTAGGTATTGCAACCCGCAACGATGCCCTGGTGCTTAAAAACGTACGTTTTAACAATTGCGCTATCCCTGTACTAACCGGTTACCTGTTGCCTAACATGAAATATATTTCGGGCAGATCATTAGGCAGCTTGTTTAAAGCCGATACCATCCCTTCAAAAACTACGCACTGATAAATGGCCCAGGAAAAAATTAAATCGCCCGGAAGGATGCTTGAACGTGTGTTCCTGCTGCTTACCGGCATCGTATTGGCCGTTTTATTTGTAAGGCTTTATAGTGTACAGCAACTTAAATTTGTTGATGTTGATAAACGCCTGAAGGACGGCACCATAGTAAACCTTAACGCGCCCAACACTGCCCAAAACGTAAAGGCGCTGCTGCAAAAAGGTTATTATTTTGATGATCCGAAAGATATAGACTACATCGAATCTGTAATTGCCGAACGTAAATCGGCCGGTGATGTGGTTGATAACACCGGCGAACTGAACAAACGCAAATACTATGTTAATGCCGATGAGGCTTTTAATAAAGGTGGCGCGCTGTTTAAACAACGGGTGCTTACATCCCGCACACTGTTGGGTTATACCGGCGATGATTCCATCCGTTTTGATCAGGAGCTGAAAAGCCCACCATCCTTAGGTGCCCAAACTGATCTTGGTCTTGGCGAGTACAGCATCAAAGGCACCATCGAACATAAAGGCCAAGCTATCCCCGGTGTACTGGTAAAATTGACCATGATTTTGCCGCGCGACAGTATTTTTAGTGATGAGGAAACAGCAGCTAAATCAAGCTGGGCTGAAAATAGTTCGGCCTATAAAAAAGTGTACGTTGTAAATGATCAGCATAAAAAAGTACTGCAATCATTAACCGCTTTTGCCCGTACCGACGCAGCCGGAAGGTTTGTATTTGCCCAGCTACCTACGGGGAAAGCTTTTTCGGTACTGCCTATGCAACCCGGCTTTGAATTTGGCCGTTCGCAGGGTGTGGATGATTTGGAAAAAGATGTAAGTTTCAAATTTGCGCAAGCGCCGCACAGTATTAAACTACTTTCCACGCGCGATTTTAATATCCTTAAAAAAGAAGGTGCTTTTATTGTGCGTTACCAGGATGAGTTTAACGAATGGTACTGGATTATAGCAGGCAGTTTCTTTTTAGGCTTTATCCTGCTGCACCTGCTGCTCAGCGCCCGTTACCCCGAGGCCGATCAGCTCATTTTGCCCTTGATTATGATGCTTACCGGCATCTCGTTTTTAACCCTGTTAAGTTTACAGGACCCTTTGCGTGATAGGTTTTTGGCAAAGGATACTTTAATCTATTTGGCCATTGGCGTTTTAGGTATTTGCCTTATCCAGCTATTCAATCTCCGCAAGCTAAACCCCGATTCGGGTTTTTACCGCCTGCTGATATTTAAATGGAGCAGAAGTGCGGCCAATGGCTGGCCATGGGCTATTGTGGCTATGGGCATTTTGTTCAGCACTATTTTATTTGGCTCGGGGCCTGAGGGTAGTGGGGTTAAGGTGAACCTGTTAGGTTTTCAGCCAAGCGAAATTGTTAAATACCTCATCGTTATTTTCCTCGCGGGATTTTTTGCCACTAACGAGCGCTTTATCAGCCAGTACGCCAGTTGGGGTAAACGCTGGTCGTTTTTTTCTTTCGCGCTTATCGCCACCATTATCACCCTGCTGCTGTTTTTGGTTTTGGGCGATTTGGGCCCGGCCATGGTGATCTGTTTTACGTTCATCATTTTGTTCTCCTTTTCGCGCGGCGACTTTTTGTATATGGCCGGCTTTGTAGTGCTGTTTGTATTGGCCACTTGGTTTTTTGATAATGTACTCATCAGCGCGGGTATTACCTTCTTTGTGCTGGGCGGTGTTGTTTTCTTTAGGCGGAGAAGGATGAGCGAGTCGGCTATAATGGCACTGGTGGTTATTACCGCTTTCCTCACTATTGATAAAATTCCAGGTCTCGATAAAATCATCCCCGGTCCTGTGGAACGGTTGGTTGAACGTAAAGCCATCTGGCAGGATGCCTGGAATAACGAAGTTTACGGTGGCGACCAGGTAGCCAACGGCCTTTGGGCTATGGCCAGCGGCGGCGTAACCGGGCAGGGCGTAGGGCAGGGCTTTGCCAAAACCATCCCCGAAGCCCATACCGATATGATACTTCCATCCATCGGTGAAGAATTTGGCTGGGCCGGTATGGCAGCCGTGTTCATCCTGTTTTTGATGTACCTTCACCGTTCTATCATTATCGGCAGGCAAACGGGTATGCCGCTGTTGTTTTACCTGAGCGCGGGCATTGGCGTGTGTACCTTCGTGCAGTTTTTATTGATTGCCGGTGGTTCGATAGGGGCTTTGCCATTATCCGGTGTGTCTTTACCTTTTGAAAGTTACGGCGGTTCATCATTGGTGATTAACCTGCTGGCCGCCGGTTTCCTGCTATCCGTATCAAGGGTGAGGGGTACAGCTGTGCAGATGGATTACATCACCAAACAACAGGATAAAAACCTGGTACCGGCATTGGCCGCCGCACTGGCCGGTGTGGTGCTGTTGGTTGTGAATGTATCGCGCTATACTTCAAACAATAAACAATGGGTGGTAAAACCTGCCCTGGTTGCCGATAAAAGCGGCCTGCGCATGTTTAGCTATAACCCGCGCATAGCCATTTTGATGAACAGGCTACAGGCCGGCACCATTTATGATCGTAACGGCTTAATCCTTGCCACAAGCAAGCCCGAACTCATCGAAAAACAAAGAAAAAAACTCAGCGAATCGGGCATGCTGCATTATAACCTCGATTCTGCGATGCACAAAAGGCTCGACAGGTTTTACCCTTACGAGGAGCAAATGTTTTTCTGGACCGGCGACCAAAACACCGGCGTATTTAATGGCAGCACCAACGGCTACTTTGCCGAGTACGAACACGCTGCCGAACTTCGCGGTTTCCACATGCCTATCACCAGTTATAACGTAAAAGCCTCCCGCTACCAGGAAGACAGGTTTTTACCCCGCGGCATGAAAGAAATGAGCGTTGCCAAAAAAGATTACAGCGCCCTGGCTACCCTGCTTGTAAGCGATATTAATGGCCCCGAAGTGGCAGCCTTTAAAAATAAAAACCGCGATGTGAAGCTTACTATGGATGCCGATCTGCAAACCAGCATCCAGCAATCAATGGCTTCGGATACTTCTTTATTGGATAATAGGGTATCGGTGGTGATTATGGAAGCTGGTACCGGCGATGTACTTACATCGGCACAATACCCATTGCCGCCTATCCATAACTGGGATCAGTTGACCATGCCGCTGGCCGATCAGAATAAACTGGCCACCTGGGTAACCACTACCGATCTGGGTTTTACCTATGCCAGTCAGCCAGGTTCTACAGCAAAAGTGCTTACGGCTATGTCGGCATTTAATAAACTGGGCATAGGAGCTTCAGAAATTCAGTATCATGTAAGCACCGAAGAGCGGATCCGTACAAAAGGCATCGAACCGGACGAAACCGGGATGATCACCATGGAGCGGGCCATTGCCAAATCAAACAACGTATACTTTATTAAACTGGCCAACCAGGAACATCTGCAGGAATACATGGCTACCCTGTATATGAAAACCGGTATGTTTTTACGCGGAGTTGGCGGTTATTACTACAACAAGCCACCGCAAAACGATGCCCAGGAAGAAAAATGGCGCACCCTGTGGCGCAAAACCGAGTTTGATACCCGGCCACGGTACGATCCTAATAACATCCATAAAACCAGGGCCAAAGGTATTTCGGGTATGGCCTGGGGGCAGGGCGAATTGATAGCCACACCGGCGGCTGTAGCCAGGCTGGTATCGGGCGTGGCAAACCAGGGCCTGTTGCTGCCCAACAGGTTTGCGCTAAAAATAGCCGATTCGACGGTGGCCGTGCAGCATGGTATTAAGCTGGCCGAAGATCCGCGCTACGCCGGTTTATTAACGCAGTACATGATAGAGCAAAGCGCGCCGAAAGAGCCTATATTAGGCATTAAGGTGGCCGGTAAAACCGGTACGCCCGAGCGTATTGTTCACAATGTGAGCGTAAACGATGGCTGGTATGTGTTTTTTGCCCCGGAGGTAAAAGGCAATGGCAATATGGTGGTTTGTATCCGGATAGAATCGACCAGAGGATCGTCGGACGCGGTACACCTCGCCGCAAACCATGTGATCCCATTTTTATTGAAAAAGGGTTATATTAAAAGTATGGCGCCAAAAAGTGCAGAGGCCGAAACCATAGATAACGAATAGTGTTTAAGCAGAAAGGAATAGCGTATGGTATTTAATTTATTCAGAAAAAGTGACGATAATCAGCCTCATGATGTGAAAAGTCTTCGCGAGGCGATACTGCGTTTCATCAAAGAATCGTTACAAAAAATAGAAGGCGGCGAAGGCGGCCATATCAAGGAGCTTAAGCTTTTTATCGATAACCATACCGAAGATCTCAGCATGTATGAAGGTGCTGTTTATATCCACGATAAGCAGTTGTTTAAAAACGAAATCCAACGCATAGCCGATGATTTTGCCATCAACCTGCCCGATGACTGGACGCTGGATGTTGACTTTACCGACCGCCTCCCATCCGATGCCCGCCGCGCTAATGACCTGGATGTGGCCTTTATCATGCACACCCGCAAGCAGGTAGCCCATAATTCGGCATCGTTTGTAGCTTATTTAAGGATCCTGAACGGCGAAGCCGAACAGGAAGAATACCTGATCAAAGCCACCGATCCGAAACTGAACATCGGCAGAGATAAAAAATCGGTTACCGAAAACGGCTCGTTCCGGTTAAACCAACTCGTTTTCCCAGGTGATAGCAAGGATGAAAGCAATAAATACATCAGTCGCCAGCATGCCCATATCGAGTTTGATATGGAAAGCGAGCGTTTTATGATTTTTGCAGATGATGGCGGCGTACCTCCACGCAATAAAACCAAGATCCATGTAGCTGCTGATGGCAGAATGATCAAGCTAAATTCCACCCAGATAGGCCACCCACTTCATGAAGGCGACCAGGTTATTTTAGGGGAATCGGCGGTGTTTTTGTTTAGTGCGGTGAAATAAAGTATATACCCGCCATCGAAAAAGCATGGGCTTTGTGCGATTCCCTCCCCTGGGAGGGTGTAGGGAGGGGTTTGGCCGCTATGTAAGCCAACAAGTATAGCGTACAAACCCCTCCCTGCCACTACACAATCCCCCCGCACCCCTCCCTTGGGAGGGAATTAAAAATCTCTCCTCAAAAAATCCTTCCCCCCGTTTTTCTTATCCTACATCAAGTGTCCCGCGCCATATTCGCTGTAATTTTGAATCATAATAACAAAGCAGTTATTACTGATTTTAAAAACAACGAAAACAATGGAAAACACTATAAACGGCATTCACCACATTACAGCAATTGCTGGTAACGCCAAAAAAAACTATGATTTTTATACACGTGTATTGGGCTTAAGGTTGGTTAAAAAAACCGTAAACTTTGACGATCCCGGTACCTACCACTTATATTATGGCGACGGAAACGGTACGCCAGGTTCTATCCTTACATTCTTCCCATGGGAAGGTATTTCTGCAGGTAGAAGAGGTGCAAGGCAGGTAACCGAGATTGGTTACTCGGTACCCGAAGGAAGCCTGGATTTCTGGTTAAAAAGGTTTGAAGATAACAACGTGATCTACAACAAACCAGCCGAAAAATTTGGCGAGCAGTACCTTACCTTCCTCGATCCTGATGGTTTAAAATTTGAGTTGATCGTACCTAAAGCAGCCGACAATCGCACACCATGGGAAACTGCCGAAGTAACTGCCGCCAACGCAACCAAAGGCTTCCACAGTATCACCATTACATCAAACAAAATTGAGGCTACCGCCAAAATCCTGACTGATGTTTTAGGCTACCGTTTGCTGGAACAGCATGTTAACCGCTACAGGTTTGTAACCGATGCGGTTGAGAACGCAGCTATTGTGGATTTGGTTGAAGTTCCGGGCGAAGTTGCCGGGCATGTAGCCGGTGGTTCGGTTCACCACGTGGCCTTCCGCGTGCCAAACGAAAAAGTGTTGATGGAGTACCGTGAAAAAATTGCCAAACTCGGTTTACACATCACCGATAAAATAGACAGGAACTATTTCTACTCATTATACTTCCGCGAACCGGGTGGTGTATTGTTCGAAATAGCTACCGATAACCCGGGCTTCGCGGTTGATGAGCCGGTTGAATTATTGGGCACAGGCTTAAAATTACCAGCACAGCATGAACATTTGCGCGGCGAATTAGAAAAAGCCTTGCCATCGTTAATATAAGGAATGTTAATTATGTACAGTCACACAAAACAGGTTATTGAGGCGGGCTTGCCCGCCGAAAAGGCCAAAAAGGCCATCATCATGCTGCACGGCAGGGGCGCATCGGCATCGGGCATTATATCTCTAAAAGATCACCTGGATCTTGAAGGTTTTACGATCGTTGCGCCACAGGCTACCGAACATAGCTGGTATCCGTACAGTTTTCTCGCCCCGGTTCAGAATAACCAACCGGCGCTTGATTCGGCATTGGAAGTTATCGGCAGCGTAGTTGATGATCTGAAACAGCAAGGCATCGCGCAGGAAAATATTTACTTCCTCGGTTTTTCGCAGGGCGCATGTTTAACCTTGGAATATACCACACGCAATGCCGGCCAGTACGGCGGCATCATAGCCCTCACCGGGGGACTGATAGGCGAAAAACTGGTTAATGAAAACTACCAGGGCGATTTTAATAATACCCCGGTACTGATCACCACCGGCGATCCTGATCCGCATGTACCGGTAAGCAGGGTTAATGAAAGCGTTGATATTTTAAAAGAATTGAAAGCGGATATCACCTTAAAAATATACAAAGGCCGTCCGCATACCATAACCGGCGAAGAACTGGCATTAGCCAACGCTATTTTAACAAGATAATTGTTTTCAGAGTTGAGTGTTTTAAGAGTGAAGGGTAGTCTGGAGAGGCTGCCCTTTTTTGTTTATCAGCAATAGGTAAAACTTACTTTGTATAAAGAGGGATTTGTAACAACACCGATACTTTTTGTCGTTTTATGCGTCCATTAACCTAATTTATGCAAATATTATTTGCAAATTACTGAATGCTAAGTGCTTTATAACCAATAGATAGGGCTATTTGTACTTTTTGGGGATAATAAATTAATATTTAAGTAATTTTAGCATAAAGTTTTCTGTTAGCTTAATTATAAACTATGCCCGATAAAATATTGATGAGTGATGTGCAGCTCATTGGCTTGCTTAAAGCTGATGATGAGGCAGCACTTACCATTATTTATAAACGCTATTGGGCATCGCTTTTTAGCGCAGCTTATAATATTTTAAAAGACAGGCAGGCCTGCGAGGATATTATCCAGGAGTTATTTATTAAACTTTGGGATTGCCGTGCCGAAGTGGAGATCAGCGTATCACTTAAAGCGTACCTGTATGCTTCGGTGCGTTACGGCGTTTACCGGCAAATAAAAACAGGTTCGGTGCGGAGCGAAATTTTTGATGATCTGATAGAGCGCCTGCATACCCCAACCACCCACGGAAGTATCGAGCATAAAGAACTCCTGTTGCAGATTAACCGGGTTATTGATACCCTGCCCGACAAATGCCGTGAGGTTTACAAGCTTAGCCGCGAAGAATGCCTTAGCCATAAGCAAATAGCCATGCAGTTGAATATCTCTACCAAAACTGTCGAAAACCATTTAACCAAAGCTCTGCGCGAATTGCGAGGGTCCTTAGGTGCGGCTTTTATTATGGAGGCGTTGATGTTTTTGTTGGATAAATAAGATTAAAGCATTTCATCCTTCTTTAGAAGTTGCTTAAAAACATATAAAAGCCGTCATTGCGAGGAACGAAGCAATCGCATGGGAGCAGAGCGGCTATGCAAATCCGCTTTGTATAGTTCGCGATTGCTTCGTGCCTCGCAATGACGTTGGGGATATATCAGTTTTCAGATCAATTTCTTCTCCCCCAAAAAATATTTCAATTTTTTTTATTTCCGCGTAGGGGATACCCCCGTTTTTTTACTCTCCCTATTAAAACCAACCAATTGTGCAAAAACACGAATTTTTAAAACTAATAGATAAATATCTTGCCGGGCAGGCCACTGCTGCCGAGAAGAAACAGTTATCTGTTTTTTTTGAAAGTTTTCAGGGTGATGCAGAATGGGACGAAAAAGTTTTGGGTGTAAAGCAGAAACTGGAAGATAAAATGCTGGCCAACATCCGGCAGGCCATCGTACAACCAGAACCTATCGCTCAGCCAAAAATTGTAAACCTGCACCGTTTCCGCAATGTGGCTGCCGCTGTTGCCGCTTTAGCGGTAATGGGCACGGCGGTTTACCATTGGATCGGTAAACACCAGTATCCGGCTCAGCTTGCTCAAAACAAAGCAGTAGTTAAGCACGATGTTGATCCCGGCGATAACAGGGCTGTTTTAACCCTAGCCAACGGACAAAAAGTAATATTGGATTCGGCCAAAATAGGTTTGCTTAACCAAAGCGGCGATATCAGCATAAATAAAACCGATGACGGACAGGTGGTTTATACCGATGCGGATAAAGATCATGCCCCGGCCGGTGCCCTTGCTTACAACACGATCAGCACACCTCGTGGAGGCCAGTTTCATGTTGTGCTGCCCGACGGTACCACCGTTTTCCTGAACGCCGCGTCATCGCTTAAATTCCCGACAACCTTTTCGGGCAATCAGCGCGATGTTGAGTTAACAGGCGAAGGATATTTTGAGGTAGCCCATAACAAGGCGAAACCATTTACAGTGCAGGTAAAAGATGCACAGGTTAGGGTGTTGGGCACGCATTTTAATGTTTCGGCCTATAGTGATGATAAAGGGATAAAAGCCACCCTGCTTGAAGGAGCTGTTAAGCTGATTCGCGGTGATGTGAGCAATACGCTTAAACCCGGCCAGCAGGGCATTATAAATGATAATGGCATAAAAGTAATTGATGTTGACACGGACGAAGAGCTGGCCTGGAAAAATGGCCTGTTCAACTTTAACCGCTCAAACATACAAGATATTATGAAGGAGCTTTCGAGGTGGTATGATACCGAGGTGGTATACGAAGGTAAGATACCTGACGATGAGTTTGTTGGTAAGATCAGACGCGATGTAAAACTATCGCAGGTGCTGCACATTTTGGAGTTGAGCCATGTGCGTTTTAGGATAGAGAACAAAAAGATAATTGTTGCCCCTTAAAATAACCGGAAACTGAATTTTAATCCCCCAAACTCAAAAACCTATGAAAAAACACTAACTAAAGCTCTCAAAAAAGAAATTCCAACCTAAAACCCTTGTCCTAAGAAAAAGCCGGAAGCGCTGCAACGCTTCCGGCATAATGTTGTGGATCAAGCTTGTCGTATTTCGTTAACTCAATTTTTAACCCAAACATTACGAAGTTATGCATTTAAACTTTACTGGTAAAGTATTTAGTGCCACAGGTACCTATTCAAAACTATTTTTGACCATGAGATTAACGGTCTTATTGATTACTATCGGTTGTTTGCAGTTAAGCGCTAAAAGTTTTTCACAGTCTATCACATTAAACGAGAAGTCGATAAGTATCGACAAGGCCTTCAAAGCCATTGAAAAACAAAGCGGCTATTATTTTTTTTACAGGTACAAGGATATTTCAAAAGCCAAACCTATCTCTTTACAACTCAGTAATGCATCGTTGGATGAGGCATTAAAACAATGTTTTAAGGATGAACCACTAACTTATGTTATCGAAAACAAAAACATCATTGTAAATAAAAAAGAAACTGTTGAAGCAGCAGCTGTGCCCATAACCGTTACGGGGACCGTTACAGATAATAAAAACCAGCCTTTGCCCGGTGTTAATGTTAAGATAAAAGGAACCAATGTAGGCGCTGTAACAGATGTGAATGGCAAATTTACATTGAGTGCCGATGATAATGCTACTTTGGTATTTACCTATATCGGCTTTCAAACCAAAGAAGAACCGGTTAATAAGCGAACCACCATTAACGTGGTTTTAGCCGAAGACAACCAGGAGCTGAAGGAGGTTGTGGTAGTAGGCTACGGTAACCAGGAACGCAAGGATGTTACCGGCGCCGTAGGCTCGGTTAAAATGAGCAACATTAAAGAGATTAAAGCTGCCAGCGTTGATTTAAAACTGGCAGGCCAGTTGGCGGGTGTTACCGTAAACCAGGTAACGGGCACACCGGGTGGTGGCGTATCCATCAACATCCGCGGCGCAGGTTCGGTTGGTGCCGGCGATGATCCTTTGTATGTAATTGACGGCTTCCCGATCTCTCCGGGGTTCGATCAGTATCAAAACCCTTTAAGTACCATCAATCCCGATGATATTGAAAATATAAGCGTATTGAAAGATGCGGCCTCGACAGCTATCTACGGGTCGCGTGGCTCAAATGGTGTTATCCTGATCACCACAAAAAGAGCAAAAAAAGGCGAATCGAGCGTTACGGTAAACACATCCACAGGCATCCAGACCATCTTGCCTAAAAGTAAGCTGAAAATGATGACCGCCGCCGAGTTTGCCCAGTGGCGTAAAGAGGCTATTCAGGATGCCAATGCGGTGAACGGCACTCATACCCCAATCCCGGCAGAATATCAAAACCCATCTAAATATGGTTTTGGCACCGATTGGTTTGATGCGGTAACACGCAACGCACCTATGCAAAACTATGATGTTACCGTATCAAACGGTACCGAAAAAGTAAGGTCATTATTTTCGATGGGCTTTTTTGATCAGCGCGGTACGGTGCTGAATACCGGTTTCCGCCGGTACTCTATCAAAGGCAATATGGATGCCGATATCGCCAAAAACCTTACCGTGGGTTTAAGCATAGCGCCAACTTACAGCCAGCGTAACCTGCAGCAAACAGATGGTCACTTCCTTACCGCGGCATTAAGCCAGGCCTACCTGGAAAGCCCGCTTGTACCCGTAAAACGGCCCGATGGCTCATATACCCATGTAATTGGTTCGCCGGGTACATTTCAAAACAATAACCCGGTGAGTGCCCTGGTTAACACCACCAATATGTATAAAGATTTCCGCACGCTGGCTAATACATACATCACCTGGCAGCCAATTAAAGGGCTCGATATCAAATCAACCTTTGGTGTTGATTACCAAAACAGCAACGGCGACTACTTCAGGCCATCTTTTCTGGGCGGTTTTAATGCGCCCGATGATGGTACAGGCACACGTGTTAAAGCCCAGGGTAATTTCAGTTCAGGAAACTCGCTTAACTGGCTTAACGAAAACTCCATCACCTATAAACAAACCTGGGGTAACCATACTTTAACTGTTTTAGGCGATTATTCATTGCAGCAGGAAAATACCCATTTCAGGTTTGCGTATGGTACGGGCTTTCCTGATGATGTGATAAAATCATTAAATCATGCTACTATTGTTACTGCCGATGCCGGTGATGAAGAATGGCGCCTGCAATCATTAATTGCAAGGGTAAACTATGCCTATAAAGATAAATACCTGTTGGGTGCCTCTATCCGTCGCGACGGTTCATCAAGGTTTGCACCCGGTCATCAATGGGGGACTTTCCCTTCGATATCGGGCGGCTGGCGTATTTCGGATGAATCATTCTTCCCTAAAACCAGCTTTATAGATCAGTTAAAATTTACCGGCAGCTACGGCCACGCAGGTAATAACAGCGTGGGCAACTACCAATCCATCCCGCCGGTTGATCCGGCCAATTACACTTTTGGCGGTGTGCTGGTTCCGGGTGCAGCATTAAGCGATCCGGGAAATACGCAGTTGGGCTGGGAAACCACGCGCCAGCTGGATATAGGTATGGACCTCTCGCTGTTTAAAGGCAGGGTTTACATTATAGCAGAGTATTACAACCGCTATACGCAGGATATGCTGCAGTTTATTACTATCCCTGGCTCATCGGGTTACACAGGGGCACTCTCAAACGTAGGTAATGTGCGCAACAGGGGCTGGGAGTTTACAGTTACCACTAAAAACATAGTAAGTAAAGATTTTACCTGGAATACCGATTTTAACCTGTCATTTAACCGCAACCTGGTGTTGAGTCTTGGATCAACAGATCATATTTACGATGCGCCTATCAATGATAACCCAACCAGTATTACCAAAGCAGGCCTGCCGCTGGGGCAATTTTTTGGCTACATATTCGAGGGCATCTTCCAAAACCAGGCCGAGCTGGATAAGTACCCTCATTTTGACGGCGAACAGGTGGGGAATATCCGCTATAAAGATGTTAACAATGATGGCGTAATTGACGGCAGCGACCAGGTGCCTATCGGCAACCCATGGCCTAAATTTACTTTTGGTTTTAATAACCACTTTGCATACCATGGCTTTGATATGAATATCATATCGGCAGGCTCGGTAGGCGGGCATGTGTTTAACATGTACAAGCAATTCACCACCAATTTGGATGGCGTGTTTAATGTTGAGCAAAGCGTTATGGCTCGGTGGCGTTCGGCCAAGCAGCCGGGCGCAGGTTTGTTGCCCACAACGGTATCAAACACCAACCTGGCCCGCGATTATTATCCATCTTACTGGGTTGAGAGCAATTCATACCTCGCCGTGAAGAACATTGACCTTGGCTATAACTTCAAAACCAAATTCAGCAAAAACTTCAGGGTTTATTTCAGTGCACAGAACGCTATACTGATAACCGGTTATAAGGGTGGTAATCCCGAAGTGGGCATTGAAGGGCAGGACGGTAACCGATCCCTATCGCCTAATGTAAACTTTACCGGCTACCCGGTATCGGCAGTTTATACGCTGGGTTGCAACGTTACATTTTAATGCGGCGGGTATGGTTAATTATCAACACTTTAACAATCAACAGATCATGAAAATATATATCTACGTTTTTCTTACTGTTATCACCATTGGCTTTGCCGGTTGTAAAAAAGATTATCTCTCGCTTCAGCCAACCGATTCGCAAACCAAAGAAAATTTTTATAAAACCAAGGCTCAGTTTCAGCAGGCCATAAACGGCGCGTATGCTCCGCTGCAGGGCATCTACAACGGCTCGATGTGGGCCATGGCCGAGATGCGGTCTGACAATACCTCGTACGAATATGATCCCTATGATCGTTCGGCTACCAATAAAGAGGAGATAGATGAGTTTAGGGAACTGAACAATAACGATATAGTTGAATCATTTTTCAATAACTCGTATGCCGATATTCAGCGCTGTAATGTAATCCTCGCCAGGCTCCCCACAGGCACCGTTGATGCTGCTTCGGCCGATACCATTGGTGGGCAGGCCTATTTTTTACGCGCCTTTAACTATTTTAACATCGTACGCATGTTTGGCGATGCACCGTTGGTAATTACCGAAACTCAATCGGTAGGTGATGCTTTCAAAACCGCAACTAAAACATCGGTAGCTAATATATACACCCAGATTATTGCCGATGCGCAGGCTGCTATAACCAAGCTTCCGTTAAGGTTTACTGCTCAAACCGACAAGGGCCGTGTTACCAAAGGAACAGCCGAAACCATGCTGGCCGAAGTTTACATGACCCAGAAGAAATTTGATCTGGCCATACCCTTACTCCGCAGTATTATATCATCGGGGGTTTACAGTTTGAATAATGATTATGCCGATAATTTTGACATCAAAAAGGAAAACGGTCCTGAGTCGATTTTTGAGATCCAATATATTGAAGGCCCTAACGGGCTGGGCAGCGATTTTGTAGATACCTTCATCCCCTGGGATTATTACGATACCGATATCACCGGCTATGAGATAGCCAACGGCGCCCCCAACGGCTGGAATATCCCAACGCAGGACCTGGTAAACGCTTATGAAGATGGTGATGCAAGGAGGGATGCCTCACTAACCGACTTTACATCGGATGAGTATGGCATCGATCTGCCCTTCATCAAAAAATACCAGAGCATTGGCGCAGTACAAGGCATTACCGGTAACAACTTCCCGGTTTATCGCTACGCCGATGTTTACCTGATGCTTGCCGAATGCCTGAACGAACAGGGTTTTGGTAGCAGCGATGCATTTAAATACCTTAACCTGGTTAGGCACCGAGCCGGTCTCGATCCTAAATCAATCGGAAATTCCAATCCTGATCTGAATGTAAGCACTCAGGAACAGTTCCGCACAGCAATAGCTCACGAACGCCAGGTTGAGCTTGCTTTCGAAAACCACCGCTGGTTTGATTTATTGCGTACCGGCAAAGCTACCGAAGTAATGAAAGCCCACGCAGCCAGCGAACGCGCTTATAAAAATGATTCGTGGCAGATTAATTCGGCTGCTTATGCCAATATCCGTTTGCTGTACCCTTATCCATTAAACCAGGCCAACCTCGAACACTAATAATGTTACATGGCCCGGTTAAAACTATTACCGGGCCATAATACGTTTATACCCTATATTGCAATGAACGCATCATTTTACGGCCTGCTCAAAAAAAATTACAGGTGCATATCAAAACAATATTGCTGTTAAAGTATATTTAATAGCATCAACTATTAAACCCCAAAAAGGTATGTGTAAAAAGGTATGCACACGCATTATTGTATTGCTTTTTTTGTATTTGCCGATAATTGTACTGGCGCAGAAAGCGCCGCCCGTTCCGCCGCCGTTCCGGGTTGATAACCTGATCTGCGAGTATAAGATCAACCCCATTGCTGTAGACCAGGCCAACCCGCGTCTCGGCTGGAAACTGATAACCCGCGACCGCAATATCCAACAAACGGCTTATGAAGTGAGGGTAGGCAGTAATGCCGTATCCCTGCTGAAAGGAAAAGACCTGATCTGGACATCAGGAAAGGTAACTTCGGGTGAATCGCTGCACGTTTATTATGGCGGGCCTATGCTGGCCTCGCGCCAAAAGGTTTACTGGCAGGTGCGTGTTTGGAATAACCGCCAGCAGGTTACTCCCTGGAGCATGGTAAACTCCTGGAAAATGGGTTTGCTAAAACCTGCCGACTGGACAGCCAAATGGATAGAAGACAATTACCTTTCGGATACCACAGGCGGCCCCAGCCCCATGTTTCGCAAAACATTTAAGCTCGATCATAAAGTACGTGCAGCACATTTATACATCACAGCCCATGGCCTGTATGAAGCCCAGTTTAACGGCAAACGCATAGGCACTGATTATTTTGCCCCCGGCTGGACAAGCTACAACAAACGCCTGCAATACCAGGTGTATGATGTTACTGCCGATTTGCTGAAAGGCGATAATGCCGTTGGCGTAACCCTTGGTGATGGCTGGTACCGCGGCTATACTTACAACCGCAAAAAAAACGTGTACGGCAGCAAGCTGGGTTTGCTGTTCCAGTTAGAAGTGGTTTATACCAATGGCAAACGCGTAATTATCAATTCGGATAAAAGCTGGAAGGTTGCGTATGGGCCTATCCGCTCATCGTCGTTTTTTGATGGGGAGGTTTATGATGCCCGTAAGGAAAAGAAGGGCTGGGCAACCATTACTTATAACGCTGCCACCTGGGACTCGGTGCGTACCGATTCTGTAAGAGAAAATCTGGTTGCTACTTTTGGTCCGCCGGTGCGTAAGCACGAAATGTTTAAGCCCCTTAAGGTATTTACTACGCCGGCAGGCGAAAAGGTTGTTGATTTTGGGCAGAACCTGGTAGGATGGGTGCAGTTTAAGTTTAAAGCCAAAGCAGGGGATACTGTGAAGCTTTTTCATGCCGAGGTTTTGGATCAGCAAGGAAACTTCTACACAAAAAACCTGCGTACTGCCAAACAGGAAAATACCTATGTATTTAAAGGCGATAGCGTTGAAACCTTCGAACCGCATTTCACCTTTCAGGGGTTTAGGTACCTGAAGGTAGTTGGTTATAACGGCCCGATCGATTCAACCAGTGTAGCCGCTTTTGCCTTGTATTCGGATATGGCGCAAACCGGTAGCTTCTCTACTTCAAATCCGCTTATCAATCAATTACAGCACAATATTCAATGGGGGCAAAAAGGAAATTTTATTGATGTGCCTACCGATTGCCCGCAGCGTGATGAACGTATGGGCTGGACAGGTGATGCACAGGCCTTTTCCCGCACCGCAACATTCAATATGGATGTGGCCGGTTTTTTTACCAAATGGTTGAAAGATCTCTCGGCAGATCAGCATAAAAACGGTGCCGTTCCATACGTGATACCTGATGTGCTTGGCGACAAAAGCTTGTCGGCGGCATCGGGCTGGAGTGATGTGGCAACTATTGCCCCCTGGAATATTTACCTGGCCTACGGCGATAAAAAGGTACTGGAAGATCAATACGCCAGCATGACCGCCTGGGTCGGCTACATAACCGCCCACACCCGCGCCGGCTTATGGGATACCGGCAACCACTTTGGCGATTGGCTGTTTTACGCCGGCACCGATTATGAAGACGGTGCCGCCCTTACCGATAAAAACCTGATAGCCCAGGCCTTTTATGCATACTCAACCCAGTTGGTTGTCAATGCAGCCACCATATTGGGTAAGCAGGACGATGTTAAAA
This sequence comes from Mucilaginibacter celer, assembly GCF_003576455.2. NCBI lineage: Bacteria > Pseudomonadati > Bacteroidota > Sphingobacteriia > Sphingobacteriales > Sphingobacteriaceae > Mucilaginibacter > Mucilaginibacter celer. Next base: position 545,449 of record NZ_CP032869.1, read on the forward strand.
AATACACCCAGCTATTGGCCGATATTAAAAAAGCCTTCCAGGCAGAATATGTCACGCCAAATGGCCGCATGATTTCGGGCACGCAAACATCTTACGTGCTGGCGCTGAACTTTGATCTGCTGCCCGAAAACCTGCGCGAGTCTGCCGCGCAAAGGCTGGTTCACAATATTGAGGATTATGATGAACACATTACAACAGGTTTTTTAGGCACGCCCTACATCTGCCACGTGTTAAGTCGCTTCGGTCATACCGATATCGCCTACGATCTGTTGATGAAGGAATCATACCCCTCATGGCTTTATCCCGTAAAAAACGGAGCAACTACTATATGGGAACGATGGGATGGCATAAAACCCAACGGCACCTTCGAAGACCCGGAGATGAACTCATTTAACCACTACGCCTACGGTGCCATAGGCGATTGGATGTACCGCGTTGTAGCCGGTATTAATACAGATGAGGCTGATCCGGGTTTTCATAAAATCAATATTTTCCCGCACCCGGGCGGCAAACTCACCAATGCCCACGCCGAATTGGAAACCCTGTACGGAAAGGTGAAATCGGCATGGAGTATTGACAATGGCATTTTTACTTTAGATGTGATAGTGCCGCCAAACACCACCGCGCATGTTACCCTGCCATCGGTTAACGGTACGGTTACCGAGGGAAATGTTGATATCACTGCCAATAATGATATTACCAATGTTAAACCGGCAACCGGCAGCGATTTGCAAATGGACATTGGCTCGGGCACATACCAATTTAAATACACATTAAAAACGCATAAAAAAAATAGCTAAGCAAGCTCAAGCATAATGGCAACCATAGTATTCAATCCTCAGCAACCCGCCCGGGAATCAGGCACATCAAAAACAAAACGGCCTCGACTTTTATCGCTCGATTTTTTCAGAGGATTTACCGTAGCTGCCATGATATTGGTGAATGATCCCGGCGATTGGGGGCACATTTACTGGCCGCTTGAACACTCCAAATGGAACGGCTGTACACCTACTGATCTGGTGTTTCCCTTCTTTCTATTCATGGTCGGCGTATCCATAGTTTACGCCATGGAAAGCAAAAAAGCCGAGGTTGAAAACCACAGTAAGCTGCTGCTATCCATTTTACGTCGAACTATTATTATCATAGCATTGGGCATTTGTTTGCCCCTGATAAACGATTTTCAGTTCGCGCATTTGCGCATTCCCGGTGTGTTGCAGCGCATCGGGCTCGTATTTGGCATAACTGCCTTGTTGTACGTTAAAACGGGTATCCGTACGCAGGTGATTATTGCCGTAATCTGCTTGATAGGCTATTATTTATTGATGACGTTGGTGCCTGTACCGGGCTTCGGTACACCAAATCTTGAGCCGGCAACCAATTTAGGTGCCTGGATAGACCGCTCGGTGTTTACCGAAAATCACCTCTGGGGTGCATCCAAAACCTGGGATCCGGAAGGGTTGTTGGGCACCATTCCATCGGTGGCAACCTGTTTGTTGGGCGTGTTTACCGGTGCCTGGCTTAAAACAGGCAAATTCAAAACCAGTACCGATCTGTTTAAGATGATGGGCGTTGGAATCATTCTGATTGTTTTAGCACTCATCTGGAACACATTTTTCCCCATCAACAAACAGTTATGGACAAGCTCGTTTGTATTATTGACCGCCGGGTTGGCCATTAATATCCTCGCATTATCCTACTGGTTTATCGATATAAAAGGTAACAAAGCCCTGCTGCCGCCGTTTTTGGCTTTTGGACGAAATGCGATAGCTGCGTATGTACTGGCCGATATTATTCCGGCTGTGCTGGCGGCCATCCCGGTGCAGAAAACCAATTTATGGTCGTTTGTTTATTATCATGCGTTTGTGCTGTACCTGTCACCCGAGAATGCTTCGCTGGCGGGGGCAATCCTTACTGTGCTTATTATCTTTATCCCCGTGTGGATCCTTTACAAAAAGAATATCACCGTTAAAATATAATCCTGTCTGTTATCTACCGAAATGAATAAGCAATCATCATTAAAATATATTTTGCTATCGGCCATGCTGTTTTTAACGGCAGCGGCCGAAGCGCAGTTTCATATTATCCCGCAGCCGGTTAGCCTGAAAGCAGGTAGCGGAAGCATGGTGTTAAGTAAAGCCGCTGTTATCGGCGTAAATAAAGAAACCGAGCCAATAGGCAGGTATCTGCAGGAATACCTCAATCAAAATTATGGTTTGGCAACGACGGTGAAGGTTTACGGGCAGATCCCTGCCAAAACGCCTATCAGGCTGAACAATGTATGGTCGAACCAGGAGGGCGCTTACACTATGCATGTGTCACCTGTTTCGGTAAGCATCAGCGGTAATGGCGCCGGTGTATTTTATGGGGTGCAATCGCTTATTCAACTGTTACCCACGGATAAAGGCGCACCATTAAAAATTGCGGCCTGTGCCATTGCCGATCAGCCCCGGTTTGGCTGGCGTGGTTTGAGTTTGGATGTGAGCCGTCATTTTTTTACTGTGGATGAAGTGAAAAAATACATCGATGTGATGGCGCACTATAAGCTCAACACTTTTCACTGGCATTTAACTGATGATGAGGGGTGGCGCATCCAGATAGATAAATACCCGCGCCTTACAGAAGTTGGCTCAAAAATCAGTTATTACGCAAAAAGAGGCGAATTCCGTAAGCTTGATAACCTGATAGATGATGGGCGTGATGGTTTTTACACCAAAGATGAGATTAGAGACGTGATTAAATACGCGCAGGACAGGTTTGTGACAATCCTCCCCGAAATAGAAATGCCCGGCCATAGCGAGGCGGCCATTTTTGCCTACCCGCAACTGGGCTGCCAGGACTCGACAGGAGCCAAACACCGCGTTCGGATGCTCGACCCCGGCGAGTACACTTTTAAGTTTATGGAAGATGTACTTACAGAAGTGATAGAGCTATTCCCCAACCAATATGTACACATAGGCGGCGACGAAGCCGAAATGGTGGACTGGCTGAAAAGCCCTACGGCTGTTGCCCTCATGAAGCGCGAACATCTGAAAAACGAGAAAGAGGTACAAAGCTATTTTATTAAACGGATAGAAAAATTCCTGCTCTCCAAAAATAAACGATTGGTAGGATGGGATGAGATACTGCAGGGTGGCCTTGCCGAATCGGCTACCGTTATGAGCTGGCAGGGTGAAGCCGGTGGGATAGCCGCCGCCAAAATGCGCCACCATGTGGTGATGACCCCGCTGCCTTACATGTATTTTGATGCCCCGCAGGCCAACGAAGAGCTGGAACCTATAGGCTGGAACCCGCCGGTTACCTGGCAAATGGTGTATAATTACGAACCTCAATCGAAAGAGTTAACTGCCGCCGAGGCTGAATACATTTTAGGCGCGCAGGGCAATATCTGGAATGAAAAGATTCCTAATGCGCAACACCTGCAATACATGGTTTACCCCCGTGCCCTTGCTGTTGCAGAGTTAACCTGGAGCCCGAAGAGCGAGAAGAACCTTGACCGCTTTGGCTGGAAAATGAAAAACCAGTACGGCTTGTTCAAACTTTGGAATTTTAACGCACGCTTGCCTGATATTGACGGAATTGACAACATAGTAACCAACAAAACCAGGCTTAAGTTAGTGATGAATTATCCGCTGAACGGAGCTAAAGTTCGTTACAATATTAACGGTAAAATGCCCGATGCAAACAGCACCGCAGTACCTTTCCCGGTAAATATCAACGTCCCGCTGAAAGATAGCATCGGCTTACGAACTTTTACCACCTGGACGCTGAATGATCAGCACATTCGCCAAACGGCAAATATTAAACGGGTAAGCATTAAACCGACCCATGAAAAACCGGCCAGCCTGAAACCGGGTATGGCCTATGAAATTTTTAAAACCCGCGAACGCGATATTGCCAAACTGGAAAATGAAAAGCCCTTTGAAACCGGTGTAACCAACCTTATTGTACCGTTTAAACCGGTTGCTGAAGAATATATTAACTGGGTGAAAATTAAAGGTTTTATTAAGATAGATAAAGAAGCTGATTACGAACTTACATCAGGTTTTGAAGTAAGCCCTGCCTTGTTTGTGGATAATGAGGAGGTAATTAAACCCGGATTTAACACTTACGTGGAGCCGCAAAAAGCATTGTTGCATCTGAAAAAAGGCGTTTATGCTTTAAGCGGACATTATATGGCGGATAAGGCCAATGAAAATCAAACACTGATTGAGTTGAAAACAGTTGGAGGAGATAAGCTTTATCCGAAGTTTTATCTGATACATTAATGGCTGTTTTGTAGAGACGTATCACATGCGTCTCCCTGTTTTTTGTAGACGCATCACATGCGCCTCCTTTAGGATAAGCTACCTGCAAGTCCGGGTTGCTTAGCTTTCGTGATTTGCATGCGGGAGACGCATGTGATGCGTCTCTACGTTAAAAATGATAAATTTATATTTCCTATGCAAAAGAAAATAGCCCTACTTATAGCCTTTGCTTTTGTAATAAAAACCGCCAACGCACAGGTTTATAAAAACCCGAAAGCGCCGGTAGCCGAGCGAGTAAAAGACCTCCTGGCCCGCATGACTTTGGAAGAAAAAGTAGGCCAGATGAGTATGAACTCCCTAAAAGGCTCGATGCAAAACCCCATAGCTTATGGCGTTTGTGAAAGTCCTTTTACAAATATCAATGATATTGCCACGCTATCCATCTCGGCAAAAAAATACGCCAAAGAACAAACCCGCTTAGGTATCCCGCCCATACAAATAGGCGAATGTTTGCACGGGCAACTGGCCGCAGGAGCCACTATCTTTCCGCAGGCCATTGCGCAAGGCAGTACCTGGAACCCGGCATTGATAGAAAAAATGGGTTCGGTAATTGCTTATGAAGCCAGCTCATCGGGAGTAGACCAGGCATTATCGCCTCTGTTCGATCTCATCCGCGACCCGCGTTATGGCCGTAATGAGGAATGCTATGCAGAAGACCTTTACCTCGTAAGCCGGATGGGAACTTCATTTGTTATAGGCATGCAGGGCGATCCGTCGCAAACTATCTATGGAATAGGGAAGGATAAGGTGATTTGTACAGCCAAACATTTCGCCGCTTACAGCATCCCGGTAGCAGGTATTAACCTGGCCCCGGCATCGGTAGGCGAACGGGAATTGCGGTCGATGTTTTTGCCGCCTTTTAAGGCCGCTGTACAAAAGGCAAATATTTACGCGCTGATGCCCGCCTACAACGAGATTGATGGCGTACCCGCGCATGCCAATAAGTGGCTGCTGCAAACTATATTAAGGCAGGAGTGGGGATTTAAAGGGTATGTTTTTTCTGATTATGAAGGCCTCAAGCATTTGTATACGTTTCATCATATCGCGCAAGATGCTGATAACGCTGCGCCCATAGGCCTCAACGCCGGGGTCGACCTGGAAGCACCCAGCCCGGATGTATATGAAAAGCTGATTAACTTGGTAAAAACAGGAAAGGTAAAAGAGGCGCAGATTGACAGCGCCGTTGCCCGTATCCTCACCATAAAATTTAAAGCCGGACTGTTTGAAAAGGCCCTGCCTGATACATTGGCGCTAAAAAAACGTGTACATACGCCCGATCATATCGCGCTGTCACAACAGATAGCCGAAGAATCCATCATCCTGCTAAAAAATGAAAAACAGCTGTTACCGCTTAATATAAACAGCCTGAAATCGCTGGCGGTGATTGGCCCCAACGCTAACCAGGTTCAGTACGGCGATTATAGTTCAACAAGGGATAGCCGTTCAGGCACTACCGTGTTGGATGGGATTAAACAATTGGCAGGCAATAAAATAAAGATCAATTATGCCAAAGGCTGTGCGCTCTCCGGATCGGACAAAAGCGGTTTTGAAGCGGCTGTTGATGCCGCCAGGAACAGCGATGCCGTAGTGGTGGTTTTAGGTACTACCAGTGTGGTATTTTCGGGTGTAGGCTGGAACGGGCACGCACCCGAAAGTGAACCTAAAGATCCCTTTACCTGTGGTGAAGGGTACGATGTTACCGATATCAATCCGGATGGCGTACAGCGCGAGTTGCTACAGGAGGTGTATAAAACAGGTAAACCGATTGTTTTGGTGCTGGTACACGGCCGCCCGCAAAGTATCAGTTGGGAAAAGGAAAACATCCCGGCCATTGTTGAAGCCTGGTACCCCGGCGAACGGGGTGGCAACGCCATTGCCAATATTCTGTTTGGTAAGGTAAACCCATCCGGCAGGCTTACAGTTTCTATCCCCCAATCAACCGGGCATATCCCGGTGTTTTATAACCACGTTGCATCAAACAAGGGTTTTTACCATAACCCCGGTTCGCCCGAAAAGCCGGGGCAGGATTATGTTTTTTCATCGCCTGGTGTGCTGTTTCCCTTTGGCTACGGGTTAAGCTATACATCATTTAAGTACAGCAATATGCAGGTGTCGTCACCTACGTTTAGCAAAGGAGAAGAGGTAACGGTTTCGGTTGATGTTACCAATAGTGGCAGCATGGAGGGAAAAGAGGTAGTGCAATTGTATCTCGGCAACAAAATAAATTCGGTAACTACACCCGTTATGGCCCTGAAGGGCTTCGACAAAATCAGCCTGAAACCCGGCGAAACCAAAACGGTAAAATTTAAGATAAAACCTGAGGATATCGCCGTTTGGAATGTTAATATGAAGCTGGTTACAGAACCCGGTACGTTCGATGTGATGATAGCCCGTTCGGCAGAGGAGGTGGTGCTGAAGAAAACGTTGGAGTATAAGGAATAGTGTCTGAATCAGAATTTACAGAATTAAAGAATGAGCAGAATGCCAGGCAAATTGGTGAAAAAAAGTCTGAACCGGAATTTGGGGGAATTATTTGAATTTTTCGAATTTGTAAAGCATTCTGTTAATTCCTTCATTCCATAAATTCGAGTTCAGACAAAAAATCCGAAGTCGAAAATCCGAATTCTGAAATCACACAGTAAATCGGTGTAATCAAAAAATAATCGGTGTAAACCCCAAAAAATAAATCCGAAATTGAACATCCGAATTCCGAAATAAAGATAGCTTACCACAGGGTGGTATATTCATAGCCAAGTACCGGCCCCACGTTTATGCTGCGCACAATTTTCCATTCTTTTAACTCCCTTATAAACTCAGGTTTTTCAAGGCCTGATTGCATGGCCGCGTGGGTATAAAAATCAGCTTTTGCAGGGTGATGAGGAGCACATCCATTAAACAAATATCCAAAAGCATTTTTTGCCAATATCGCTTTACTTAATCCGATACAATCGTCCAGGTGGATCAGATTAACAGGTGCATTTCCGTTCGGAATCTCTTTTTTTCCGGCAAAAAACCTGCCCGGGTTGCGTGCCGGGCCTATCAAACCTGCAAAACGGATAATCGTGGTTTTAAAGCTATCCTCAGTACGAAAAAGATTTTCGGCCTCCAGCAAAACCCGGCCTGCTTCAGTATTAGGGTGCGGATCGGTTTCTTCGTTTATCTGCCGGTTACTATCGGCATAAACTCCTGTCGAGCTGATGAATATTACGTTAGGTACAGCATGCTGCTTTATGGCATTGATAATGCCTTTTATCTTATCAACAAAAACAGCACCTTCGCCGCCGCGGCTTTTGGGCGGAATGGCTATCCACAACACATCACAATCAAAAAAAGCGGCATCATAACTTTCCTCGCCCGGTAAAAAATTAACAAGGTAGGGTTTAATACCTGCGGCCGCCAACTCATCCAGTTTGGCTACTGAGGTGGTTGATCCTTTCACCTGCAAACCATCGGCAATCAATGCCTTTGCCAATGCACTGCCGTACCAGCCGCAGCCTAAAATACTGATGTTTGTTTTATGGGGCATGCTATAAAATAATGCTTTGGCGCAAAGGTAATTAAATAATGATATGCCCTTTGTATGTCATTTATGCGCCCGTTGCCTAAACATTTCAGGCGTAACGGGCGTTATTAATTTATGAAGAAAGAGATCATTGCAGGTTCTGTAGCACTGGGTTTAGCTGCCATTGCCGCTCAGGCATTGCGGTGCCAACCGCTTGAAACCGTTCCCTATGTCGATTTAAAAAAATATGTGGGTGCCTGGTTTGAGATTGCGGCTTTCCCGCAATGGTTCGAATCGGGATGCACCTTTACTTCGGCTGCTTATGGTTTGGCTCCTGATGGCGGCATTATTGTTAAAAACAGGTGCATTAAGGATAATAAGATAAAAATTGCCGAGGGCCGGGCTTATGTGGCCGATAAAACGAGTAATGCCAAACTGGAGGTGCAGTTTCAATGGCCCTTTAAAGGTAAATACTGGATCATCGGACTCGGCGATGATTACAGTTATGCCATGGTTGGTCATCCCAATCGTAAATACCTGTGGATATTGAGTCGGCGCTCGACGCTTGATGAGCAGATCTATAATAAACTGGTAGCGCAGGCGGCTGAGCAGGGCTTTGACGTGAGGAAGCTGGTGAGGACGATGCAGGGTGTCTGAATCAGAATTTACAGAATTTTAAAATTAACAGAATGTCTGAATCAGAATTTTAGAGCTAACAGAATTAAAATAGCCCGCACGATCTATCTGCGGGCTGGTACTCTTAATTTTGAAAATTCTAAAATTCTGTAATTCTGATTCAGACGACAATTTTATTTCGCCACCCTTATCTTAATCACCAATTTCTTCACCTTATCATACCCATCAACCTTAATATTAGGCCGGTGACCATCTGATGGGAAAAACAGGAAAAACTCGTCGGGCGTAGCTGTAAAATATTTACCCTCTCCGCTGTAATTGGCACCATCTTTAGCTGCATCGTAGGGTTTGGTAACGGTGAGGCTTTCGATGGGAGCTACACCAATTTTTTCTTTGCCGTTAATTACATATTGTAAATCAATGTAGTTTTGGTGCGATTCCCAGGCCGATTGATCAAACTCTTTGGATGGGCCTTCGGTAACCGAGGCATAAACATTATCGCCATCTATAGGGTATTTGCCGGGGGGCATCAGGTCGAGGTTACGATCGCGTAAAAACTCGAAGGCTTTGTCCCAAAGGGGCTTGTTTGCTGCATATTGTTTGGCAAATTCAACATTATTGGTTGATGAGTTAAGCTTAAGTTTTAAGCCATTGGCCCATACGCGTTCCTTAACCCATGCTTTTGCACTTTTGGCGGTTATTTCCTGTTGTTGTGCAGATGCTATCTCTGTTATGAGCAAAAAAAGCGCAACTAAGGCTATGTTTTTGCAGGCTGATAAATGTTTCATAGTTTAGTATGGTTTACCGGTTGTTAAAGGGCGGTTTTGGTATTTTACACCACTTTATGCTTCAATTATACAAGCTTAATTAATTAAATTGATATGTAAAACCTTAAATATTTACTTAAACGTTATAGTTAAAGTTTAATTGGTTTTTTGCTGATAAGGAATTGTGATTTGTACTATAACGTTGGAGTGAAAATAAGGTTGAGAGCCCTTTTTTAATACTTTTTAAGATTGTAGACTTGTATCTGATAACCACGAATTTTCTAAAATAACATTTGCTTTGAAAACATTACACAGCGTCCATCCTTCGGATTTTAAAAGCTACAATACCACCACCATACGCGAAAGATTTTTGATTGATAAACAGGTTAAGCCCGATGAGCTTAATTGCACCTATACCCATTACGACAGGATGATTGTAGGTATGGCCAACCCGGTAAGCAACGTGCTTGAGTTACCAAACTATCCTAACCTACGTGCGGAGTATTTCCTGGAGCGCCGCGAAATAGGGATTATCAGCGTGGCCGGTCGGGGTGTGGTTAAAGCCGATGGACAGGTTTTTGAAACAAACAAACTGGACTGCCTGTACATTGGCAAAGGCACCAAAAACGTAACTTTTGAAAGTGTTGATGCTGCTAACCCGGCCGTATTTTACTTTTTATCGTCGCCCGCCCATGCAGTGTATCCAAAAACTTTATTAACTCATGCCGATGCTGTAAAGGTTGAACTGGGCTCATCGGCTACGGCCAACAAGCGTACCATTAATAAGTATATCCATTTGGAAGGTGTACGAAGCTGCCAGCTGGTGATGGGTTTAACCATTCTGCATGAGGGTAGCGTTTGGAATACCATGCCGGCTCACGTGCACGACAGGCGTATGGAAGCTTATTTTTATTTCGATGTGCCTGCCGGCCAAAAGATATTTCATTACATGGGCGAAGGGAACGAAACCCGCCACATCACCATGGATAATTACGACGCCGTGGTATCGCCGCCATGGAGCATCCATTCGGGCAGCGGCACGGCCAGCTACAGCTTTATATGGGGCATGGCCGGCGAAAACCTCGATTATACCGATATGGACGCCATCGCGATAGCTGATTTAAAATAACAATACATCAACCCGAAAAATATAATTTAAGTGGATAATCAATTTTCATTGGCCGGTAAAGTAATAGTAGTAACCGGCGGAACAGGGATATTAGGTAAAGCATTTATTGATGGCATAGTTGAAGCCGGAGGCGCTGTAGGCATTTTGGGTCGTAACGCCCAGGTAGCCGAAGAACGTGCTAACGCGATAAATGAGGCAGGTGGTAAAGCCATAGCTTTAGTTGCCGACGTAATGAACGAAACCGAACTGATAGCAGCCAAAGATAAATTGCTGGCTGTTTTTGGCCGGATAGATGGTTTAGTGAACGGCGCAGGGGGCAATATGCCCGAGGGCGTTTTACAACCCGATGAGGATGTTTTTAAAATGAACATCGAAGGGATGAAAAAAGTGATGGACCTGAACCTTTGGGGCACACTGATCCCCACACAGGTTTTTGGTGAAGCCATTGCTAAAACGGGTAAGGGAAGTATAGTCAATATCTCGTCCATGAACTCTAAGCGTGCCATTACCAAAGTATTAGGCTATAACATGGGCAAAGCGGCTGTTGACTGCTATAACCAATGGTTTGCGGTTGAACTGGCCAACCGCTATGGCGACAGCATCCGCATGAACGCCCTTGCACCCGGCTTTTTCCTTACCGAGCAAAACCGTAACCTGCTTACCAAACCTGAAGGAGGTTACACCCAACGCGGCGAATTGGTGATCAAACAGACGCCATTTAAACGCTTTGGCCAGGCCGATGAACTGAAAGGCGCATTGGTATGGCTGTTAAGCGACGCCTCGGCATTTGTAACCGGATCGATGATTTGCGTGGATGGCGGGTTTTCGATTTTTGGAGGAGTGTAATAAAAGGTATCAAACAAATAAAAAGCATAGGGCCGTGCGATTCCCTCCCTCAGGAGGGTGTAGGGAGGGGTTTCATCGCCATGCTCGTAAATATGCAAGGCGTACAATCCCCTCTCTGCCACCGCGCTTGCCCACCGCAGCCCTCCGGAGGAAGGGAATAAGAAAAAGCTATCATCATGAAACTCAAATCATCATTAACCTGTCTATTCATCTTCGCCGGCTTTGCCGCAAATGCACAAACCGTAACGCTTGATTATTATTTCAACCACGAAGTACATAAAAGTGCCAACGGCCAGCCCGAGCGTTTTCATTACCTGTGGGATGAAACGGATAACAACGGTTTTAAGATTTTTGGTGAGGCATTTACAAGTAAAGGTGCTAAACTGGATACCCTTGGTGTAGCGCCTACATTAAATAACCTGAAAGGATCATCGGTATATATTATTGTTGATCCGGATACCAAAAAGGAAAGCCCGAGGCCTAACTATATCCAGGAGGATGATATTGAAAATATATCGGCCTGGGTAAAAAAAGGCGGTGTGTTATTGATGATGGCTAACGATAGTGTTAATGTTGAGCTGCCGCATTTTAACAATCTTGCTGCTAAGTTTGGGATGCATTTTAATAATGATCTGCAAAATCATGTTGTGGATGACGCTCATTTTGAAGATGGGGCCATCTACGTAAAAAACAATCCTGTATTAAAAACAGCGGGTAAAGTTTTTATGAAAGATGCCTGTTCGATACGGTTAAGCGGTGCCGCCATTCCTGTGCTTAAAAATAAGGAGGGCGCTGTAATAATTGCTTCAACCAAATATGGAAAAGGTACCGTTATTGCTGTTGGCGACCCATGGCTGTATAACGAATATGTAAACGGCCGTTTGCCGGCGGGATATGAAAATGATAAGGCGGCAAATGATATTGCCGGGTGGCTTTTGAAGCAGGCGAAAAAGTAAGTTTATCAATTAACGCCATTCTTCGTTCTTACTCATGACGTGCTCAAAATAGTTGTCATGCTTAGCCTGTCGAAGCATGGTGGGCGGGGGCTCTACGCGTGCCCTTTCGATAAGCTACCCATGACATTTAAAACATGTTGTCATGCTGAGGAACGAAGCATCTTCTACAACTTGCATAGCCGCTATACAGGGCGAAGAAGATGCTTCGTTCCTCAGCATGACAAGATAGTAATGTAATATTTCTTTCAGAGGTCTTGGCTTTTACCTACTCAGGTTGTGACAGACCACCCCGCCTGAGGTATTATAAGCTTTCAGAAACGCCCGCTTTAGCTTACTTAGCAATAACGTTTTAATAATAAAGCCGGATGCTTTTACCATCCGGCTTTTTGTTTTATAGTGTTTTCTCTTTCGGCACAAACTCATTCATCACCGCCTCACGGATCAACGCAGGTGGTAAAATGCCCTGCGATAATATAAAATCATGAAAATGCAGCGCATTAAATTTGCTGCCTAATGCTGCTTCAGTATCCTTACGTAAAGCTATCATCTTGGTAAAGCCATAAAAATAACTGTTAGCCTGGCCGGGCGCATTAATAGTATAGCGTTCAACCTCCTGGCGGGCAAAAGCGCGTGATTGTACTACATCGTTCATCAGCACATCCAGAGCCTGTTGCTGTGTGATTTTACCGGCCTGTAATTCCGGATCGAGGAAAGCGCGGGCTGCCCTTAACAGGCGATAATCTAACGATACCAACTGCCCTTCTAACGGCATGTACGGACGGGTAATGTATTCAGAATACAAACCCCAGCCCTCTACGTTTGTGGAGTTAAAAGCGTATAAAGCGCGAGCTTGCGATACGCCCTCTTCCACCATTTTATCAAATTGCAATTCGTGGCCTGGCCTTGCTTCATGAGCAATGATGGTCCATGAAGCGGCATCGAAGGTGAAATCGTCGTATTTATCGGTAGCCTTTTCGCCGGGCGAGGCTGGCATATTTAATGGCAGCACAAACACGCCGCGCTGGCCTGTATTGTTCAAAAATGGAGGCGGTACCATGTGCGGGGCGGGTCCTTGCGCCGTTTCGGCGGCTGATGCCAGGCGGATAATGGCCGGACGGGTTGGGAGGGTAACCAGTTGATGATCGCGGATAATGGCCTCAATATCTTTCAAATGCTGCTCATACAAGGGTATGATCGAATCCCCGTGAATCTGCTCTTTTTTCAACTCTCGGATCACATCACGGTAATCGCTCGATTTTAGGTTGCGTTTTTTTGCGATCTGCTCGGCAATGGGCTTCATCTCGTCCTGTAACTCGTTAAACAGGGCATGAGCCATTTCAGCAACTTTAGCCGGGGGAATATCAATACCGTACGATTCGAGGTTCATGGCATATTCTTCAGGCGGCAGGCGGAAATCGGTGCGGGCTTTGGGTAAAACGTTGGCTTTTGTCCAAACATCGTAAGCCTCCAGTTGCTTTTTGAGCAGGGCGTAAGGTTGTTCCCAGCCAGTTACCTTGTATTTGGTGCAAAGTTCGGCAATACCGCTAATGATGGCTGCATTACGCGATAGGTCAGTTCCCATGCGCTGTTTGGATGGGTAGATCATATTTTTACCGGCCATCTGCTGCTGTACGCGTTCTTTATAAATGTCGGCAAGGGGTTTATAGCCTTTTTCCAATCCGGCATATTTACGCATCCGCATCACTGCCGATTGGCGGCGGGCTTCGGGCGTTTGGTCGTCAAGTAAAGTTTCCAGTCCGCTGTAAACGGTTGATGCTGCGTTTAAAAAGGGTACCTGCCTGTTCAGTTCAAAATCCTGCTGGCGGAAGCCCAGTTTTAAATGAGTGATAATGATATTGATATCCTGCTTTATAAAATTGTTATGCTCGGTTTTAAGCGCTTCGGTAAGCTTGGCAACCACGGCCTCTTCGTCACGGCGCTCGGCTTTGATGTTTTGCAGGGTGGGTACGGCGATGTCCTTATCATATTCGGCCAAACCTTGCGATGAGCCGTACTCCGGCGAGTATTTTTTATCAAGTTCGATGATGATTTTGGTGTACTCGTTTGATTTGGCTACCCAGGCTTTGGTTCCGGCCGATTGCTGGGCACGCGAGCTGAAACAGGCAGCTGCCAGTAAAAGCATGGTGCCGCTTATTTTTAATGTAGATGGTTTGATCATGTCAACTGAAAATAAAGAGGCAAGTTAATGATATTAACTGTTGATTTTGTCTGAATCAGAATTTGCAGAATTTGGGAATTAACAGAATGTCTGAGTCAGAATTTGCAGAATTAAAAAGCCCGCGTGGTATACTTGCGGGCCATAGTCTTATTCTGAAAATTCTATAATTCTGTAAATTCTCATTCCGACAAAGCAAAAAGGCTGTTAAAAAATCAACGCAATCAGCGTAATCAAAAAATATCAACGGTCAAAAGCGGTATCCTAAGGTTAGGAACGCGTTGTTATTGGTTTTATCCAACACAGCTCCGGGGCTGGTTGCGCCTACTTCGTAAGGAAAAATAGTTTGCTTGCCGGTTACGCGGGCATACGTAGCGTCAATAAAATAACTGCCAAAGCGCACACCGATACCGCCTGTTACGGTTTTGGTATCCTTGCCAATGCTGCGATCTTTAAACGGATTGCCTTGCTGGCTGTAACCTCCGCGCAGGTAAACAAGGCTGTTCACGTTAACCTCGGCACCTAAGTGCAGGTTTACGGTTGAACGGTATAAGGATTTGATGGTGGCATTATCTTCATCGGCGGTATAACTGTCGTTACTGCTGAGGTGGGTGGTTGTATAATCAATATATTCAACATCGCCGCTTATAAAACCATATTTGCCGATAAATACCGAGGCGCCGCCTGCAACTTTTAGCGGGGTGCGCAGGTTATAACTTAGCTGGTAAGGCTCAGAAGGGTTATTTTCATAACTCCCGGCACCGGTATACCTTGTAGCCAGCGATTCGGTGTATGAATCATCAATGTTATAAAAAGTGGGTGTGGTGAAAGTGAAACCTAAACGTAAAGCCTGCACCGGTTTGTAAATAAGGCCCAGTTTGGCATTAAAGCCCGAGCCGCGGGTACTTTGATCCTGCGCAAAGGTTGATCTGAAATCAGTTGACGGACCATTCTCAATAATATTGGCAGCGCCGCTTTCCGTAAAGCTGGCATGCGAATCGTAACGCAGATCGGTAATGGCTAAACCTAAACCGATATATAGTTTATTGCTGTAGTTGGCACCGAGGGCAAGGTTAAATTCTGATTGTCCACCGGTACGGGTGATGCCGGCCAGTTGCGTAACCGGAACGTTTACCGTACTGCTGTAAGAGTTTGGATTATCGGCCGGACCAAAGTTATCCACCAATCCCTGATCGTAAGCCCATCCGTCCAGTCCGTCGGGATTAACGCTGCCATATTGGCCAACTTCGCGTTTGGCTATGCCGGCGTAATAATCGGTTATGGAACTGGTTTGGTTTCGGCCACCGTAGCCTATGTTTTCGTAGAAATTGTTGGTGCGGCTGTAGCCTGCGCCGTAATTTATACTCAGCCAACCTTTGCTTTTATCGCGCCCGCGGGGCGTACTTAATTGCTGATAAAAAACGATGTCCGCGTTGTTGAAATTTACATCGTTACGATTGGCGCTTCCAGCCTGGCCAAAATAGCTTGAGTTTACCTTCGAGTTATTATATTCGGGTGTTAAGCTAACTTCCGAGTGGGTAAAGAAACCTAAACCTGCCGGGTTGCCGCCTACCGAACTTAAATCGCCGCCGATGGCTGTGCCGGCATTACCAATGGCTTTTATACGTGCTGTAGAGCCGGTTTGAAAGGTAGAAAACCGGATGGCATCCTGCGAATATTGCGCAAAGCTATCTTTAGTAATTGCTACTATAGCAATTACGCTTAGTAAATATTTTATTTTCATAAAATTCAGGTAAATACAATTTAGGTTTATGGTCTTGACGGACGGCCACCACCGCCGCCACTGCTGCTGCCGGTACTGCGCGAACTACCACCGCCCGAGTTTGAAGGGGTATAAGATGGCTGCGGCTGTGAAGTACGATCAACCTGTGGTTGCCTGTAAACCGGCTGATTATCGCGGCTTGGCGGTGCATCGGTACGGGCAGGGCGTGCATAGCGTGTGCCGTTATTGCCGTTACTGCCGCCGTTGGTATAGGCATTAGGATTACTATTGGTGCGGGTACGCCCGCCCGGAATATAACCTATGCCTCTTGTAAAGCTGCTAACCGAGCGTGGCCCATTATTAACACGGGTGGCAAACGGGTTGCCTGTGCCGCGGTTGGGGCGGGGAGTGCCCGATGATATCACACCACCTGCATAATATCCGCCTCCGTATCCGTAACCACCACCATAATATCCACCATAGCCATATCCGCCACCGTAGTAACCTCCATAACCCCAGCCTCCGTAATAACCAGAGCCCCAGCCCAGTCCTAAGCCCCAGCCTCCATAGCCAAGTCCCCAGGTGCCGCCGTAGTAGCCATAGCCACCACCGTAGCCGTAAGGGCCACCGTAACCATAGCCATAATAAGGGTAACTATTATAGCCGTAATAAAGATCATCGTAGTAGCCGAAAGGCGAGGAGTAGCTGAAACGGTTTATGCGCGATGAGTAGTCATCGTAATAAAAATAATCGTCATCATCATCGCTGTAGCCATCTTCGGCAACAGGCGTTTGATTATATACGGGTTGCTGTGCGTAAACAGGTTCATCGGCTGCTTTCGCGTCCGAGAAGTAAACATTGTCATTACTTTGGTTTGATGCAAGCTTGCTTGTTGAGCAGGAACTCAGCGCCATGGCACCGATAGTGATTATTCCAATTGCGATATACCGTTTCATAATAAGCAGGTAAGTAAAAAGTTCAAGTTCAAATAAGTTTTAAATTTATAAATTTGGCAGCAATATACAACTAATTATATAGGTGTTAATTCTATCCAAACAATATGAGCAAAGGTGTTATCAGTAAAGACGAAGATTATTCGCAATGGTTTAACGACTTAGTAATTAAATCTGACATGGCCGAGTATTCGCCGGTTAGAGGTTGCATGATCATTAAACCCTACGGATACTCGATATGGGAAAAGATCCAGGCAGTGCTTGACGGGATGTTTAAAGATACAGGGCATAGCAATGCTTATTTCCCGCTTTTAATACCCAAATCATTCTTCAGCAAAGAGGCCAGTCACGTGGATGGTTTTGCCAAAGAGTGTGCTGTAGTTACGCACTATCGCCTAAAAAATGATGGTGAAGGCAATATTATTGTTGATGAGGAAGCCAAGCTGGAAGAAGAGCTGATTATCCGCCCAACATCCGAAACCATTATCTGGAACACCTACAAAGGCTGGATCCAATCGTACCGCGACCTACCAATCCTGGTTAACCAATGGGCCAACGTTATGCGCTGGGAAATGCGTACCCGTTTATTTTTACGTACCAGCGAGTTTTTATGGCAGGAAGGCCACACCGCGCACGCTACTGCCGAAGAAGCCATAGCCGAAACCGAGCAAATGCTGGATGTATATGCCGACTTTGCCGAAAACTGGATGGCGCTGCCGGTAGTGAAAGGCCGCAAAACAGCCAACGAACGTTTTGCCGGTGCTTTGGATACTTATTGCATTGAAGCTTTGATGCAGGATGGTAAAGCCCTGCAGGCTGGTACATCGCACTTTTTAGGTCAGAATTTTGCCAAGGCTTTTGATGTAAAATTCACCAACAAGGAAAATAAAATAGAGCACGTTTGGGCTACCTCATGGGGGGTATCAACCCGTTTAATAGGCGCGTTGATCATGGCGCATAGTGACGATGCCGGTTTAGTATTGCCTCCAAAACTGGCACCGATACAGGTTGTTGTTGTGCCGATTTATAAACACCAGGAGGAGTTGGACAACATTAGCGCTTATGTTGATGGGTTGAAAAAAGAGCTTAAGGCCAAAGGTATTTCGGTTAAGTTTGATAACCGCGATACACACCGCCCGGGCGCTAAATTTGCCGAGTACGAACTGAAAGGCGTGCCATTGCGCGTAGCCATAGGCAGCCGCGATATGCAGAACGGTACCGTTGAGCTGGCCCGCAGGGATACCAAAACCAAAGAGACTACTACACAAGAGGGTCTTGCCGTTAAAATTGAAAGCCTGCTTGAAGAGATCCAGAATAATATCTACAAAAAAGCGTTCGATTTCCGTGCTGAAAATACCACCGAGGTTGATACCTGGGATGAGTTTAAACGTATGTTAGATGAGCAACCGGGCTTCCTTAGTGCGCACTGGGATGGAACATCCGAAACCGAACAAAAGATAAAAGAGGAAACTAAGGCGACAATCCGTTGCATACCTTTGGATAATAAGCAGGAGGAGGGTAAGTGTATTTTTACAGGAGCCCCATCTAAACAAAGGGTGCTTTTCGCCAGAGCATACTAGCAAGTTGATCCATAGCCCATGGTCGATAGTCCATAGCTATGAATGAATATTTTTAACTATGGTTCATAGACTATCGGCTATGGACTGTGCTTACAGCACGAACAATGAAATTCGCAACTAAAGCAATACATGCAGGGCAGGAGCCCGATCCAACTACCGGTGCCATCATGACGCCGATATATCAAACATCAACCTACTGGCAAAAATCGCCGGGAGATAACAAAGGGTATGAGTATTCGCGTGGTACCAACCCAACCCGCAAAGCCCTGGAAGATTGTTTAGCCGCTTTGGAGAACGCGAAATTTGGCCTCGCTTTTTCGAGCGGAATGGGTGCTACAGATGCAGTTATGAAACTGCTTTCGCCGGGTGATGAAGTGATTACCGGTAACGACCTGTACGGTGGTTCGTATCGTATTTTTACCAAAATATATGCCAGCTATGGTATCAAGTTTCATTTTCTGGATCTTTCTGATCCGGAGATCGTAGCTGAATATACCAATGAATATACCAAGCTGGTTTGGATAGAAACACCTACCAACCCGACAATGCAAGTTGTGGATATTGAGGCTATAGGCAAGATCACCAAAGAAAAGAATCTGCTTTTTGTGGTAGATAATACCTTCGCGTCGCCGTACCTGCAAAACCCTATCGATCTGGGTGCCGATATCGTGATGCACTCGGTAACCAAATATATTGGCGGCCATAGCGATGTGGTAATGGGCGCATTAATGATGAACGACGAAGAGCTATATAAAAGGCTTTGGTTCATTTACAATGCCTGCGGTGCTACTCCGGGACCTATGGATAGCTTTTTGGTGTTGCGTGGTATTAAAACCCTACACCTGCGCATGAAAGCTCATTGCGAAAATGGCAGGCTGATAGCTGATTTTTTAAAAGATCATCCTAAAGTTGAAAAAATCTACTGGCCGGGCCTTACCGATCATCCAAATCATGAAATAGCCAAAAAACAAATGCGCGATTTTGGCGGCATGATCTCTATAATATTAAAAGATGCCGACTTGCAGGAGACTTTCCGTATAGCGTCATCATTTAAGGTATTTTCGCTTGCCGAATCATTAGGAGGTGTTGAATCGCTGATTAACCACCCGGTGAGTATGACCCACGGTTCGATACCTAAAGCGGAGCGTGAAAAGGTTGGTGTGGTTGATAACCTGCTGCGTTTGAGTGTAGGGGTAGAGGATATTGAGGATTTGTTAGAGGATGTTAAACAGGCTCTGAGCTAACTCACTCTATAAGCGGGGTACTTTTTGCTAAAGTTTCCTATGGAAGATTGGATAAAAGAAGCGATTGAGTTGTGGCAGGAGGATGAGGTAAAAATGAATCCTCCTGCAACCGCTGTTGATATCGAAAAAGCCGAAACTACTTTGAATTTCAATTTTCCTGATGATTTTAAAGCGCTTTACACTGTAGTAAATGGGTTTGAAGATTATGAATGGCAGGAGTATATGTTTTCATTTTGGTCGCTCGACAGGATCATAGAAGAATTTGCAAAGAGCTCTAATAAGCATGTGGTAGGTTTTTGCGACTTTTTAATTATGAGCCACGTTATCGGCTTTAAAAGGAACGAACCCGGAGTTTTTAAAGATTATTCAGTTGCTCCAGGCGAGGAGTTTATAGCCGGAACATTTAAAGAGTCGATAAGTATGATAAACAGCGGCGCACCTGAGATATACTAATGATTGATTTTTGTGCGCTATGAGTATTAATACTGATAAATCGCCATTCATGGGAATAGGAGGGGAAGCCCTTAAAACTTTCCTCGACGCCAAAGTTGCCCAATACAACCGCCCCGAATTTATTGACAACGACCCGGTAATCATCCCGCACATGTTTAGCCAAAAGCAGGATATCGAGATTATGGGCTTTTGGGCAGCCACCCTGGCCTGGGGACAGCGGGTTACCATCATCAAAAAATGTAAGGAGTTGATTGCCCTGATGGATGGCGCACCTTACGATTTCATCATCAACCACGAAGAGCCTGATCTGAAAAAACTGCTGCAATTTAAGCACCGTACTTTTAATGATGTAGATACATTGTACTTTATCGCTTTTTTCAGGCAGCATTATGAGCGGTTTGAATCCCTCGAAGACGCTTTTATTCCCGAAGATGGCGATTACTCCCCCTTCAGGGGGCTGGGGGGCTTTCGTTCCTACTTTTTTTCTTTGCCCGATTTTCCTCATCGTACAAAAAAGCACGTATCATCCCCTTCTCAAAAATCAACCTGTAAACGCTTAAATATGTTTTTACGCTGGATGGTGCGTAAGGACGATAATGGCGTTGATTTCGGCATCTGGAACCGCATTAAACCTGCCGACCTGATTTGTCCGCTCGATTTGCATGTAGATAGGGTATCGCGCAAGCTCAACCTCATCTCCCGTAAACAAACCGACTGGCAAACCGCAGTAGAACTAACCGAAAGGCTGCGCGAATTTGACCCTGCCGATCCGGTTAAATACGATTTCGCTCTGTTTGGACTCGGAATTGAAGAGCGTTGGGGTGTGCAGTTTTAAGTAATCCCAAAACCATCAGTTATGTTATAAGCCCTGCCGTTTCTGTTCAACCACCACAATAGGTTTTGGCTCTTCAACCCGGCGCATCCGCACCAGTTTGCCATCATCAAAATAATAATACATGCTGGCAACTACTCTTTGCGCATCGACTTCTACCGTTCTTTTATAAATAGTATGCCCCGGAGTGGCCTCCACAAGCGATAAATTAAATCGTTGCGAAGCGGTAAAATCTTGTTCGCTCATGCCAAGGGTGTATTGAGGTACACCTCCGTTTTTTAAAGCGGCGCAGCTTGTAATAATAAATAACAGGGAAAGAATAATAATTGATCTTTTCATTTGTACGTTGTGATTTGGTTAGTAATACCGTGTTTGTACCAGTATGACTTATCACCACTACAAAGGTTTACAGTAAATCTGCCGGAAAATATAACCGTCTGTTTTACTGAAAGATTAAATTTTAAATTGTTTTGAAAGCAGGCGCAGGTTATGCCTCCTCCTTAAAATAAACCTTATAATAATTCATCGAGCGGCCATCGTCAAAACCCTTTTCAATCAGTTCTTTATCGCCATGGATATAAATGTGGAAGTTTTTATCAAGCTTTAACACGCTTTTATAAACCTTGGCCTGTTTTTTTACCGCATTTTCAGATATGATAAAATTATCGGCAATGGGGCTATCAAACTCCTGCTCGTACTGGTTTTTAAAATTTTTGAACGATTCGATGGCTTGTTCGTTGCCAATCACCTCGTTCGAAAATTCTTCCATATCAAAGGTTTCCTTCTCTTTAAAATACTTCATCGAGCGGTTAAGCAGGTCGATCTTATCGGCCTTGCTCATTTCAAACTCATCGTCGAGTTTCTCGGTCACGAAGTTTTTGTAGATGCCAAGCGTGTTGTTGGTTTGGTTAAAACTGTCGTTACGGATTTTGAGTTGTAAAAACTCATCCTTCCAGTAACGGGCAGCTTCCTGGCCGCCATTGGTTTTATCAACTACAACTACCTTGTAGCCATTCTCTTTTTCAATATTGAATATCAGTACGCCCTTATCCAGTTTGTTGATGTTGATGGCATCCTGCTCATAATCAACCTGGAAACCGCCCTGGTCCGGATATACTTTTAAATAGGTTTCCTTATTTTCTGATTTAAAGATGCCGATGGTATCCAGCGGGTTACCTTCAATTTGAACCTGCTTAAAATAAACAACATAAAGCTCGCCGCCTTTAATGTTGGGGTGGTTGGTAACTTTATACAGGTGGCGGGCTATCTGTTGCGATGCTTCGTGAAATTTGCTGTTATCATCAAATACCTGTGTGGCAAAGTGGTGTAATTCGTTCAAAGCCAGGTCGCGGCTGCTGTGCATCAGGTGGTAAACTTCGTTGGCTTTCTCGAAGGGTTTCAGAAAATATTGCATCAATAGGTTAGGGATGATCTCGTCTTTCAGTTCAAGCGGTTGATCTGAAAGCGCGTACATCTCTTCCTGTGTTTGGTTGCCTACATGATGCACCGAAATAGTTTCGAGCGAAGCTTCAAAAAAAGTTACCATAATGCTGCGAAGGTAGTATTTTTAGTTCATGGTTGATGGTTCATAGATCATGGCAGAAAGCGCTTTTTAATAATAAGGTCATATCAATCGGTATTGCGGCTAATCTGAAAAAAATCCCCGTGAAATAACGAACTTTGTACTTTGGTGAATAAGGGCAGCCCTCGGCTATGATCTATGAACCATGAACTATCAACTAAAAAATGACTGATACCACCGATACCATAGTTGCCCTTGCCACACCAAACGGTGTTGGTGCCATAGCCGTAGTTCGCCTTTCGGGGCCGGATGCCATTTCTATTGCCAATAGTGTTTTTAAGGGCAAGGATTTAACCAGGCAGGCATCGCATACCATTCATTTTGGGAGTATTGCTGATGGTGATTTGATTTTGGATGAGGTGCTGGTTTCGCTGTTTGTTGGTCCGCGGTCGTATACACGCGAAAACGTGGTGGAGATTTCCTGCCATGCCTCGGGGTATATTATCGAAAGCATTATTAAGCTGTTCATAAAAAAAGGGGCGCGATCTGCCAAACCGGGCGAATTTACATTGCGGGCATTCCTGAACGGCCAACTTGATTTGAGCCAGGCCGAGGCCGTTGCCGATTTAATAGCCTCTAATTCCAAAGCGTCGCAGCAGGTTGCTTTGCAACAGCTGCGCGGTGGTTTCAGCAGCCAGCTACAAGGTTTGAGGGAGCAATTGGTAAACTTTGCCTCGCTGATTGAACTGGAGCTTGATTTTGCCGAGGAGGATGTAGAATTTGCCAACCGCGACGAGCTAAAACACCTTATCCACGAGATAACCAAAGTTGTTGGCCGGTTAATAAACTCGTTCGAACTGGGTAACGCCATCAAAAACGGCGTAAACACCGTTATTGCGGGGCGGCCTAACGCAGGTAAATCAACCCTGTTAAACGCGCTGTTAAACGAAGAACGAGCTATAGTAAGCCATATTCCGGGTACAACGCGCGATACCATTGAAGAGGTGCTGAATATTCAGGGGATTAATTTCAGGCTGATAGATACCGCCGGCATCCGCGAAGCCACTGATGCTATTGAGCAGATAGGTGTGCAGCGTACGATGGAAAAAATAAGCCAGTCGGCCTTGCTGATTTACGTTTTTGATGCTGCGGAGATTACGATAGAAGAACTGAATAAAGATATTGAAAGCCTGCAAAAGCCCGGTGTAACCATGCTGGTGGTGGCCAATAAGGCTGATTTGCTTAACCCCGAACAATTAGCCGCTTTGCCGCATACCGATAGGGCGATCATTATCTCGGCCAAACAGAAACGCCACATTGATGAGCTGAAGCACAAGATCTATTCATCGGCCGTGAAAGACCAGCTTAGCGGCGATGAAACCCTGGTAACCAACATCCGCCACCTGGAGGCCTTGCAGAAAACAGAGGAGGCTTTGGTGAGGGTATTGGGGGGAATTGATGGTAGTATTACTTCCGATTTTTTATCGATGGATATTAAACAGGCCTTGCATTATTTGGGTGAGATAGTTGGGGTGGTTACTACGGACGATTTGCTGGAGAATATATTTAGTAAGTTTTGTATCGGCAAATAACACATATTTAAGCCCACAAAACATCACCCAATAAAACATACTAAACCGCTTTAAACCAATGTTTAAAGCGGTTTTTTCTTTGTGTTGTTATTCGTTTCTTTCGTTTTGATTTGTTTATTTTTGTACCTCAGTTGTACCCCGGCTGAGATTTTGTACCTCGCCATATTTTAAAGGGGAAATAACTTGGCTTATTTAAACTTATTTAATCTTAAATAAGTTAATTTGTAATTATAAATATTAAAGAAGATGTCTTCAAATATCAAGGTTCAACGGGTTTGCCAATATTGCGGGAAGGACTTTGAAGCCAGAACCACGGTTACTAAATTCTGCTCCACTGATTGCGCAAGACGTGGTTATAAGGAGCGGATCAGAAAAGGGAAGATCGCCAAAAGTGAAGAAGAGATGAAAGTGGTTAAAAGTAAACCGCTAAATGAAATTCAGGCTAAATCCTACCTCACCGTGGGCGATGTCGCCACTTTGCTGCAAAGCAGTGAGCAGGCGATTTATGACATGATCAATTCAGGAAGATTAGCGGCAACTAACCTGGGCATCAGAAAAACCCGGATACTTCGTGCAGATATCGACAAACTGTTCAATCCGCCAAAGATGAAGCCCATGATACAGGATGTTCCGGTAAAGCCACTTCGGATCAGCGATTGTTATACCATCGCTGAGGCTGAATACGTAAGCGGTATGTCGAGCAAAGCTTTTTACGAACTTATTAAAAAACATAATGTCCGTAAAATGAAGCAGGGCAAGTTCGTCTATGTGCCCAAAAAGGAAATTCATAAACTATTTAATAAATGAAGTTATGAGTGTGACATTGAGGAAAAAAACAATTGGGAAAGGAAGGAAATCACTATATCTTGATTTCTACCCGGCCATCCCACACCCTGACACCAGGCAATTCACCCGAAGGGAGTTTCTGGGGCTTTATATTTTTGCGAAACCGCAGACAGAACTGGAGCAAACGCATAATAAAGAAACCATGTTGCTTGCTGAAAATATTTGCGCAAAACGAACACTGGAAATTCAAAACGCCTCCTATGGCTTTCTTGCGAAAGCACAGCGGCAAAGTAAGTTTCTTGATTATTTTAAAAAAGTAGCCGCAAAGAAGTCAGGTACGAATGCTTGGGGCTGGGAGATGGGATGGCGTTATTTTGAAGGATATGCGGGCAAGCATATCCGCTTCTGCGATCTGACTGAAGCTTACTGTGAGGAATACAGGGACTATATTTTGTCGGGCCCGTCGGTTGGACGTCATGGAAGAGGTATCTCTTTAAATACGGCGGTCGCTTATTTTGCAAAATTCAGATCTATGCTTAAAGCAGCATACAAAGAAAAGCTGATCACCGAGGATCTTTACGCTCAGGTGAAGCCGATCAAAGAGCGCGAGGTATTCCGGGAATTTTTAACGCTTGAAGAATTGCAGCAACTAGCCGCGACACCAAATGATGATGATCTGATGGCAAGAGCCTCGCTTTTTTCCGCTATGACTGGGTTGCGTTATTCGGATATCGAGACTTTGTTATGGTCGGAAGTTAGAGGCTATGAGGACAATTATTATATACAGTTCAGGCAGGAGAAGACAGAGGGAGCCGAGACGCTTCCGATTTCCAATGAAGCGCACAGTCAGTTGGGGGTAAGAGCCGAATCTGACAGCCGGGTTTTCAGAGGGATCAGGTATTCACGGCTTAAGCCTTTTCTTACATTATGGCTGACAGGTGCGGGAATACAGAAAACGAACTTTACTTTCCATTGCTTGAGGCATACCTTTGCCACTTTGCAACTAATTATGGGGACCGATATTCATACGGTGATGCGGATGCTGGGACAGAAAAGCCTGAAAAGTACACAACGCTACCTGCATCTGATTGATAAGGTCAAAAAAGAAGCCAGTGGCAAGATCAGTTTAAGTAATAAGACATTGAGCGAAGTTAATATCATAGACCTGCTGATGAAAGAATTAAAGGAGATCAACCAAAAGTTAGCGTCCGTATCCTCCTGAAAAGCGTTTGGAGCGACGTTTCAATACTTTTGGAATCACTTGGTACTCATCAAGCATTTGGTTTACGGTTTGATGACGACCACCTTTTTTGTACTCAGTCAACTCCGATTTGCTGAAATAAAGCCGTTTACCCGGCTTGCATACAGGAATCTCACGGCGGCTGACCTTGCTGTAAAGCGTTGGTACTGCCAGGTCAAGAAAGACAGCAGCCTGGTCGACGGTCAGCATCTCGTCAGGATCTTGTTCATTTGCTTTTTGCCCCTTCAGCAGGGCCTCGATCTTTTCTAATTTGGCAAATAGTCTGCCTACCATTTCAGGCAGCTCTTCAAAAGTAATTTTATTCATTGCGCTGATTGTGGTTAATGGACGTAAAGATGATCAGGCTGCCAACTTTACGATCGAATGAAGGCTCGTAATTCAGATAGCCGTAAGCATTAAGGTCTCTGATACATTTGTGGTAAGTGGTGCATGAGGAAATTTTTGCCAGCTTCATTAATTCTTTTGCAAAAACACGAAAAGATCCCGGGCAATCCAGCCTGTGCCAATAATAAATGATAGCCGCGTAAAGGCCGACATGCGTCACCGAGATTCTCGGGTCACATTCGGCCATTTCAAAAAAATAGGATAGCGGTAACATATACATAACAAGAACATTGGGTTGATTTGTTATTCAATAATTTTTACACAAAGTTCAACCTTGACTTCTTTGCGCCCTCCGATTTGATCCGACTCGGAGTATAATTAAATGAATTATAATCGCCTCAAAATGTTTAAATTTTGAGGCGTGGGCCATTTTTCGAATTGATTTATTGTGAGAAATAGTTATCACCTCAAAAAAATGATATTTTGAGGCGACGTGGATTTATCGACTCAAAATGTCAAATCTTTTGGCTCATCACATTAAAAATACAGGAATTTGAGGCGTTAATTGATAGCCACTATGGCGAGGGATAACCGCTATCCAGTGAAATTAATATTGCTATGCCAGATAAGATCGATTTTGCTATGTCCCCTCGAACATATACGCCGTTTCATGTTTAGCTTCAGACATGACGAAAAAGCTTTGCATGTTACCCACGTCAGGCAATTTGGACAGTTTTTCAATCAGTACTTTATTGTATTCGTCCATATCCCGGATCGCGATCCGCAGCAGGAAGTCGAATGCCCCCGTCATGTGGTAACACTCCATAACCTCGGGAAGCTTTATCGTCGCATCCATAAAGGCTCTCAGACTTTCCTGGGAGTGTTCTTTCAGCTGTACCTGTGTATAGGCGATCAGGCCTTTGCCGACCATTTTGTGATTGACTATTGCTGTATAGCGCCGGATATAGCCCTCCTCCTGTAATTTTCTTATCCTGGCGTGAATTGGTGTTATGGATAAACTCATTGCATGGGCGATCTCCTTGTGCGTAAGTCTGGCGTCTTTCTCCAGCAACTTTAAAATCCCCAGATCTATCTTATCCAGGCGGTGTTCGGTTTTTAGCATGATTGCAGTTCAGGTTGGATTAAGTTAAAACTTTCCGCTTTCTCGACCATGTTCTTCGATCCGATAAAAATCGGAGAGCGCTGGTGCAGTTCATGGATGTCAAGTTCGAGTATCCTTTGATGACCATTGGTTGCCCTTCCCCCGGCCTGCTCGATTAGGAAAGCCATTGGATTGCACTCGTATACCAGACGTAACTTGCCGGATGGCGCGCGGGACGTAACAGGGTAAATAAATATGCCCCCTTTGATCAGGTTACGGTGCAGGTCAGCGACCATGGAACCGATATAACGCGATGCGTAGGGCCGGTTTGTCTGCGTATCCTCGACCTGGCAGTATTTGATGTAATCTTTCACGCTTTGCGGGAAATGAACATAATTTCCTTCATTGATGGAATAAATCGTCCCCGTTTCCGGTATCTGCATGTTGGGGTGGGAGAGGCAAAACTCCCCGATGGAAGGATCGAGGGTAAAACCGTTTACGCCCCTGCCGGTCGTGTAGACCAGCATAGTAGAGGAGCCGTAAATAATATAGCCCGCGGCAACCTGTTCCGTGCCCTTTTGCATGACATCTTTTAATCCGGGACTTCCTTCATTTGATTTTCTTCGATAAATGGAAAAGATCGTTCCTACGGGTACGTTGACGTCGATATTTGAGGAGCCGTCCAAAGGATCGATCGCCACGATATACTTAGCATTTTTGGAGACATCCGTATCGAGCCTGATAATGTGCTCGTTTTCTTCTGAAGCGACGATACAGCATTCGCCGCCGCTTTTAAGCGCGGCGATAAATTGCTGGTCAGCATACAGGTCCAGCTTTTGCTGCTGTTCACCCTGGATATTGGTACTGCCGGCCTTGCCGAGGATGTCCATTAATCCCGCTTTGTTTACCTCCCGGTTAACGATCTTGGCGGCGATCCCGATATCCCGCAGCAAGCGGGAAAGCTCGCCTTTGGCGTATGGAAAATCCGCCTGTTTTTCAATGATGAACTGGCCTAAAGTAATCACCCTGGTCATTGGCTTAGTGTAAATTGTACGGTTTGTTTTTGGTTAATCGGTAAAGCCAATTTAGTTATTAATGTGTTGAATATGCAAATACAGGCCCTGAAATCAGATTTTGTATAGGTTCTGTCAGGTATTGGATAGTGTATCAGACCTGTCTTGAAAAGCTCTTTTTCCTGAAAGTGTCGTGTTTTTTGCCTCTAAAAAGGCATAATGTATTTTAAAACGGTGTTTCACAGTCATGTTTTCCAAAATCATACGGTACTGTGGTTTTAATGACCAAAAGCCGCAACCTTTGCTTCAGAAAACGACGCAACCCGCGCGGCTTCCATCAACCAATTATCAATTAAACCGAACAGGGCGGAAACCGTATTTGACAGATTGGGATACCTGGTATCCCCCGGACCTGCCTTTAACCGGCCTGATTAATACAAAACCTAACAGCAACAGATGAAAAAAGACAGGATTCTTATTATTGGTGCCTGTGGCCAGATCGGCACCGAGCTAACGATGGCCTTAATGAAACAATATGGTCCCGAGTATATCATTGCAGCCGATATCCTTCCTGAAGCGCCGGGATTGAAGAATTATATCTGCCTTGACGTACTGGATCATCCGCGGTTGGAAAATGTTGTCCGTGAGTACAGCGTAACTCAGATTTACCTGCTGGCGGCCATGCTTTCCGCAAAAGGGGAAATGCAGGCTGATACGGCCTGGAAACTGAATGTTCAAAGTCTGCTGTCTGTTTTGAAGATCGCCAGATCGAATGAAGTGGAGAAAGTGTTCTGGCCGAGCAGTATAGCTGTTTTTGGCCCAGGGGCACCCAGGTATAATTGCCCGCAGCATACGGCAGCGGAACCTCTTACGGTTTACGGGATCAGCAAGAAGGCCGGGGAATACTGGTGTAATTATTACTTTGAAAAATATGGCGTCGATGTCAGAAGTATCCGTTTCCCCGGATTAATTTCCCATGCGATTGCGCCGGGTGGCGGCACTACCGACTATGCGGTTGAAATATTTCACGGAGCATTGAAAAATGGCCGCTACGATTGTTTCCTGGAAGAAGATAACTGCCTGCCTATGATGTACATGCCGGATGCTGTCCGGGCAATACTGGAGTTGATGAGGGTCCCTAAAGAAAAGATCAGTATCAGAACCTCTTATAACCTCTCGGCAATGAGTTTTGCCCCCTGCGATCTGGCCGCGGAAATCAAAAAACACCTGCCGGACTTCAGGATCAGTTACGTACCGGATTACCGGAACGTGATAGCTCGCGGCTGGCCTGGCAGCATTAAAGATGACGCGGCCCGGCTCGACTGGCAATGGCGGCCTGAATATGACCTCCAAACGATGACAGCGGACATGTTCGAGCATTTGTCGGATAAAAGAGGCAACGGCCTGCCAAAGCCGCCCATGGCAAAACAGGATTATCCTGATTTTCCGATCGATAACTATGTATTTACCCAGTCTGTTTAACCTATGCGGAACCTGCAAATTACCCCCAATATTGCCCACCGGGACAATGCTTCCGTCGAAATTTACTTCAGTGAAATAAACAGAGAGGGCCTGATCGACGCGGATGAAGAAGCCATTTTGGGTGCACGGATAAAACAAGGCGACAAAGCCGCCCTTGAGCGGATGGTCCGGAGTAACCTCCGCTTTGTCGTTTCGGTGGCAAAAAAATACCAGCACCAGGGATTGCCGCTGAGCGACCTGATCAGCGAAGGGAATTTAGGCCTGATCAAAGCGGCGCAACGCTTTGACGAAACAAGAGGTTTCAAATTTATTTCTTTCGCGGTATGGTGGATCAGACAAAGTATCGGTGCTGCCATTATAGAAAATGCCCGGATGATCCGT
This sequence comes from Mucilaginibacter celer, assembly GCF_003576455.2. Lineage (NCBI taxonomy): Bacteria > Pseudomonadati > Bacteroidota > Sphingobacteriia > Sphingobacteriales > Sphingobacteriaceae > Mucilaginibacter > Mucilaginibacter celer. Next base: position 576,013 of record NZ_CP032869.1, read on the forward strand.
TTGCCGATGAATAAGATCCACGAGATTACCAGGATCAACAGGGCGATCGCGGAAATCGAGCAGGAGACGCTGAGAGAGCCGACGATGGAACAACTTGCTCAGCATTTACAAAGGTCAAAGGAACAGATCAGGGACGCTTTATATAGCGCCCCCTGGACTTTCTCTTATGACATGCCTTCCGGCGGCGAAGATGTTTCTTTACTGGACCGGCTTCCGGAGGATGTGCCGCCACCCGATCATATATTGGTGGCGGAGTCGGAGCGTACCGCCATGGATGAGCTCCTTTCCGGCCTGTCAGACCGGGAGCGGAAAATCATCGAATTGAGCTATGGCATAACCGGCGGGCATGAAATGAACCCGACTGAAATATCCAAACAGCTGGACATGAGTGCTGAGCGGATCAGGCAGCTGCGAAATACGGCAATTGATAAACTTAGAGCCTCGGTGAAAACGTTGACAGCAGCAGCAGATCTTAATTAATGGTTTAATCATCAAACAGGCTTAGCAGGCATGAAATATCATTTATCAACAGGCACTATATCAGGACTCACCGTGATCATCATCAGTCTGGCCGTTGTTTTCCTTTGCCGCCGCTACCGGAAATGTAATAGGAAGTATAAAGATGATTTTGAAGGTTGGATTTAACAAAAACAGATATGGTCTATTCATTCTTGAAAAATAAAGTTCACTACCAGTTACCCGCCGATCAGTTAGTTCTGCAAATCCTGGAAAGAGGCGAGGGGGCATTAAGCAATACGGGGGCACTGCTCATCCGTACCGGGGAATTTACAGGTCGTTCACCCGATGATAAGTTTATCGTCCGGGATGCCGTAACGGAAGATACTGTACACTGGAACAGGTTTAATAACGCTATGCCGACAGCATGCTTCCTTGCGCTGGAAAAAGATCTTTTGGCCTACCTCGGGTCTAAGGAAGAGGTATGGATGCGCGATGTTTTCGCCTGTGCCGACGAAAAATACCGGTTATCTATTCGAATGATCAATGAACTGCCAGCATCCAGTCATTTCGCCGCAAACATGTTTATCTGCCCGCAGCCAGAAGAACTTTTGGGGATGAAACCTGAATGGCAGGTCATTCACGCCCCAGGCTTTCAAGCGGATCCGCTGAGGCATGGCACCAGGAAAGGCAACTTTACTGTGGTATCCTTCAGCCACAAAAAAATCCTGATAGGTGGCACCGGTTATACAGGTGAGATCAAAAAAGGGGTGTTTACAATATTGAATTACCTGCTGCCTTTAGGTCATGGCGTATTGCCGATGCACTGCAGCGCGAACGTGGGAAAACGGGGTGACACGGCTTTGTTTTTCGGGCTTAGCGGCACAGGTAAGACGACACTGAGTTCGGATCCCGCCAGGGAGCTCATCGGAGATGACGAACATGGCTGGGACGAAGCCGGGGTTTTTAATTTTGAAGGCGGCTGTTACGCAAAAATCATTGACCTGTCGGAGCAGCGGGAGCCGGAGATCTATTCGGCAGTCAGGGCCGGGGCACTTGTGGAAAACGCGGGATTCCTGCCTGGGACGAATGGGATTGACTTTAAATCCCGGGAAATCACGGAAAATACGCGCGTCAGTTACCCTTTAAATTTTATCTCAAATGCCAGGATCCCTTCAGTGACAGGAATACCGCAAAATATATTTTTTCTGACCTGTGATGCCTATGGCGTTTTACCACCGATCAGTAAACTGACGCCGGAACAGGCGATGTTTTATTATATCAATGGATATACCGCTAAAGTTGCCGGGACCGAAGTAGGTGTCATGGAGCCCCAGATAACTTTCAGCTCCTGTTTTGGCGCGCCATTCCTGCCCCTGCATCCCGATTTTTACGCCGGAATGTTCAGAGCTAAAATTGAAGAAAGTGGTGCGGCGGTCTGGATGATCAACACCGGCTGGACGGGCGGACCCTATGGAACGGGTCAACGGATTTCCCTAACCTATACAAGGGCCATGCTTTCTGCTGCGCTGGGCGGCGAACTCGATGACGTCGTTTTTAGCTGTCACCCGCTGTTCGGGCTTTGGGTGCCGCAGTTCTGTCCCGGTGTGCCCGCTGAATTACTAAATCCGCGTGACACCTGGGAAGATGCTTTGGCCTATGACCGCGCGGCCGTTTCACTGCTAGCGCAGTTTGCGGAGAACTATGAAAGAAACCGTTCCCCGTCTGCGCAAACAGTAGGTTCAGCCCTTTGACCGGGATGATATAGCCGGATTTACCCTGTTGTGCCTGTTCAGTCTGTTTTTTGGTTAAGCAGCAACATCTGCACTATAACCGGTGATTTTCTATTTATTATAAAAAAGTCCCGTTACGGGTCTTTTTTTAATCCCCCTGTCGTTAAAGACGGCAGAGCGCCAAAAGGATGGTCTGATCAAACAATACCTCTTAACTGATCGGCAGCGGTTACGCTTATCTGAAGAACATCGAGGCGGGATAACGCCTGAGTATCAATACCTGCAATTCACATTTCCCGGAATCAAGAAATATTCATTAAATAAAATCCTGATCCGCCTCGGATCATATCGGAGTTTTCTGCCGCTCCGGATAGCCACCTTTGTTATGTAATTCTCCAGATGCAGAATTACATCAATATGTTTTTACAGCAATTTAGAATTATGTAACATGGGAAAGATCATCACGATTGCCCACCAGAAGGGTGGGGTAGGAAAGAGCACAATGGCCATCAACCTTGCCTTGTGTTTTCGGGACCAATTGAAGGTTGCCCTCGTCGATTCGGATTTACAGGGCAGTATATATCATGTCAGGGACGATTTTCCGGGTTTGGATATTTTATTAGCGGAGCAGGTCAGTGTTATTCCGACGCTGGATTATGACCTCATTATTGTCGATACCCCGCCTTATTTATCCAATAAGCTGGCTGATCTTTTTTTGATTTCGGATTTTGTGCTGGTGCCGACCAAGGCGGGCTTTTTTGATGTGATGGCGATCCGGGCGACCCTTGCGCTGGTCAGATTCGCGAAGGCTAAAAACACAGCCCTGAAAGCCGGGATTGTTTTGAATATGGTCAAGCCCCGGTCCGGTGTTACCAGAGATGTAACAGCGTTGCTGGAAAGCCTTGGCACCCCGTTGTTAGCCACGATGATACATGACCGTGTGAGCATCACCAGGTCCGCGATTACGACCGGGGTAATTAACGGGACCGATTTGAAAGCCAAAAATGAGCTTACCGCGCTGGCCGGGGAAATCGTTGACCTGATCAGTACATAAATCAGTAATTATGTATTCGTGGATTTATGCAGTTATGCACTTGCAGTAAGATGTATTTTGAGGGATTGGCAATCCTGTAAATGCAGGATTATGTATTTACAGGATTATGCGTTTACAGAATTATGTAATGATGTAATTACAGTGTTGGTCACTGTCTGATGCATTGCTGTAATGATATAGAAGGGAATTGGCAACATGGAAGATTACAAAAATAAGCTGGGCAGCCTCGCTGATAAATTGAAAAGAGAACCGGCGAAAACACCCGTGCAGGAAGTCCGGCCGGTAAAGGAACTGCCGGCTGATAAAGAGGAGGAAGCGCAATTGAATACCTGGATCCCTAAAAGCCTGCTGAAGCGGATGAGGTCCTATGGCGTAGACCAGGACCTCTCTTTAAAGGCGATCAATATCTTGGCCCTGACGTATTTTCTTGATGCCAAATCACCGCGTCCTGAAAAGTAAATGTCTTTTATAGGGTTCCGGTAGGTAATTGAGGATAGTGAAAAATGAGAACTTGTGTATGGCTGACAGATATGGGCAGGGAATTAAACCGCTGTTTTTCTGCGGTTAGCAAGATGTACGTTTGTGTCACAAACGGATCTTGCCCTTCCTTCCGGAGTCAGTCCGGGGAAGGGTATCAAACGCTCCAGAGTCGGTCTGATCATGATGGATTGTTATGGAAGAGAAAGCAGAAAACAGGTGCCGTTGGCTGAACATAAGGCTAAAGCCCGAGGAATACAAAACACTGGAAACACGCTTGGGAAAAACAACTTTTCAAACCATGAGCGAATACCACAGGGCGCTTTTGATGGGCAAGCCGGTAACCGTGCTGACCCGTGACCAGTCCATGGACGAAGTACTTCAGGAGCTGGTCCTGCTCCGGAAAGAATTGAACCCTATTGGCAATAATCTCAACCAGGCCGTGAGGAATATAAATGCCGCGCATGGCTTCCCGGATCCCCGGCTCTGGTCGACATTGCTTGAAGTTATCCATGGAAAACTGGAGCCCGCCATGAGTGAGATCCGGGACCGGATGAAAAATTACGCGGATTTATGGTTGCAAAAATTAAAAGCGGAAAAAGCCTGACCGGCGCGCTCAACTACAATGAGCATAAGGTGAAGGAGGCGAAAGCGGAACTGCTTGTGGCCAGGGGATACCTCAAAAACGCGCAGGACCTTTCCTTTGATGACAAGCTGTACCGCCTGAAAGATCAGGCCGGGAAGAACTTGCGGGTACAAACCAATACGGTGCATATCTCGCTCAATTTTGACCCCCTTGAAAAGCCTGACGGGGACACCCTGGTTTCCATAGCTGACGCCTATATGAAAGGGATCGGTTTTGAAGATCAGCCTTACTTGGTTTACCGCCATACCGACGCAGGGCATCCCCATATCCATATTGTGTCTACCAATATCGAGCCGGACGGGAGGCGGATCAGTTTGCATAACCTCGGAAAAAATCAGTCGGAACAGGCACGACAAGACATAGAGGACAGGTTTGGCTTAGTGAAAGCCGGCTCAAAAAATAAAGACCTGAAGCCGGAAAAGATCGATCTCGTTCCTGTACAATACGGAAAGTCGGCGTCTAAAAGAGCGGTTACGAACGTTGTTAACGAGGTTATCCGGAACTACAAGTTCACCAGCTTGCCTGAACTCAACGCAGTCCTTAATCAATTTAATGTACTAGCAGACCGGGGTGGCAAGACCTCGGTTATGTTCGCCCGGAACGGGCTCCATTATTACATCCTGGGAAGCAGGGGTGAAAAGATCAGCGTACCCATTAAGGCCAGCGCGATCTACGGTAAGCCGACACTGAGCAGGCTGGAGCAGCGATTTGTGCTGAATGAAGCGCTAAGGCGGCTGGTCAGGGATAAGCTCCGGGAAAAGATCGATCGTTGCGCCCCGGGATGCGGTTCCATTGCCGGACTCCAGAAGCAACTCCGGGCCTTTGGTGTTCAGGCGGTGGTCAGGAGCAACGACGATGGCCGGGTATACGGCGTAACCTTTGTTGACCATGAGCTTAAAGCCGTGTTTAACGGAAGCGACCTTGGTAAACAGTACAGTGCCTCAGGGATTATCGGCCGTCTGCAGGCGGAGCCGCGTGTCGATGAACAGCGGGAAAATGTTTCCGGGGTTCCGGAAAAAAAGACTGTAAGCTGGCTTGGTTTTACCGAATCAGGGCAGGTGTCAGCGGGGGATTCGTTTTTGGAGATGCTGTTGCGGCAGGAAAACCAGGAAACAGAGGTTGGAGGACAGTTCCTGCAAAAAAAGAAAAGAAAGAAACGTAAAAGGTTGAATTTATAAGATGTCATTATGCAAACTGGAGAAAACGAACAGGCCTTACGGAAGATCATCGATTTTACCAGGCTGCTAAGCATTTCGATTTTAATCATTCATTTTTATTTGTGCTGTTACCCTGCATTTGCACAATGGCAACTCACCTCGCCCGTGGTCAATAAGGTGTTGTTACCGATATCCCGGATGGGTATTTTTAAAACAGTGCTTTACGCAAAGCTTGCAGCGCTGCTGCTGTTGCTCGTTTCCCTGATCGGCAGTAAAGGAAAAAAGGATGAAACGATCCGTAAACAGAGCATTTGGGGCTATGGGTTGACAGGTCTGATGCTTTATTTTATGAGTAACCTGTTGTTCGATTTATCCGGGAAATTAATGCTCATTGCAATAATGTATATGGGTTTATCCGCTCTGGGCTATGGTTTCATCCTGGTCGCCGGTTCTTTATTGTCGCGCCTGTTGCATATCAGTCTGGCAGGAGATATTTTTAATAAGGAAAACGAAACCTTTCCGCAGGAGGAACGCAAACTTGAAAACGAGTACTCCGTCAACCTGCCTGCACAGTACCGGCTGAAAGGAAAGAAAAGGCGCAGCTGGATCAACCTGATCCAGCCCTTCGCCTCGACGCTGATCGCGGGCCGGCCTGGCGGGGGCAAATCCTATTTCGTGGTGCGCCATATCATCACGCAACATATCCGGAAGGGGTTCGGTATGCTGATCTATGATTTCAAGTTCGACGACCTTTCGGTGATCGCCTATAACGCCCTGATGAAATATGCCGGCAATTACAAAGTCAAGCCGACCATCTGGTTCATCGATTTTGACAAGATCAGGCACCGCTGTAACCCTATTGAGCCAGGCAGTATGGACGACATTACCGACGCGATGGAATCATCGCGGACCTTTATGCTCGGCCTCAACCGGGAATGGATCAAAAAGCAGGGCGACTTTTTTGTAGAATCACCTGTCAATTTTGTAACTGCCCTGATCTGGTTCCTGCGGAAATACGAAGGCGGCAGGTATTGTACGCTGCCGCATGTCATTGAGTTGGCCCAGGTGGACTATAAATACTTGTTCGCGCTCCTGAGAACGGAACCGGAGATCGAGGTGCTGATCAATCCTTTTATCTCTGCCTGGCAAAATGAGGCCTATGATCAGCTGGAGGGACAGGTGGCCAGCGCCAAGATCAGCATGGCCCGTCTGGTGTCCCCGGCATTATATTATGTGCTGTCCGGTAACGATTTTACGCTGGACCTGAATAACCCGGAAGCGCCGAAGATCATCTGTATGGGCAACAATCCGCTGAAACAGCAGGTATACGGCGCGGTGCTGAGCCTTTATATTTCCCGGACAATTAAACTGGTTAATCAAAAAAACAAGTTGAAGTGTAACCTGATCTTTGACGAGTTCCCCACAATTTACTTCAATAATATGGACAGCCTGATCGCTACGGCGCGCTCAAACAAAGTCGCTACCACCCTGGCCGTACAGGATTACAGCCAGCTGAAAAAGGATTACGGCAGGGAACTGGCCGAAGTGATCATGAATATTGTGGGCAATGTCATCTGTGGGCAGGTATTCGGGGATACGGCAAAACAGCTAAGCGAGCGATTCGGCAAGATCATGCAGGAACGGCAAAGCATGACGGTCAACAGTCAGGATACGTCGGTAAGCAAATCGATGCAGCTGGATTTCGCGATCCCGGCCTCGAAAATATCCACCCTGTCTTCCGGGGAGTTCGTGGGTATGGTTGCGGACGAGCCGGGCAATAAGATCGAACTGAAGGTTTTTCATAACGAGATCATCAATGACCACGAGGCGATCAAAGCGGAAGAGGAGAAATACCAGAAACTGCCGGAGATCAGGCAGCTCAAACCGGAAGCGCTTATGGAAAATTACCTCGCGATCAAAAGGGACATCGAACTGATCGTCCAGAGGGAGCTGAGCAATACGGAATAGAAACAAAATAGCCCGGGCCATTTTTGACCAGGGCTAACCCAAAACAGTTTTTTAATTATTGTGCGTTCTTTTTTTCTGTTACTTCTTTGCGGATGTCCGTCGCCAACATTTTTAACGATTGCATCGCATTTCTAAGGCGGGTGCCGGCAGCTTTGTTGCCTTTTTCGTAAAAACTTGCCGCGTCCGCTTCCGCGGCAGCGATCAATTCTTTTAATTTCTGAAAGTTTTCCATATTCATTTTTTTAGGCTCCAAAACTATGAAATATTTCCATGTTGCTGCAGGGTCTGACCAATCAATTAATGGTTGGTGATAGGACCGGCCTGACGCAGTATCGCCCTGCCCCGTCAAAACAGCTGAAAAGAGGCGGTAGCTGAACATAATCAAAGACCCGCAGAAAACAATCAGCAACGCAGCTATCACACTATCCATTTTTATCAGAAGGCTCTTTGGGTATATTGAAGTTTATATCATATTTTCTGTGGCAGATACCGGATAAAGGGTAATAAAGATCTGTAGGGGATATTACTGGTAATAATGACCAAAAATATCCCCGCATAGGCTTATTACTGTGATTTAATAAATATTCCTAAAAGTTTTAAATTGTTTTATTGATAGAATTCTACTACCCATTTGCCACTGTTTTTCCTTTTTGAATTGCGGTTACTTTGCTTGTAATCAGGGTGATGGTCACCAACTAACCTATGGAAAATCAACAGGCAAATAATCATAAGCTAACAGGTTTATACGAAGATCCCAACAGGGTTGCCCTGGCCGCTCAGCATGTTAAAACCGGCTACAGCAGTTATTTGCTTGAACGTCATTTACCCTTTACAGTCCGATACCCCTACCTAATGGCCGGCGGGTTATCCGGAGAGAATTGCTGGAGCATTTATATTTCCGTGATCAGGCAACAAATGTCCGGATTATTGAGCTGGATTTTGGATTACCTAGCGGCGTTAGCTATTCCGTTCGCCATCCCGGTTGATGAGTGTGCTCATAATATCATCCTCGATGGCAGGGCGGGGTTTTCTTATACAGGCAAAGTGCTGCACATTTATTTACCCGCGGATCAGCCGGCATATGATATCGCAGCTGAAATCCTGACCAGGACCTCGGGTATTAAAGGGCCCGCCATACCTTCGGCTGTTTTGCTTTCAGGCAGTATCTATGTGTCGTACGGCATTTTTCCTGAACCTCTCCTGTTTAACGGAAGCCGGCATTTTTCTCCCGCCGGAATATTTAGCGCGGAAGACTGGTTGTTGGAACGGCTGGGTGAAACGGGGACCGGGTGGCCTTTCGGGGTTTTTAAAAAGTTGAAAAAAAGAAGGCAGGGCCGGTTGTTGAACCATAAATATGTTCCGACAGGGGTTTTGAAGCGTGATGCGAAGGGAAATGTGCTGAAATGTGTACAACTGTTCCCGCTAAATCATTTGCGGCTCTGTGTGGCAAAACAGGGCCTGATGTTTCAGTGCCATGACGAGGCCGGCAGGGATATCAGGGACAGGCTGCAATGGCAATACCAGATACACAGGTTATTGGCCCCGGAATGTATCTTGCCCCAAGCCTACGAAATTTTCAGGAAGGACGACAATGCATATCTCGTCCTGCAGCATATTGAAGGATTAACGCTCAACGAGAAACTTGCCGCAACACAGCAGGGGGTCATGTGGCCGTCCCTGAGGGCGGATATCAGGCGTGAAATTATAAGCTGTCTGAAGAAGACGGTAACGGTAGTGGGTACTTTTCACAAGTACGGTATCGTGCACAGGGATGTGACCCCCGGAAATTTCCTGGTAACCCAAACAGGAGAGGTAATAGCAATTGATATAGAATTATGCTGTGATATAAGAACCGGCGAGCCGGCTCCTGCATTTATTCTGGGAACCCCGGGTTATATGTCGCCCCGGCAGTTGGATCAAAGGCCTCCGTCATTCGGAGACGATATTTATGCGCTGGGGGCCTTATTGCTTAAGGCATTTACCGGGCTTTCGCCTAAAAAATTTGATACGGGGGACAGGGCGTGGTTACACCAAAACCTGTACTATCATCTGTGCAGTGGCTCACTAACCGATCTGATCTGTGACTGTTTAAACGCTGATGAAGACCGGAGGCCATCTTTACAGACCATCCTTAGAGCTTTGGACGTCTATGACGCATTGCTACTGACCGGCGATGCCTGTGAGCGGGATGCTGTTCCTTCGGCGGTCACGAGGCAGGGCCTGGCTGGTATTACCCAAAGGGCTCTCAATGCTTTGGGTAACCCCGTTATGCTGGAGCAGGACGGGCGCTGGGGCGCTAAACACGACGGGAAGGGTAACCTGACGGCAAATGAACTGGTCTTGCACGGATGGCACCCCGGCCTGTATTCAGGTACGGCAGGGACCTTGCTCTGCCTTGTACAGGCCGGGGGCCTGGGATATGATCTTAGCGGGCTGCGGGGCACCATAGATCGTCACGTTGTACTGCTGGAGATGGCCGTTGAAAATCCGGAAACTGTCGGCGCGGGCCTTTGGCATGGTACTTACGGAATCGCGATGGCCCTGTTGGTAATGAAGGGAGCGGGTCATTGGAACGCGGAGGCCGCAAGGTTGGGTTTAATGCAGCGCCTGTTAATGCCGGCTGCAACTGATCTCAGCCTCTGCACGGGGCTGACAGGTCAGGGAATGGCACTGATCACCTGTTATAGTGTCCTGTCCGGAGAAGTGGAAAAGCAGCTCTCCGGCATCGTGGCCTTTCTCCTCCGCGAACAGGAACCGGACGGTTCCTGGCAGACCGAAGGGACTCCGGGCTATCGCAGCGATTTCAAGATCAACGGGTTCGCCAGTGGTGTCAGCGGCATCCTTTATTTTCTGCTGACCTACCGTTTGCGTTTCGATGCGCACCGGCTGGATGATAGCATCATCAGGGGGCTCCGTTATTTAAGCAGCCAGTACAGGCAGGTCGACGGAAAACAAATGTGGTTGGCGAACAATAATGGACAGGTGGGAGATCCATGGCTGGAAAACGGCGCTGCCGGTATCGCATTGACATTTATTAAGGCCTTCGAGGTATACGGGGAACCGGGATATAAAACCATAGCCGGGACGGCTTTATCAGTTTACCCGAAATCCCTTTCGGCCAATGCCGTCGATTCCGCTGACGGAATGAGCGGGTTGGGGGAGGTCTATCTCGAAGCGTACCGGGTCTTTGGGGAAGAAGAATGGGCGGAGCGGGCGCGCCACATCGCTGATTTCCTGGTTCATTGTTTTAATACCAATGCCGACGGGAGTGTTTACTGGCTGCACCATCATTTTTCGAAGCCGGCTGCAGGTTACCTGTCCGGAAATTGCGGTATTATTCATTTCCTGATGAGAGTGGTTCATCCCGGCAGGCTGGGTTTTCCTTTTCCTTTGATCAATAATAACGACAGACATGAATAAAAAGATTTTAACCGAGGTCATTGCAGCTCTCCTGGCACTGTTGTTCCTATACGCAGGTTTCAGTAAACTGGTGAATATGCCGGCTTTTACCAGGGCCATGCACAACCAGCCCTTTCCGTCCTGGTTCGCTGATGCACTGATCTGGACGATACCTCCGGCAGAAATCATATTCGCGTTGGGCTTGTTTTTCGACAGAACCAGGAAATACGCAGCGTACGCTTATTTAATACTGATGGGTTTGTTCTCTTTATACATTGCCGCAATTTTATTGCACCTGTTTCCAAGGGTACCCTGCTCCTGCGGAGGGGTAATCCAGGCACTTAGCTGGGGCCAGCATCTCCTGTTTAATTTATGCTTTACCGGCCTAGCGCTCGCATTCATTTTTCTAATAAAACAGTCCGGAACGGAAAGCAGGCCGGGAGACGGCAGATAAAGCTCCGGCATCAAAAATATTTCACGCGCGGGAAAGCAGGCCAAAGCCAATGCCTGAAAAAATTGGCCAATTTATTAAACTTAAATTTCGTAACATGAAAAAGATCAGAATCGGCCTGATGGCCATTGCTGCACTAAGCGGTATGGGAAGCGCATACGCGATTAACCATCCTAAAAAAACTCAGGGCTTACTTTATTATGGCAGGATCACCAGTGCCGGTCACTTCGACTGGTTTACTTCAGCTCCTCCGGGTTGTAATGCGACTACAACACCTAATGCTGCCTGTACCATTACATCGACCTATGATGTAACCGGCGGCGCTTACGCTGATCAGCTTCCTCCTGGTGCTAACGTGCAGAACGCCTCAACAGGAAAATTGCACAATTAATTGAAAAGGGTAAGCTTCCTATGGAAGCTTACCCTGATCTTATCGGAGCGTTTCGTTGATAGCATTCACCAATCCGTTACCGCCATCATCTAAGGGACTTTCCGGGATCCGCAAAATGTTGCCGTTCCTGTCGACGAGGATTAGCGTCGGGCAGCCCGTAATATTGTAATGCCTGGCTATGGGATGGTTAAAGGCTTGTGATTCCGTAAACAGATTCTTACTCTGGCGCGTGCTATATTTGTTTTGCCGCACCGAACTCAGCCACTGTGTTTTGGATTTGTCCAGTCCAACACTGATAAACACAACATCTTTCCCCTGGTACAATTTTTCAATTTTTTCCAACTCCGGCTTGATCTTCAGACAGGCGCCGCAACCGGTAAACCAAAAATCCATCAGCACCACCTTGTCTTTAAAATCCCCGGAATGTACAAGCTTACCCGCGGTATCCGGTAGGCTGAAATCGTAAGCCCGGGCGCCCGGCATTACTGATGTGCTGAGTTCTTCAAGTACTTTGGCCATATCGCCACCGGTCACAAAAGCGGATGCATCAGCAAGCAAAGGCACGATCTCTTTACTGGTCCGTTCCATAAATAAAAGATAGGTTATCAGCTTTTCTTTTAGCGATTTACTGAAGCCCGTTCCGGTTTTAAAGAAGGCATAGGCCTTGGGCAATGAAAAAGGTTGATCAGGTATTATACAGGAGTCCAGTTTGTACCGGGCAATCTGCCCGGCAATAAAATCGTTGGCATAAACTGCTGATTCACCGATTGCCTCTTCCGCGTATTTAACCGACTGGTTGAAAGCAGCCGGCCGGCTGGTACCTCCGTTCTGGTAAAACGTCTTAGTATAGTTGTAAGCCAGTAACATTTCCTCTCCCAGGATATCGGCCTTCAGGATATGATAGATTACCGGAGGTAAACGGATACTGTCAGCTTTCAGTGTGGCCAGCCTCGCTTGGGTTAGTGCGTTGATCAAACGGGTCTTGCTCTCCAATGTAGGTATACCCTTTTGCTCCCTAAAAAAAACTTTTTGTAAACTGTCGCTTTTAAACTTTACTTTCCAGCAAGCACTTCCTTGGCCGGTAAAAAACACCTGCTGCTGTTTCATGCTGATGTTCACCTGGTCCCCGGCCGTTACAAGGTACCCCGCGAAATAGCAACCCGTCCCAGCCGGTAGGATCAGATCAACGTACCGCGCCCGGGCGCTTACAGGAAAGCTAATATGAAAACGGCGATGGGATGCGACAGTTGTAAACGTAGTTTTAGATAAAGGGTGTTGTGCGAACTCGCCAAACTTATAAAGATTTAGCACGATCGTGTCTCCATCGTTGAGCCTCTCGGCATAGCCTGATACGGTCACTTCGTTTTTCTGCTTCACGGTAAAATGCCTGGCCTCCGCAAGCTGACAGACCAGCAGGGCCAGGCAGGTCATCAAAAATTTTATTTTTATGGAAAAGTTCATTAGCGTGGGTTTTGAGGGATTCCGCTGACCTGAATTTCATTGTCCGGAATAGGCCAGGCGTAACGTTTATCGTTCGGGGGAAGGTTGTACTGCGTGCCTTCGATGTTCCTGACCGGCGTTACCTCTAAACCAGGTTCTTTATTCAACCTTCTCAGGTCGGTCCAGCGAAGGCCCCGGAACAACAGCTCCTTCCTGCGTTCTGTCAGGATGATGTTCAGTGCGTCGGCGGAACTCCCTGCCTCAAAAGGGATGAAAGTACCCGTCTTCCACCGTTTGGCCATCAGCGTGTTCAGGTCGGTGAGCGCGGCGTTTTTGTCGCCCAGCCTCGCGCTGCATTCCGCACGGATAAGGTACATCTCGTCGGTAGCGATCCCGCTGAACAGGTTCCCTTTAAAGTCGTAGGAGCCACGGAAATAGGGTAGCCCCTTGTTCAGGATAAAGAATGCGGATTTTCTTAGGTCGTTATCATTGTATGAAGCATACAAAACAGAGTCGGTGACTGCTTTGTAGTTAACCGATATAATACTATAACTGATCAGTGCCGAATGATAGATGTCTTCCGCCAGGAAATCGTTGCTGATCGTATAATCATTCGGCTTCAGCGTATTGTAATCGACAAGGTCTGCATGTATGGCAAGGCTCTGGTCTGCATACTTATAAGCCTGCCGGTAGTCGGTGACGGCCAGATATACCCTGGCCAGCATGCCGCATGCCGCAGCCTTTGAAGCTTCTGTCCTGTATAGTGGTTTGTCCGGCAATAGTGCGGCCGCTGCCTGCAGGTCGGTGATCACCTGGTCATAACAGGCCCGGACCGTCGCCCGGGTGGATTTAACGGTAAGGTCCGAATTTAAACGGAGCGGGATACCCGGGTCGGTGGCCGACGTTTGGGGATCATATGGCAACGCAAAGGTCTGGACAAGATTGTAGAAGGCATTGGCGCGGTAGAAAAGGGCGTTCCCTCTGACCGTGTTGAACTTTGCCTGGTCGGTGGCGTTAACCTTCATTTTTGCCAGAGCATCGAGAACGGTGTTCGCATAATATACCTGGATATACGGGTTCGACCAGTCCAGGATGTTGGCACCGGCGTCATAAACCTTTTTCGCCCAGATGTAGCCGTTTATTTCCTGTGTCGTATACAGGCTGGCCCAGTCAGCAGAGGAAACGTAATAGTCATCCGATGCGATCTGACCCAGCGCCGGGTCCTGGGCATTAAAGACACCTTCATTATGCAGCAGGGACTGGTAATCCTCCAGCGTCTTCGGGACGCTCAATGCGGCGTTTGTTTTAGCATCCAGGAAATCATCCTGCTTTTTACAGCCGAGGCAAGCCATCAGAATTGCCAGTAACAGGCCATAGTGTAGCCGCTTTGACCCTGCGGGAACCAGGGGCGTATTTTTCCGGCCAAAGGCCGGCTGGCGGTAATATCTGTTTTTCATTTCATCAAATTTTAAAGCCCGGCTTTTAAGCCGAATGCAAACGTTCTTGGTAAAGGATAAGCTGAGGCCGAATACAGGTCCGGGTCGAGTTGGTCGTGGTTCGCGCGCCAAAGGATCGCGATGTTGTTGACATACCCGTAAACCTGGAGATAACGGAAAGGCATTTTTTTCCAGGCCTGCTTTTTGATATCGTAGGCGACATTGACGTCCTGCAGGCGTATATGATCACCTTTGTCCACGAGTACGGATGAGTAACTGTAAAAAGTTTCCCGGTTATTGTCGACTGGGGGTAGCTGCGCCGATGGTACGGTGGTCTTTGATTCATCACCTGGATTCTGCCATCTTTTCGTATAATCCTCATGGCCGTACCAGCCGTTATACAGGCCGCTGTAAGATATGGACGAACGCCTGAAATAATAATTCAGCTTGTAGATGATATTGACAGACAACGAGAAGTCACGGTAACTGAACGTGTTGTTCAACGATCCGAATGTCGTCGGCCTGGACGGCCCGTTAAAGACCAGGTCCTTCAAAGCGGTGCTGTTGATGATCGCCGTATAATCCGTGCTGACCACCCCGTTCAGGATGCCCTGCGGATCGCCTTTATCGTGGCTGAGCCCCGCAAAGCTGTAACTGTAAACCGCGAACAGCGGGTTGCCGGTAACAGGTACTATGTTGGCGCCCCCTGCCAGCGCTCCGGCGGCGGTCTGCTTTACATCGTATTTCGTGATCCTGTCCAACGCGTAGCTCAACTGGAAAACGCTTTGCCAGCCGAAGTTTCCGACGGCTATATTACGTGAGTTCAGGACGAGATCCAGGCCTTTGCCTGAGGTATTCGCGGTGTTGCCCCGGAAGGAAATGAAGCCTACCGAAGGGGCCAGCGGAGAATCGCCGAAAAGATCGATCCCTTTTTTCAGGTAAAAGTCGAAGCTGCCCCATATCCTGCGGTTCCCGGTGGAGAAGTCGATACCCATATTGACCATGCGTATTTTTTCCCACCTTAGGTCCGGGTTGGCCGGGTTGTCGATGTTGGAGAACAGCAGGCCGTTGCTGTAATAGTTGTTCGTATTTTGCCGGATGGTAGTGACGGCCACCACATTCTTATCAACATTGCCGTTGTACCCGAATGTGGCCCGCAGCTTCAGGTAGGGGAGCCAGGGAATTTTGTAAAAGGGTTCTTTGCTCGCGGTCCATCCCAGCCCGGCAGAATAAAGCGGGACGGCTTTCTGGTTGGTATTGACACCAAAAAGGTTCGACCTGTCGATCCGTCCGCTCAGCGAGAAAGTATACCGGTTTTTATAAATATAGCCCGCATTGCCGAAATAGGAGATATAACGGTCAGTCAGCTTGCTGAAGCCGAGTTGTCCCGGGATTCTGGTGAATATTCCGGAAGGGTTTTGTTTAAAGTAGGAGATATTGTCGACAAACTGGGAGGTCTGCAAGTCTTTGTCGTAACCATATACCGTATTGCTGTTCGCGCTGGTGACGGCGTCGTTGAGCTCCGCCCCGGCGAGGACGGTCACTGAATGGTCCGCCGACCAGGCTTTATTAAAATTAAGCTGCCCGCGTACACGCTGCGAAACCAGTCGGCTGTCGGACTTTTGCAAGATTCCGCCGAGCGGTATGTTATGGGTTATGCTGCTCCCGTTAACGAGGGTGAACTGGTTGATCAGGTTACGTGTATAATAACTGTCCCTGCTGTAATAATTGTTGACGTCGGAAGCTGAGTTCTGGTACTGGTATTTGATTTCCGCGTTAAAAGCCCGCAGGAAACTGTAGTTCAGGCCGGCATTGAGCCGGATGTCCTCGGAACGTGTACTGTTATCGGAATTCCTGATTTCGTCAAGGGGTTTATATTGCCAGTTCAACAGGCCCCGCTGCGCTACAGGATCGGTGACCCAGGAATAGTTGTAGTCTTTTACAATGGCAAGGGCGTTGCCGTCCGCGTCCGCCAGCCGGGCATAAGGGTATATTTTGCCGTAGGTTCCGCCGGTAACGAGGCTGCTGATTCCATTATTGATTGCATTACCCTGCACGTAATTGATCCCGGCTGTAACTTCCAGATCCCGGAAAGGCCGGAACGTCTGTTGGCTGGTCAGTGTGAGGCGGTCGTTTTTGTTCCCGGTCAGGTTCGCTGTATTATGGTCATATCCTGCGGAAAAATAATAAGTGTTCCTTTCGCCACCACCGTTCAGGCTCAGGCTGTATTGCTGGTTCAGGCTTCTCCTGTACAGGTATTTTTCGATATCGTTCCTGATGTCCGTTTTTTCAAGGATCCCGATCTGGCTGTTAACCTGGTCCGCATCGATCTTGCCCGCGCGCTGGTCTGCGAGCAGCTGGACGACGGGCGATACCGGCAGACGCCGCTGGCTGGTCAGCTGCGTGTTGTAAAAACCGCTGGCGAATAATGTCTTTTCAACGCCGATAAAATCCTTGCTGTCCAGGAATGCCGGGTTGTAAAACGCATCGGGGAGGTTACCCGAGGTGAAGTTCGCCGTCAGGTCGATTAAAAGCTGCCGGTTCGTCCTTCCTTTTTTGGTCGTAATGACGATGACGCCATTACCGGAGCGGACGCCCCATATGGAGGCGGCAGCCGCATCTTTCAATATTGTTATGCCGGCGACATCGTTGGGGTTGATATTGTTGATATCCCCGTCGTAGGGGAAGTTATCGACGACGATCAGCGGCTGGTCGTTGGCGTATAGGGTGCTGTGCCCGCGGATGCTGATATCGGTCCCGCCTGTCACTGAATTCAGCGTGTTCCTGTTGACCAGCAGGCCGGGAACGATCCCCTCAAGCCTGCTCAGCACGTCAGTGCTGATCCGCCTGTTGACCAGGGTGCTGTCCAGCTGTACAAAAGCACCCGTTGCCCGTTCTTTGGGGAGAGACTGGTAGCCGGTGGAGACGACCCGGACTTCCTCCAGCCTGGAATCGGCCGCTGCCAGAGAGATCGTTAAATAGGGTGTGTCCTTGACGAGGGGGATCTCTGTGCTTTTATAACCGATAAACGAAACCCTGATCACACAGGGGAGCGTCATGTTGTCCAGTACAAATTCACCTCTTTCATTGGTAACAGCGGTCTGCCGGGTATCTTTTATACTTACTGTGGCACCCGCCAGGGGGATGCCATTCTGGCCGGTGACCCTGCCGCTTACCCTGGTCAGGGGCACAGCGTTTTGGGGAGCCGGCGTACCTGTAGGCACTTTCCTGGAAATAACGATGATCTTATTTTCAATGGTATAATCGAAGGGCTGGCCGGCAAGTACACGGTGGATGACTGTTCTGAAATCTTCATTTCTCGCCTCGATGGTCACGGGACGCGCCATGTCAGATATTCCGCTCGGTAAAATAAAATCGTAGCCGGTTTGGTTGCTTATTTTTTCAAATACAGCCAGCAGGCTGGCGTTTTTTTCGGAAAGGGTAATCTGTTGTGCGAGAGTCCTTGCACTGACCTGCATGATCACGGTTAACAATAAAAAGGTTGTTATGCGCATGATCTGCCATAGTTTTGAGGTGCGGCCGGGCGGCCGAACCAATTTTTTAATGTAAAAATTGTACATTCGTTCGAGCATGGTTATGCGTTGCACCTGTACATTGTCGAGATGGGTGAGGTGCACCGCGGTTTCTTAATTTGATAAATTAGGGAGTCAGCTTAAGCCAGGTCACCGGTTGCACCCGGTTTCCTGGCTTTAATTAACTAACTGATCGTTATCTTACTTCATGACGGTTACCCTCCTTCCTGCCACTTTAAAGCGGACTGTTCCGGTAGCCTCCAGTGCCTTCAGCACCTGGCTTATATTTTTATAGCGTGAAACTTTTCCGTTCAGCCCTTCCGTTGAAACGGGCCCCTCATAACCGACCTCGATATCGTACCACCGGGCCAGCTGCCGCATAATGCCCCTGATGGTTTCGTTGTTGAACCGGAAATAACCGTTTTTCCAGGCAACCGCCTGCTGCGGGTCCACGGCTCGTATGGTGAGGTTATTATCCGATAGAACGGATTGCTGGCCGGGTCGTAATATTTTGGTGACCTGTCTGGCTGAAAGCATGACTTTGACGCTGCCTTCCAGCAGTGTGGTTTTTACGGACAGTTCATCGGCAAAGCTGTTGATGTTAAAATGGGTGCCCAAAACCCTGATCTCCTGCTGGCTGGTCCTGACGATAAAGGGATGCGCTTTGTCTTTGGCTACCTCGAAGTAGGCTTCACCGCTCAACTGTACGACGCGCTCTTTCTGATCGACAAAGGAAGCAGGGTAGGTAAAGGAGGAGGTGTTATTGAGCCAGACCCTAGTGCCGTCGGGCAGCACTACGAACCATTGCCCGCTGTTCGGGGTGGAGATCGTATTGAACAGGGTTTCGCCCGGTGGCATGTTTCGTCCGTTCCTGTAGGTTAATTCCCCGTCTGCATTTTTGACGATCCGGATATTGCCCTGGCTGGCTATTTCTCCGTTTACCGCCTTTTTGAGGTCGATCCTTTCACCATCAGCTAAGGTCAGTACTGCTTTGTTCGAACCAGGTGATATATCATGGACGGCGGCTATCCCTTTTTTGGACGGATCATCGAAAATAAGTTTTACGGTAACGGAAATCAACAGGCCGATCAGTACTGCAGCAAGGGTGATCACCACGCCAATCCTTAAAAAGGAAGATTCATTCCCGGGAAGTTCACGAAAGATCCGTCTGCCGACAGCCCCAATTTTCCGGGTGGAGAGTCCTGTCTCATGTTCATTATACTGCAAATACCAGTTCTCCAGCAAGGTTTTTTCTTCCTCGGTGCAGGTGCCCTCGTGATATTTTTTAAACAGCCCTTTGAGTTGTTTCTTTTCCATAGCCGTTTCTTAGCGGGTTTAAGATATGACGGGAAAGGGAATAGGAACCATAAGAGGAAAATGAAAAAAATATAGCGGTACTGTATTTTTACGGTGTTAGAGTGGGGATGGAGGTAAATATTTGAAGACGGTCTTTGGTCTGTTTTACCGAGTACAGGAAATAAGTTGTCTTTTTCGGACAATGAAAATAGAGGCTATATGCTGAAATTAAGATGGTATTATTACTTATGGCATTGCCTACGGCCAGGCTTTAGTTCCCTCTACTGGAAGGGGGCGCTGTTTTTTTCTCGATGCAAATTGTAAGGCATGTAGTAATTGCTAATCTGCCGCCTGAAAAAGGCTGGATTTTATTTAAAAAACTGAAGCATAGGATTGAAGTTAGCAACCTTGACGGGCGAAGCAGTGATCCGAAAAAATGGCAGATTGACTTATACATTTGATTGTTGATAGGCTTACGCTATATCGTCAATGGGTTGTTTTATTACTAAATTTCGCAACTGAATTTTGTTATTTTTTTATTAAAATACTGATAATCAATATGGTGTTATTTGGTATAGAATTAGTAAAATACTTCTTGTGTTAATTTAACAGTTCATGATTTCAGCGGGCATCTGCAGTGACTGTTCATTGACGTTTAAATAAAAGATTTCCAAATCTTTGTTGTTCCTGCACTCATCAATTTGTGCGCAAAGCTTTTTGGGGTTTATATTTCATTAGGATTCGTGGGCATTGTGCTTGCCTATGCGTAGCCTGACTTTTGTTCGATGACAGCACAGATAAACGCTTTAGCACGAAATCACCATTGTAAGAAAGATAATTATTAAAAGCTGAGAACTTATTGATTCTGTGATGTTTAACCGGGTTTTATTAATTTATGCAGTTATTATCTTGAGTGGGTTGTCCGAAAGGGTGCACGGACAAATGAGCAGAAAAGATTCTTTGTTATATAGTTTAAAAATATGCAAGACAGCTGAAGTCAGAATTGCAGCGCTGATATCTTTAACCACCTTCTATCTGGACGAGTCAGAAGGAAATGAAAGTACCCCGGATAGCACAGGTATTTATTTTAATTTAACCAGGAATGCTGTCAAAGAGTCGGGCACTTTTCAGGACCATACGGATTTGAAATTACTCGAAGGTAAGATTGATCTCAGATACGGCCGTGTTTTAAAAGCAAAGACGATTTATGATGAAGTCTTTAAGCTATATACGAAATCAGGGAGACCAGACAAAGCTGCTCTTGTAGCTTATGATTATGCTGACAGGGCAGATCACAGTATCCCCTATGAGGAAAATTTAAAGAATTTTCAGCATGTGCTTTCGTTATTTGAAAAAACGAAGAACAAGAACCTGCAGGAGGAATTGCGGATCAAGATCATCGATAACAGCAGCGCAACAGGTCACCTTGATTTTTCTGAGAAAGAACTTTACAAGCTGATCGAGTTTTATGAAGCCAACGGAATACACAAGAAATATATCGCCTACGAAAAGCTGGCTTCATTACATGCGGTGAACGGGGATCCTGACAAAGAGCTTGACTGCGGTTTACAAATGCTAAAAAGTTTTCAGGAAGTATACGATCCCGGCTGGGCGGATTTTTACTATCACCGAATGGCTATGATTTATAGGGATCTGAGCCAATATAAAAACAGTTTGTTCTGGGCAAAAAAAGCATTGTTGGTATGTCACGATAAGGAAATGCTTTTCATTCTTCACAGCCTTATCACTAATTTGTTATTAAAGACAAACAAGCCTGGCGAAGCTCTCCGCCTTTTTAAGGCAACACATTATAATTTTACTGATACTGCCGGAGATTATAATCGTTTGGCAGCAAGGATATATGGTGATTGCTACACCGCACTTAAGCAATATGAAAAAGCAGAATTTTATTATCTGGAAATGCTTAAATACCAAAAAATGGACCCGTATAACAGGGAACATTTTTACAATGCCAATTATACATTAGGGGAATTTTATGTTCACACCGGGCGGTACGATAAAGGAAGAATATATTTGAATAAGGTGTTAAAAATGGATAAGGGAATTGTGCCTGTTGTATTTCTGAGAAATATAAACTATCTGCTTTCAGTAGCTGATTCCGCTTCGGGAAATTTCAAAGGTGCCCTGCAATATTTTCAGGATTATAAAATATTGAATGATTCAATATTCAACATTGCCAAAAGCAAGCAGATCACGGACATTCAGTTAAGGTATAATGTGAAGGGAAAAGACAAAGACATTTTGATAAAAGCGAAAGATATTGCATTGCTTAAAAAACAGGCCCTTTTGAAGGAGACACAATTGCAGAATGTTAAATCGTCGAGGAAGCTCACGGTAGCAGCAATCGTCGTGCTCTTGTTATTACTTGGCGGACTTTATGGTCGATCTAAATTCAAACAGCGGCTTACCGATCAACTGCGAACCAGTCGTGAAGAAATTAATGGTAAAAATAAGGTTTTGATTAACCTGATCAGTGAAAAGGATGCCTTGCTTGCAGAGAAGGATAGTTTAATCACTGAAAAAGAGTGGTTGATCCGTGAAATTCATCATAGGGTCAAAAATAATCTTCAAATTACGATAAGCTTACTTAATCTTCAATCGGCCTACATTAGTAATGAATCCGCGTTGGAGGCGATCCGAAACAGTCAAATGCGTATGCACTCAATGTCATTAATTCATCAAAAACTGTATCAGTCACAAGGCATGACTTTTATAAATTCCACAGATTACATTTATGAGTTAATGAATTACTTAAAAGAAAGTTATAGTGGGCACAGTAACATTGCTTATGTTTTAAATGTACAATCTGCGGAAATTGATGTGAGCCAGGCTGTTCCTGTCGGATTGATCATCAATGAAGCCGTCACTAATGCCGTGAAATATGCATTTCCAGATGGAAGAAGAGGTAGTATAGCCATATCGTTCCATCAGGATGCAGATCATCAATATCACCTCCTAATGACTGACGACGGGGTTGGTTTGCCTGCTGGCTTTCATTTGACGTCGGCTAATACATTAGGGATGAACCTGATGAAAGGACTTTCCTATCAGCTGAACGGAGATATTCGTATAGAAAACAACAATGGTACGCAAATAAGTATCCATTTTAAACCGATAGAAGTTATTTCTGAGGAGCATCGGATTTGATAAACAATATGCAAAAATTTGAAGAGTATCGTTGGACATGAAAATTGATGCTCCGATCCCAGGGCTGCCACCTGTAACAAGAGCTGTTTTTCCTTTTGGTAGTGTCACGGGTTATTTTATTAATGTTCGATAATTGTACCGGTTCATCCGGAACGGCCCAAAAGGCCTGGGCAAGCCTGGACGTAGCTTTATTGAAGATTTTTCCCGGCAGTTCGGTGAATTGGTAGGGTAAAATAAAGTACGAACCCGCGATTTTCATAACAGCCTGCCTTAACTTGCCCCCCTTGAGATTCAATTATATTTCTTGCCTGCGACAAACCAGACGCTGATCCTTTTCCCAGTCTCGCACACCGGGCCTCAGCCAGTTTGAAAAGATCCCCCTCTTTATCCTGTGCAAATATGGAACCGGTGCCTGAAACGGCAACCTCAACCATGGTCTCCTTTTTTATCAGGCCAATGGTTATTTTTGACGCCGGTGCTGAAAGATTTAAAGAATTAATAAGATAGCTAATGAGCGCCCTGATGATTTGATGTTTGTCTGCTTTTACCCAGGCCGGCCCGTCAATGGATTGCTCAAATTTATGTGACGGATAGGTCGTCCGTATCTCGCCGATAATTACGTCGATTATTTTTGTGAGCTCGAATTCAGTAAGCCTATGCCTGGATGACTGATCCTGAGTGCTTATCCTATACTCCTCCAATAGCCGGATCATGCTGTCCGTTTGCATGTCTAAAATGCTGAGTGTTTGGGAAACACGTTTGTTGAATTCAAACGGCAGCATATTCATAGCTGATTGTGTGTTCAGTTTAATAAGCGTAAGCGGGCTCCGAAGTTCGTGGTTCATGACCGCGAAACCGAGCCTTTCTGCTACAACCTGCTGGGTCACATCTTCAGCCGTCCCTATGATCTTGTCTGGTTTACCCCATCGCCTGTGATAAGGAGTTCCGGTTACCCTGAACCATTTAACCTCACCTTTCCGTGTGCATACTTTCAGGCGTATGTCGAATTGCTGACCGCAGATCAACGCTTTCTGGTATTCGCGGGACAGGTTAAGTAACTGAGGAAAGCGCAGGATAGAAATAACATCAACCATATCCACGGGTTGATTATTTTGTAGTTCCAGTATTCTACGAAGGCTGGGACAAATGGTCAGTTTTTCTGTTTCGGTATCGATTTTCCAATAACCAATATGATCGTCACTTTTATGCTCAATCGCGGTGTAATGATAAGAGTCGGGGTAATTAAGTACGGCGTTTTTCATAGGTAAGATACTTTCAGAATAATTTATAGAGCCAGACACCAAAACGGCGCAATCACTTTTTATAAAACACAGTGTTGCGAAGATCCGGGGTTTGGTCCCTGTATATCAATATCTAATTATATGCCATTGTTATAAGTTATTGGTATTTAGTAAATTAAGTCTTGATCTTAAGTTGGTTTTTTTCGTTATTTCGTAAATCATCTGCTGCGATACGTCATGGAGTGAGTTTTGTCTGAAGAGGACGGCAGCAGGATCCGCAGGATGGATGGGTTTGAATTGGTAAAGAAAGCATCCTGGCAGGTGGTTTGCAGAATGCGTAATCTTAAAAGTCATATTTGGTCAGTTATAATCACTGTATTTGATGGTTATGAGAGAAAGCGCATGGCGGAAGTCTTAAATCTTTCCGGATATTGACCATCATTATCATTTTTTCAATCAGAGCCGCAAAATGGAGTGTCGATGATCTTTCCCGATATCCTGCATTCAGCAGGATCTGATCAAAGCAGGGTAATCATAACATTCAGAAATCCAAATCAGGAGTGGATTTATGATTTAAAGTAATGAAATAAGAATATGAAAAATGTTAATTCGTTGATTGTCATTGCATTGTTTGATGGTATGGATTTGGATAAAATCCCGGTATGAAAGATATTAAAATCGCTATTTTAGATGATTACCAGCAGGCCTCTTCAACATTCGGCGACTGGTCTGTTATAAGGCAAGATGCGGAAGTGACTGTTTTTTCGGAGTACATCGGTGATGAAAAGACCCTCTCCGAAGCTTTAAAGCCTTTTTCAATTGTTTGTATCATGAGGGAGAGAACCCTTATTACGGCAGGACTACTGGGTTCGTTACCCAATTTAAAGCTGATCGTTTCAACGGGGCCGCGTAATGCCGCAATTGATCTGGAGGCTGTGAAGGCGCACGGTATTGAGTTGGCAAATACAGGTTACGTCGGTTCCGGCGCACCTGAGCTGACCTGGGCGCTGATCATGGCGGCAGGCCGCGGAATTGTCAACGAGAACCAGTCACTCAGGAACGGAGGGTGGCAAATCGGAGTCGGTTCCGACCTCAGCGGAAAGACCCTTGGCATTGTTGGCTTGGGCAATATAGGGAGAAAAATTGCTCAGATCGGACAGGTATTCGATATGCGTGTGATTGCCTGGAGTGATAGTCTTACGGCTGAAGAAGCTGCCCGGTATGGTGTAACTTATGTCAGTAAGGCGGACCTTTTTCGCGAATCGGATTTTCTTACCGTACATCTTGTGCTGAGTGAGCGAAGCCGGGGAGTCATCAGCGATAAGGAACTGTCGCTGATGAAACCGGGCGCTTTTTTAATTAATACTTCAAGGGGCCCTTTGATAAATGAGGAAGCATTGGTCAAAGTCCTCTCGGAAGGCAGGATTGCCGGCGCCGCCCTGGATGTATTCGATACTGAACCCTTACCGGCCGGGCACCCGTTCAGAACCATGGATAATGTTTTGGCTACCCCACACATCGGCTATGTTACCAATGATACTTACAAGGTTTTCTTTGATGATACGGTGGCCGCGATCGAGGCCTGGCTGAAGAAACAAGTAAAATAACAACAGTGCCATTACCTTTTTTTGAAAAAAACAAGATACTTATGGGCGTTATGTCCGGCCGCCCTGTTCATGATGATTGACCTTCCCGGATACCATACTACCGCTTTTTGTTTTTATAACAATGCACCTGAACTTATCTTACTTTCTTTTGTATGCCCCGAAAAGTTGAACATGCTCAGACAGGTCTTTTGACGAGAGTTGATGCCGCAGGAAACCGGCAGCCTGGTCCCATAGCGCCCTGAAGCCCGGTCTAAACTGATCTCCGTCCTGCGGTCATGAAACGGCTATCCATGACCGCGAGCGTTACTGCCGTTTCAAGGCCTGTAGCTGAGTCTCCCAATAATTAATATCGCGTTTCAGGATAGTGGTCCCGGGAATTAAGTTGATTCCGGATCAGGTATAGTTAAAGCTGCAGTACCACCTGTTTAAAGATAAACCTGCGTTGCGATGATAAATGTGCCCTTCGATGATTCCTGCCTGTCATTAACAACGATGGGCCTGGTCTGATATTTAAGCGAGATCCGCGCATGGTGCCCGTCCAGGTAAATATTTCCGCCTGCACTCCAATAGGTAAAGCTTGCGTTCCCAAAACGCTCAAATTTCTGCAGGCTGTATTCTCCGAATGGCTGAAACCTTGTTTTACCTTTTAAGATCGTTTTGGGAAGTAATACGCCAACCTGGGTGAACCAGGAGCTTCCTGTGCCAATGATGGGAGCAGCATTGCCAAAACCCGCCTGGGAAACTTTACCGTTATAATCGGGGGCGGCACTGACGTTCTCATTCATGATCGATCCGTACCGGAGATAATTCGGTCCGAAATCATAATGATAAAATACGCCGTAGCCCGTAAAAGCCCAGTTTTTTTCTTTCGCGCCGAACGGGAGGTCGGCAAAAGCGTCGATGGCCCAAAGTGTGATCGAATGCCGGATGAGGACGGAAGACGCGCTGTTGGTCGCCTGGGTCGCTGTACCCTCTCCGCTGTTGTAATATCCCGCCCCGATATTGAAGACTTTCATTGTTCCTACGTAGGTTCCCGTGTAATAGGGCAGCAGATTATTTTCCCTGCTGAAAAATTGCCATGCGGCATAGGCTGTTGTCGCCAGCTTGCCCGTGGCGTTATTGTCGACTGCGAAACTGCTGTCCCTGCTTCCTTTCTGAAAAGCAACAGGGCTGGATAGAACGGTGAAAGGTTTGTTCACTGCCCAGCGGTAGCTTACCGGACCTATATTGCCTTTAAAATAAACGCCGAGCTGCCGTGCGAACTGGTCTTGTAAATCCACTAAGGGCCAGTTGTAAAGCGGTACATCTATCGCAAGGTAATTTGCTGAGCCGGCGGAGGTCATCCTGCTGATACCATTCCAGTAATGAAGGCCGGTCCCTATATATAGAGACGCCTTGTTCGGTTTGCCGTTATCCGGATCTTTATCCGGAATTACAGCATATTCATTCCAGAGGTCGTGAAGATATAATTCAGGCTTTTTGCCAAGGGTGCCTCCAAAGGTCTGTCCCCCATTGCCGGTATTCGCCCCGCCTGCAGCCCCTCCGCTGGAATAGGACTGGTTGTCAATGCCGATATCTGCTAATATCAGGTAGCGCGGGGAAAGCTGACTATAGGTAACAAAACGGAACTGCCGCAGGTTGAAATCTGTCCAGTTGTTTTTTTGAACACCGTTAATGGCTGTTCCCGGATTGGCATTCGTTTGCCTCGCCCAGAAAGTAGCCCAGGTGAAAAAACGGATGTATTTTTTGCCTGATGAATCGAGCCTGATCGTCATGCCCTCTTTATATTCCGGTGAACCGCCCTGGGCATAGGCCAGCCGGCAGCTAAATAAAAGCAGGAGCAGCGGGCACAAAAAACGTTTAAATATTTTCACTTCAGCTTCTTTTGGATAATATTAATTATAGGACCTACTCGGATCATTTTTCCTTG
Organism: Mucilaginibacter celer; assembly: GCF_003576455.2. NCBI lineage: Bacteria > Pseudomonadati > Bacteroidota > Sphingobacteriia > Sphingobacteriales > Sphingobacteriaceae > Mucilaginibacter > Mucilaginibacter celer. The sequence goes on from NZ_CP032869.1 coordinate 603,396, forward strand.
GAGGCCGGGCCTGTTTCTTTAATGATCAGGCTGATGACCAGGGCTGCAGCTGTGATCATCAGCAGAAAAACTCCGGCATTCCTGAAATGCTGCGCAGGATCCGGCGCAGCCATCAGGTTTTTCCCATACCTGGATGCGAAAACCGGCCCCAGAAATGCGGTGACGCTGAACGTTAGGAAGTTGATTGCGCCCGTTGCGCTGCCCTTAACCTGGTCGGGGTTGGCTTCCTTAATAATGGTGTAAGGAATCATTGCCGCACCGGATGCTGTTCCGAAAATGAACATGGTGATCGTCGCGGGTAGCAGGCCTGGAAAAAAAACGATTTGTGCAAAGCTGAGCATCATCACCAGAATGCCCCCCGAGAGAACAGGTTTACGGCGACGGATCCTGTCCGAAACCCAGCCAAGCAGCGGGCACCCGATAACCCAACCAAGCAGAACCATGGAACAGGTTAAAACCGCGTCGTGATAATTATAGGAACGGTCCTGCTGTAAGAAGGCGACTCCCCAGGTCATGGCAAAAATTGTTGTAGGGGCAAACAGCAGCCCCGACAACGCACCGCTCAGATAAGATTGCAGGTTGGTGAAAACAATCTTATACGGATCAACAATGCTGAGAATACTGGAATGACGCTCTTTCGTTTTATCTTCATGTGGAGTTGTAAAGTAAAGTAAGAGCGCGATGACAGCACAGGTGATGCCCATGATCACCCAGAATGTGTGGACCGACAACCCGTTATGGATGATCGGACCTACCAGAAATTGCCCTGCAGATCCGCCAAGCATACCCACGCATTGTGTCAGGCCGATAGCAGTTGCGATATATTTTGCAGCAAAGCCGTGCGAGGCGAGGTATACACAACCGGTAAAGGCAAAAGCAGATCCTGCCCCCTGCAGCATCCTGCCGGCGTCCCCGGCGATGATAACAGGCAGTGCAAATAAGGTGCAGCCTACTGCCAGAATCCCAATTCCGATCGCTATGGGGGCTTTCGCACCGTAACGGTCCAACGCTACACCGGCGATCAGGCTGGTCGCCGAGTAGGTATAGTAATAGGTCCCGAGAATGGTACTGACCCCGAGCGCGTTTACCCCGAATGCTTTACTGAGCTCAGCGATCATAACTGCCGGCGAAGACCTGATGACATATTCGAGGAAATAAAATATCAAACCGAATACCCATGCGATTATAAACGCCTTTTCGGTTGATCTTTGAACTGTGGAATTAGGAGTAGTGTTCATGGATATGTTTTTTAGCAGCGTCTTTTTAGATCCCGGTTTAGTCCCTTAGGTCCTGTAAGTGTTTATAATTGGATTTTACGGTGTCAAGCACTTCAACCAGCTTTCCGCCGAGCATCATTTTAGTCATGGACAATACCATACCTTCCACCATTTTTAACTCTATTTTAGGCGGCATCGCCAGCGCATTCGGGTCGGTAAATACATTGACAAGCACCGGGCCTTTGAAATTGAATGCTTCTTCAAGACCGGCCGTTAACTGGTCAGGGCCATGTACTGATATATTTTTGATTCCCATTGACTCAGCTACCATCGCAAAATCCGGGTTGATCATGTCCGTTTGGAAATCCATCAGCCCCTGTACTTCCATTTCAAGTTTCACCATCCCAAGAGAGCGGTTGTTGAAAACAATGATTTTTATGGGTAACTCATATTGCTTAATGGTGGCCAGGTCGCCAAGCAGCATGGATATCCCTCCATCACCGCACATAGCGATCACCTGACGTTCCGGACAGGACAGCGCGGCACCAATGGCATGCGGTAATGCATTGGCCATTGAACCGTGGATAAAAGAGCCGAGCATATCCCGCTTTCCTGTTGACCTGATGTATCGGGAGCCCCATACACAGCACATACCCGTGTCCACGGTAAATATAGCATCCTCTGCAGCCAGGCGGTCAAGTTCCGCTGCTACCGCTTCAGGGTGGATGGCGTCTGGCTTACCTTTGTCCTTTACGTAGATCGCCAGATGCTCCTTTACCTTTTCATAGATATGAAGCTGCGCATTCAGAAAGCTGGCATCGGTTTTTGTATTTAAGAGAGGAAGGAGTGCCTTCACCGAAGATCTGATGTCGCCATGCAGACCGGTTTTTAGTTTTGCCCTGCGGCCGAGTTTTTCGGGCTTTGTGTCGATCTGCACCAGGATCTTATCCTGCGGAATAAATGGAACATAAGGGAAATCAGTGCCCAGCAAAAGAACAACATCGCTCTCATGCATACTGTGATAGGCAGAAGGCAGTCCCAGCAGGCCGGTCATTCCTACTTCATAGGGGTTATCGTATTGTATACCCATTTTACCACGGAAGGAGTAGCCTACAGGGGCCTTCAGTTTTGCGGCAAGTTCAATAACTTCGTCGTGTGCTTCCGCAGCACCGATACCACAAAAAATGCAGATCTTCGGATGCCGGTTGATTAATTGCGCCAGTTGTTCCAGTTCTTCCGCCGCGGGGATGATCATTGATTTGGAAAAGTAGTTCGTGTCTGCGGATATATTGGGTACTGCAGGCATCGCGCTTACGTCCCCAGGCAAACCTAATACCGCAACGCCCTTTTTATGCACGGCATGCTGGATAGCGGCCTGCGTCATCCTCGGCAGTTGACCAGGGGTGGCGGCGATCTGATTGTAATGACTGCAATCGTCAAAAAGCCGGATCGTATTGGTTTCCTGGAAATAGCCGCTGCCGAATTCATGCGTAGCGCAGGTGGAGGCTATGGCCAGGACGGGAGAGCCGGACCGGTGCGCATCATAAAGTCCATTGATCAGGTGCACATGGCCCGGACCGCTGCTTCCTGCACAGCATGCAAGACCTGTAAGTTCTGCTTCAGCTGCCGCAGCAAATGCCCCGGCTTCTTCATGACGAACGTGGATCCATTGTAAACCCGGTTCTTTTCTGACCGCGTCATTCAATTCATTAAGGCTGTCTCCGGTAACCGCATAAATACGCTTAATTCCTGCTTCTACCAGCATCTTTACCAATTGTTCTGCTACTTTTTGTGGCATGTTGCGATATGTTAAATTGTAAATGAAAACATGTTTTTGACCGGGGAGTCCCCGGTCCGGAAATGTGCTTTTAATCCGGAGGTAAAGCAGGGATGCTTCCCGCTGGAATTATCAAGCCGCGCTTTTATGGCGAATCAAGACCTGTGCCGTGTGGCATTTTGCTTTAAATCAATTGTTTATGTTGTGCAGGCTGTTTTGTTTTTTATTTTATTTCGTAAATCGTTTTATTGGGCGACGAAATAATGCTGTTAACCTCCTATATTCCGGACCTGTCGGCATCAACCGGCGGGAGTAATATGGTGGAGTTTCGGTACTTGTCCGTCCGACAATACCGTGGGCGTCTCCCGTTTGTTATGGGGATATATCATCAGCGCGTTTATGACCGGAAGCGGGGAACGGGTGAGATCGCAGTTAAGCATTATATCGCCGGGTAGTTAAATTGACCAGCCCCTTGAACGTTTATTGCAGAATCAATACTTTTTTTGATTGCTTTATCAGCGGTTCTCACTGAGCTTGTTTGATTTGATCCACGTTTTTGATATCGGCAAAGGGCGGGAGCGTAAAGTTTTAAAAAAGTCGTCATGGTCAGGATTCGCACTCACAGCGGTGTCCTGATTCTTGTTTAAAATCGTTCAGCAGCGGTGTATCAACGAAATAAAGTACCATCATCAGATCTGTTTCTTGTTTAAAACTCTGTTAATCATTTGATTATGGTTTGGTATTCGTTTGGTATCCTCAAAAGCAATAAGGGAATTAAATTCAAGAGCATGAAACACGCATTTATTTTTGGAACCAATATTTATATCAGCGAAAAAAATACGGTCAGCTATGGCCGTAACGGCGATTTACGTGAGTTTTTAGTCATCCGGTCTTTTTTCGATCCGCAACAAAAGGATGGTATCAGGGAGCTCATAGTAGATGCGGACTTTTCACTGACGAACAACGAGCCGGTTAAGGTCGTTCACAATAAGATCGTCACGGGGATCAACGTCAATATGGTCTGTGAGCCGGATCGTGTAAAAATATACCATGTCGGGCACGAAGTACCCGTGCTGGATATTTTTCAGCTGGACCGCCATGAGTTTGGGAGCTTCGGTACCATAATCAATAGTGAGCTGATGGTTCAAGATCCTGATATCGCCCTTACCATCAAGGGAAATATTAAAGTCGGTGAGGGGTACATCTCTATCGACAATGAGCACCTTTATGTAGATGAAGAGACGTTTGCGGGTGCCGTGAATAACGCCCATCACGGCGTGATCATTACTGCTGATCAAAAAATAGCCTGATTTCGGCGCACCCCTGGGGTGCGCTGAAATCAACCAGATCGAAAAGGAGGTTCAGATGGATAGTTTAGAAAAAAGTGGAGATGAAGAAATAAGTGACAAATATCAAAACGGCTTGTTGACGAAGATGATCATTTATCTTCATGAGCACGGTTACACCGAAGATTTTTGTTTCAGCGATCGGCTGAATGTAATTTCTCCGCTCTCGGATCCCGCCATGATTATACCCCACTTTGAAATTCTGCTGATCAATCAGGTTTACGATGAACTGACCCACAGCCATAAGTATATCCATGCTATAGCGTCAGATTGTGGAATGCGCGGATTACTGCTGGCCGATAAATGTCTTTTGCTTTCGATGTCGTCCTGGAAGGTACCGAGGCCTCTGCCCTTTGATTTTATAAATTAGGGGGCAATTATTCCGGCAACACTTTGACCATGCTATCTGTCTGAGCCAGACATTTAAAATTTGATCTCATCTTACCCGATAACCATGCCGGTAAGCGTTTCGGCCAATCAGCGATCCGTTTTTTTTTTTATCCATTTAAACCAAAGACTGTCAGTGTTTTAACCTGTTTCCTGAAAAGATCAAGGCTGGATGCGTAGACGGAGATGTTACGAAAGTGCCGCTTCTCCCGTAATTGATGATTAACAAGGATTAAACTTTGGGGTCTTGGCATGTCTTACTTAAAAATAAATTCGATGATGCGTTCATTTTATATGCTTATGACAGCTGCAGCGGTCCTGGCCGCCGGCTGCCACAGTCAAAAACCGATTGTTGTTCAGGGCAACAGCGGAAATAATGCCTTGAGCGGCGCTGAAATACTATCCGTCCGGCTGGGATCAACTTCGGTTCGGAACACTGCCGATTCCGTAGGCGTTTCCTTCACTGTCTCCAATAACACCGATAGCCCGGTGCGTTTTTGTAAATGGGAAACACCATTTGAACCCCGCCTTGGCAAATATTTCGAGGTATCTGACGATAAAGGCAATGAAGCTGCTTTTAAAGGAGCCATGGCCCGAAGGGTCATGCCCCCACCAGCAGAAGCCTATATCGTGGTTGCCGCACATGACAGCGTTAACACCTCGGTCAACCTGGCAAAGAACTACTCCATCCAGACCGGTAAATATACGGTCAAATATGTTGGCGGAGGCGTAAGTGGCCTCCGGTCCGGGAACACCATTAGCGTTTCCGTTGCCGGTACCAATTAAAAAATGATGATATTGAAAAAGCCAGGCGTTATTCCTGGCTTTTTTTTGGAGGCGAAAGGCTGCGAGCCTTTTGGGGCAGATGATAATTTCATTCCGGAACCATACTGTGGCGGAGGATGCAGCCCCGTATGATACATTGCTGATCGCTAATAATGGTATAGGAATGCCGGAAGAATTCGATCTTGGAGGCCACAATTTACTTGGGATGGGTCTTATGCGGAGGCTTTCCGGGCAGATCCAGGGAGATCTTGGCATTTGTAATGGGATGGTACGACCATATTAATCCGGTTAAGAGACCTGAAATTGATGGAACCAGAACTCACCCCGATATAGTCAAGATCGTTGTGCTATATCGTAAGGAGGTAGTTTTATTACGAAATATCGCATTGGTTTTCGATTTTTGTAATTGTATCTTGCTTTTAAACAGTGTATTACGTTGTGGCGCGAGCTTTGAATATCAAGTGTCGGTTGGAGCTTAAACTGGCTTGTTCGGATCCCTGAAAAATTGTTCAGGATATGAACTGCTGAAGTAAGCCCCCGAGACTGCTATGAACCGATCTATGCACATGAACAGAACCACCAAAATACTTGTCGCCATCGTGATCATCGTCCACTTTCTTTTTTTTCTGCTGGAAGCGGTGTTATGGATGCAACCCCTTGTCAATGAGCCCCTGTTATTGTTATTGAACAACCCCGTAAGTTCCTCGTTCGAGTTGCAGGCGGTCACGCTCAGGAACCTTTTCATCAACCAGGGATTTTATAACTTGTTCATTATGTTTGCGGGTGTCTCAGGAATGGCACTGGTCACCCGGCGTAAATACAGTTCAGGCTATGCGCTGATCTTATTTCTTTGCTTTTGTGGTACGGGTGCAGGTATCGTACTCGCATGTTCCACCAAAGCCTACTTACTGGCTGCAGGCCAGGCCTTACCAGCCCTGATCGCATTCATCAAGATCTATCCCCTATACAACCGCAGCATTGATCTTCGATAGAACCAGATGAAAACAATTTCGCTTTTCCTGATCTTCCTGGTCGCCGTTATCCGTCTCTACGTATTGTGGATCGAGATGTTCGTTTGGAGACCAAAGGGAAAAAGAGCTTTGCCGGCATTTTTCCGCCGGAAGTGTTCTACCAGACCAAAGCATTCGCTGCTAATCAAGGGCTTTATAGCGGCTTCCTGGCCGCAAGGCTTATTTGGTGCCTGAGCAGTGATCCTTTATGGCATCCCAATATCGCGTCATTCTTTTTGGGTTGCGTGATCATTGCAGGGATATATGGCGCTGCCACAGGTCTGAAGAAAACATTTTTTATACAATCTGTTCCTGCTTCGGTTGCGTTGATCCTGGTCCTGCTATCTCGTTAAAGGATAGTTTAATTGGTAAATATCATCAACGAACCTTCAAGCGTAAATAATCAAGTTTTTATTTGATTATTCGATGTAAATGTGAACTTACCTTGTAATCTTAGTGGAGCTCCATCAGTTCCGAATATTATTTTGCCGAATGAGCGTACCCATCTTTCATAGCCGCCATCGATTGGATTGATCTTATAGACCATAGAGAAATCTGCTCCAGTATTTAACGATATAGTTAAAGCTGTTTCGACCTGCTTTCTATGTTCATCGCTGACTATATTTAGGCCCTCAATCCAGGTGAGCTTTGTTCCAGGTTTATATCCACGAATTCGCAATCCATATTCAGATAAACAAAGTTCGTTAGTAGAAAGATCAATCGACCAATCCCACAATTGTTCGTCATAGGATAAGGTTAAGTCTAAGCACCCTAATATGTCGGCTAGTTGTTCATTGAGCTTGTCAGATTTATGATATGATAATTCCAACTCCTCGCCTAAAGCAAGCACTTCGGCTTTTAAAAAAGCATTTTCCACTTCTAAATCTTTACTTCGCTCATATATATCTTCATAGCTGGGGTGTTCCTTTTCAGCAGTATTTTGGTCTGTTTTAATATGATCAGTATCTGAAAGTTTATTGGTTGATACACTACGCTTTCGCCTTATTAAAAAGATGTTAATCGACAGGAGTAATAAAATAAAGGTGTAAAACAATATGTTTTGTAGCAGTGAGCCTACGCTAAGGGACTTGATGAGCAGCACAAAGGAGAGGGAGGTGTTGTTGTTCATGATAGGGTCGGCAAATAAAAACGCAAGGTAATTATTCCTATTAGTTATAACAATCTGTTTAAGCACCCATTAATAGTTAAATTACAATATTTTGGTTAACTTTTAATTATGATGTGAAGATGGGTGCGAAAACTGAGGTCTTTAATATGATATTAAAACCGTTTATTGTGTGAAGTGTAGTTATAATAATAAGTTTATGGCCGAAAACACAACTCTCATTGTAGCGCTTTCTCTGGACTTGCAGGCGCTTTAATCACCCAAGCATTAACCGGCTTCTTTGCTTACATAGGAGATAAGCGAAAGGCAGCTATTGAACTTAGTAAAGAGTAGAGGATTAAAAAGGTCGAGATTGCAGACAACTATTATTATGTGACTGGCGAAACGATGCCTATCCTTAAGAAAAGTGTGCAATTATGGAAAGGTATAAATATACAGCGTAGCAAGTTATAGATCAATGTCAGATAGTTTAAAAGACGCCGATACTCGGTTAAAGCAAATGAACATTGATAAATGAAGAGGCATAATTTGATTGGGCTCTATTTCGATGTCGCCTTATCCTATGATGAACTGATTGTAGCTAATAACAAATCGCATGAGTTGTATCTTAACGTGTTAGATATTGAGGATAAGGTAAAGAATGCTGCTAATGATGAAGATAAGTAGCATCTGTTTGGTCAATACAGTTTAGCGATATTCGATTTATGCGGTCAGTATGACACTGTTTACGATATCCTGGCGAACGATATGAATAAAATTAAAAAGAATCTATCAGCTAGCTTTAAAAAGTAATTTGGAAAATCAAACTTTAACCATTCTCCTTAAAAGCTCACTGAATACGATATATTGAAAAAATCCCTCAACACTCGCTGTCAAGAGACTTTAAACCTTATCACAGTTGAACAAGCTATTCGCTTATCCAGTGTGCCGTGAATTTAAATATTTTGACTGATATTGCAATAATGAAGAAGAAGAGCCCTTTATACTTTGAGATTACAGATGCTTATGACATTGTGCGTGTAACTGTAAAAGGCCCTACAAAAAAGTCTACCAAAGTCGTTAACAATAAAGGATGGTTAGATATAGACATTACAGTTAAGGGCTGTACCTTGGGTGGCAGTTACCATGCTGAATTTTTACCAATAAGCTTCCATAGCTTTAGGCAGCAACTTGTTTCATTAATGTATGGCCTCGACAAGACAGCAGCCTTTGATGGTGTCATGGGCTATCTGAAATTAGAATTTGAGGTTAAGTATGAAGGCTTCGCTGAAATAAAAGTTAGAGCTTGCGATGTTCCCGGCATAGGTTCTGAGCTGACATTTAAGATGAGTATTCAGTTATCTGATGTCAATGAACTTGTTTTACAACTTGATTCGATATTGAGTCGGTATCCGTTACTCAATTAATGGGCGTTGAAGAAATGTCGTCGTTATTAGCAAGCATTGGAATCAATAACCTTTAACAGGGCTTATCCTAATCATCGCTTTCAGCTTGTATGATCTTTGTGTATTCCTTCCACGCATTGTCGTTTACACCGCCATCCAATTCTGTCAATAGCCTTCGCACATGGTTGAGGTCAGAGGTAAAGCCATCTATTTCTTGTTGGTACTCTTCTATGACTTTCAAAAGCTTTCCTTCTTCTCGTAGCAAGTTTTCGCGTTGTGTTTGTTTATCCATTAAGCAAACATATGGCAACGCTCACTATAAACAAAACGCCAGGCTGATTAAACCTGGCGTTTGTTGTTACCCTCTTTGGTTTATAAGTCATTACTTGACTTTAACCTCAATATTGTATGCAGTCCCTTTGTGCTTATATGCCACACTGAAAGAGTTATCCGTGAAATTTGCCAATTGAAATATGCTGTTGTTATTTTCACCCTTCAATTGAGCCGTGATTAACACAATGCCACTTTCAATATTCACATTAGAAATCGTAAAGGGCTTATCAATTATATCTTGTGATACGTCGGTATCGCTCGCACCTAACTCGAACTTCTTTGTAGCGACGAAATCTGTTTTCGTACCAATCAATTGTTTAAACTTTTCATAATCAGGCAGTATATTCGAGTAGCCTACTCCGGTTAGATTTGTTTCGGCAGTCGAACCACTTTGCCAATAGCCACCATACTTATTGCCCTCTGTGCGTTGATTAGTGAGATAAACGATATTTGCTCCAAACATAGCCGCCTGTATTTTCATTTTATGATATGCACGGTCTTTTACTCTCTCTTGATTTGAGAAAACTGTCGTGCCTTTAGCTTTAGAACTTACGTCGGTTAATTTATACAAGCCCTTAACTTCACTTTCAACAACAGTGATAGTAACTTTATCGTAATCCATTACTCCACTAACGGTTTTATATGATGTTGCTTCGGCAAATGTTTGTACACGGCCGCTCTTAAAGACTATCTTTTGAATCGTGCCTTTGTACACAGAGTTAAGCAAGTCCTCGCCAGGGTAGGAGTATTTAACTGCATCGGGAGTTATTTCCTTAACTGTGCAGGCTATTTTTGTATTGTTGGAAAATATTGTGTCTACTTGCGCTTTACTGATTGATGAAAGAGCTGTTAAAGAGATTGTTAAAGCCAATGATTTTAACAATGATAAGGAGTTCCGGCTTCGGCCAACTCCGGCATTTAGGTATGGGTTCATGATATGTTTAAGTTATTAAGTCATCAAATATAATAAAGCTTATTTAAATAAGCTTCCTTGGACACCATTGATTAGTTGTGTTGCTTTAACTGGTTCGAAATGTTTACCAAACTTAGATTTGACTTCAGGATCTCTTAAATCATGTAGCATATACGGCTTTGTTCAGGCACATTGAACTCAATGTAGTAGGGGTAATGATAGCACATCTAGGGATACAGTAGTAACTTTATAGCCATTGTAAAAGCCATTGCTAAGAAGTTCATATGTGCAATTTCACCGGTTAGTGAGTTAGGCAGCATCTTTAACAATGCCATTTCACAGCATGTAATGTCGAAATCTACAGCCTGTCCGATAATTTTCGGACAGGCTATGGGAAAAGGCTTATTTACTTTTGGGTTTTGGCGGATTATGCGTAGGTAGCGTGGGGTGCTTAGGCTTATTTGGCGGGTCTACATGCCATCGCCTGTCGTCTTTTCCGTCGTCTGTTTTACGCTTTGGGCCGGGTTTGATCATTTCAATGTGTTCCATCTTGTTTTATTTTTGAGCTTAAGCTACAAATATCGGGTTTGGGCAACGCCGGTAAATACGGGAAACCGTATCGCAGGCATGAAAGCTGATCGATGACCGGTAAGTTTGATAGGATCAGCTGATCACATCAAACCATAAATCAAAGGGACAGCAGATCAATTGCCGCCCTTAAACTTTACAGTTTCCACCACGTCCTGTACCGGTTTGGGCAGGGCGGACAGCAGGTCATAACCCGTGGCTTTTTCGATGTCCCTGACAGTACAGGTATAGTTCATCCAGTTCGGCGTAATGATATTGTCGTTGGGTGTATTGACGGCGATCACCCTGGTTTTCGTATTGATGCGCTGCAGGTCATGATCGCCTTCTGGGATAATCACCACGACCTTCCAGATATTCGAAGGTACCGTCACCTTGCCGCCTGCGATCGTTTTAAAATAGCCGTTCCGGCCATAGCCGCCCGAGCCGTAGCTCCCGGCGATGACATAAACCTCCATACCAGCTTTGACCTGGTCGCGGCAATAGGCTTCCAGGTGCTCCCAGGTCTTCTGGTTGTTATTGGGTGCCTGCGGCATCATGTTGTCCATTAAAAAGGTGGCGGAGTTGGCTGCTGTTGTGCTGGTCCGGTCGGCGCTGGGGCAGTTGTGCCCTTTGTCAAAGCCGGAGTTCTTATAGTCCGTATCATCCACATGGTACCAGCCTGCGGGAAGGGTGGCATCCGCGCGGAAATCGTTCTGCCGGTCTGCACTGCCGAAATCATTTTTGCCGATATGCCAGCTCACCCAATTCGGGCAGCCCCGGCTCTTGTTGTAGCTGCTGATATAGTAGCTTCTGTCGATGAGGTAATTATCGGGGGTATTTAAGTCGGTATTTGCATGGCTTGGGTTGCCAAGCAGCAGGTTGCTGTTATCGTAATTATAATTGCCTTTAAGCGGGAGGGTGCTGCTTGAAGCTTGTGCGGAGGTCTGCGCATGCGCGTTGATGGCGAATTTGCTGATCAGGATCCTGTTCTTGCCGCCGGAAACTTTGCGTAATTCAAACCTGACCGGCCCTTTGATGTTCGTGGAAAAGGTGGTGGATCGCTTCGTGCTGCCCTGTGTGCTCCGAAGGGTACCGGTTTGTCTGTAGCTCTTACCCTGATCTGTGGAATACCAGACCTGGAAGCCGGAGTTTTCATCGGTCCCGTAAGCCGCGTAGCTTACTTCAAGCGTCCGGGCCTCGCCATTGAAATCAAAGGTCATGGAAAGTCTGCCGTTGTTCCTGATACGGACGGCGTTTTTGTCGGTCAGCGCATCTGCCAGGTACCATGTTCCGCTGGAGAAGGTCACGGCACCGGGGGCATAAGCTGTTTTACTGCCCTTGCCGAAATCTTCCCGGAGCTCGTCGGTTTGCGGTTTATGCCATGCGGAAAGTGTAAGTACGGATAGGAGTAGAAAAGTACGGATCATATTCATCGGGCCAAAGTTAAAAAACGGGCCGGATTTGAGCGGGTTTGTGGAGAAGATGGGAAGGGGGAGACAAGGGGAAAGTATAAGTGGGAATCGAAAAAAATAAGAGGGGTTGTGTTTTTGTTGGTTTTGGTGGGGAGGGGGAGGTAAAGGGGGAATCAAATCGAAAAAATATGTGGGGGGGATTTCTATTGGTTTTGGTGGTGAGGGGGGGAAGATAAAAGGGGGGATCAAATCGAAAAAAATATGAAAGGTTGTATTTTCATTGGTCTTGGTAGAGATGGGGTATAGGTAATGTTTTCTTTGATGGGCCGTTGAGGATTGTTCTTTGGTTTGGGGGTAGTCAAAAACGGAAATGGGGTGTTCTGGGTGAGGATGATTGTACATTAAAATTGAGACGGTCTAATTCTTTATGGCGTTGCCTCCGGCCCAGGCTTTTGTTGCAAGACCTCGCTCGCTTCTCGCGCTGCGGGCTTTTCACGCCAATCCTTAACGCGGTGGGTAAAGAGATTTTTTACCGGTAAAGGCGTCATGCCCGTGGTGCATAGAAAATAGGTAACAATATAGCAGTTGGGGTAAATTCCTGAAAAAAAAGAGTCTGATATTTTGTCAGACTCTTCTTTTTAATTTTTATGAAAAAGCTTTATCAATTTTTTCTTTAGTTTCATCTGTTATATCCTTATGAATAGTCAGAAATCTTCCCTTGTCTTTTAAAACACTTTCCTCAAAAAGTTCTAATCGTTCTTTTGTTAAAAGATTTTTTAATGCTTTTACTTTAGCATGCAGTGATGTAATTTGTACTGAAAATTGAATTTAGGCTTGTTCAAAATCTGTGGTCATATAAAGTTTAGTTAATCTACTCGATTGTTTTAGTAAAGGTAGCTTCAACGATATTTTCATTAAAATCATACTCGCAGAAATAATTATCCATAGCTACAAAAGTATTTTTATTCAAAACTTTTATTGGTAATCTATAAATGCCTGATGATAATTGCATTTCAAGCTTAGTGCTAATGTTTTAACACTAAATAAATAGGGTAGCCTATAACCCTTGATTCTTCAAACCAATATGCACCAGAATCGGTATTAAACCCCTCCAATCCGGTAATCGAATATGATTTATCAGCATTAAGTGTAATCTTTATCTTATTTGCTTTATTTGAGAAAGTTCCGATTAGCGTCATTTTGATTTATTAAAGTATTTATGGTAAAAGATACTATCTATGAATGATAACGAAAAGAAAAAATGGCTACGTGAAATGTTAGAAGGAAAATCTGTGATTTTAGTATTCCATACATTATAAAAACAATAAAGATTGATAGAAAATTACAAATCAAGTTGAGATAGATAGAGATGAAGGTTTCCACGAAAAGCTTCAATGTCAACGCCCGGAAAGTTGAATCGATTTAAATGGCTATCCGTTAGCGCTTCTTTTGAACACCTTTTTAAATCGTTATAAACTAAATTTAAACAATCCTCGAATAATTTAAAAGATGTTGGTTCATCAGGGTTGTGAAATTCAATTTCAAATACTCTTCCTGCATTTATTACATAAAGAGTTTCAATTTTTTTACCATCGGTATCTTGAGTGAAAATCTCGTATATCCCCAATATGGCAAAAGTTATAGTATCATTGTGTTTTTTAAAATCAAATTTCCACATCAAAAAGTTAGTTGCGTTATCATCTGATTTATAGTTATAAACTAAATGATTTTCAAATACAAAAAGTTCAGTTTGATGTTTTAAGTAAGGGAACATATTTCAATTTTGTTTAGGTCTCTTTTGGGTATTGGTCTTGCGTTGACCGCTCTATTAACAGCTTCCTCAAAGCTATTACAATCTTTAGATTCTTTCATACTATACCTATAGGTAATTCATCACAACATCGCTGTAAATACTTTGGACTCATGTATGAGCTGATATTCTCGCTTTAATAATGTCAATTAATCTTGCATCCAAAATTATTGATTCAGATCCCTTTTTCGGAATGATATATTATAAATGAACTTATAGGAAATAGTCTTATTTTAATTGTAAAATTTTGATTATTAAATATTTGTATATTATGATGTGAATTATTATTTTAGTTCAACCTTTATCACCCATAGAAATGAAACTGAATATTACCTTAATTCTGTTTTCTCTTCTGAGTCTGTCTTCCTTTGGCCAAAAAGTTGTCCATCACGCCTATATTACTTATTATAACCCTCGTATTAAAGAACCGGACTCCGTTATTTGGAACCTTACGCCGAAGATGGTCGCCTGCGGAAAACAAACTCGTGTTGATCTTTTTGGTCCCGATCCTAAAATAGAGCATTGCGCGGTTAAATCTGACTATGAAGTAAACGCCGGTAAACCTCAATCATTAAAAATTGATTTAGGCCACTTGTTTAATTTTGAGGAAGCACAGTGTGATTCAACGGATAGGATTGAGTGCTTTTATCTTTCAAATATGCTTCCGCAATTTGACTCCTTTAACAAAGGTGATTGGAAGTCCCTTGAGATCGAAGAACAAAAATGGGCGAAAACTTCGTCTTTGCACATCATTGCAGGTGGTAGCGGGAGCTTAGGAAAGCTGCCTGCCGGAGAAAATATTCCGAAGTTTATTTGGAAAGTAATTCGGAAAGATGGCCGATGGACAGCATGGATAATGCCGAATAGTCCCACCTCGAAAGGGCATAAATACACCTATTGGCAGAAGCCGCTTGATAGCTTAAATAAGCTGACAGGTCTGAAATTGACCAATATCTCATTAAAAACCAAGCTTATGTTAGCAACAGCACCTACGATTGCACCAGCAACCGGAACCGACGCCTGGCAGGCGATCGTCACCATTTTATTCGCGCTAAGTTTAATCTCCGAACGGATTTCAAATGTTTTTAAACTTTGGTGGACAAAAGCAGAAATGTCAGTAGGAACCTTAAAGCAACGCAAAACTCACGAAAACAACGTGTTGTGGATTGCTATTTTAGGAGGCATGATTACTTCATTCGTAGCGGGGGCGGACCTGTTCCACATGATCAACTACCATAATCAATTGTTGTTTTTTTCTGGGCTGTTTATTGCAAGCACTGGTGAATCCATCACTCAGCATGTTTGCGGGGCAATCTTAACAGCGTTCTTTATCAGCTTAGGATCTAAATTCTGGCACGATATGCTCGATATCGTACTCCAGTTTTCCAATTTGAAAAAATCCCAGTCCGACCAGGCTATGCAGTCAGTCCAACAACAGGCTTCGGACACGCAGGCAAGTACAGTCGCCAAACTTGACGCAATGTCAGCTTGGTTAAGGACATTACCCGGCTTCAGTGGCTATCGTATAGATCCTTCAGGAGGTACGGTAAGCATTTTTTTTGATAAAGATACGCCGATAACAGATGCCGATAAAGCAACGCTTTCCGCCACGCTTGGGATGGGGACATTTAACATCCTTTCGTCAAACATAAGGCTTGCATGATATGGATATCAAACCAGGAATGCCAATCTTTAATTCTGCCGATCCGCCAAAAAAAGACGGGGAAATTGCGCTCGGTTCGATAGGGGGCTTTTTTACAGGAAAAGATAATGTACAGTATTTGCTAACCTGCTATCATTGCGTTTATCAGGCTACGGAAGGGCATGATGAGTTTAAACCTGGAGTAACTAAAGACCGGGTGAGTACTTTTGATCCAGAGGGACATCCGGTAGAATTTGGGACCATTATTTATGGGCAGATCAATCATGAAGTGGACGCTGCGCTGGTGGAAGTAGACTCAAATTTTAACATTATCCCTGAAATTCCGGTTTTTCAGAGGAAGCCGGGCAATATCAGGTTGGAAAACACTTATGGTAGCTTATTGCCTGTTCAGAAGTATGGATTGACCACGGAATATCGGAAAGGTACCTTCCAGACTATTTCCACGACGCAAGGATGCCCGTATCCCCCAAACCTCCTTATTCATCATTTTGATAAATTGCTGGTAATTGATGGAGACGGCGGCCTGTTTGCAGATGGAGGTGATTCAGGGTCATTGATTTTAGACATGGGAGGTTCAGTGCTTGGAATGGTCGTGTTGATCGATGATGATTTAATAACCTACGGCATACCTGTCTCCCAATTAAAGAAAAACTTAACCCAAATCTCCTGGATATGAAAACATGTTTATTTACAGCAATACTGATGACGATCTGCCTTGCTTCTAAAGCACAGAATTCTGTAATAGTAGATGTTGCAGCAGAAAACCTGCAAAACCAGTCAGCAAAACTTGACCCAACCAAACCGTTTAAAATAAGTCTCATAAATGCAGGAACGGAAAAAAATGTCCGTCTAAGTTTTGACTTCAATAACGTTTATAATCAGCCTCAAAAGACATTTACAGTTATCGATGGCATTACACTCACTCCAGGTTCAGGATTCGTTTTGGTAGCCGCTAATACGGGCTTCACAATGTCTTTCACTTTACTGCGGACGGGAAAGCACTTTAAGGTTATAATCGGTACTGACGGCGGCATGACCTACCAAAACGATACGCCAATAGTTTCTGCAAATGCTATCGACAATAACGCACTTTTTTCAAACACACCACACGATCAAACAGATATCATCAACAAAAAATATAAAAACCTGGTCATCTTCGACCCTTGTAATAAAACCTATACAATTTACCGAAACGGGATAAAGAAAAATACACTTTGGTTCCACGGTGCCCCTTATGCCGGACTGCAAGGGGTAGTGTTTTTGATAGACAATTTCAATACTGTAAAATATGATGTTACGGTTACCAGTTCATTTATAGACAACACTTATGCTATACCGGATGTATTTTCTTCTGTGGGAACTCTTATGACGGTTGGAGCGCCCGCAAGCACCTTGGGGGGCTTTAAAATGGCAGAGCTAGCAAAGTTAAACGCCTCTTTAAAAACTTTGCTGAATCATGATTGCGGGAATTTTTATGATGCAAAAAATAAAGTCAATACCTACCTGACAGCCAATTTTGGCGGGGACCTGCAACAATCCTATAACACCGCGATGACTACTTTTTTGACAACAATTAATCCGGCAACCACTAAACCCTATACAAATAAGGAGGCCAACACCGTCCTAAAAGAAGACTACAGGCTTACAGTTACACCTGACTCGCTGGTAAAAGAGACGCTCAAGTTAATAAGTGCATTACAACTATCTCCATTTTCGTATGAATACGATGTCCCTCAACTTCAGAATGCCGACCAGCTTCAATTTAACCTGACCGTAGCTCCTACGGCAAATGCGTTTTCTGGTGTAAAAACTGGTGGCCTCAATATTAACGGGCCGATAACTTTACCTATTCTCGGCGGATGGAAGTTCGACTTTAGCGCCGGGTTCTTTTATACTTCGAAGAAAAATCAAACCTATACTTTGCGGAAAAACCAGGCTGGTAGCGGTGATACCACAAAGAGCAGTATTATCATGGAGGATAATTATAACGGCGGAACAATTGGTGTAAATGGACTGATGCACGCTTACTACCGGTTTGCCGATGGCTTTACTCCCGCGCTAAGCTTTGGGGTCGGTAAATCACTTGATTTGAATTACACAGTTTTGGGCGGAATCAGTGCATTATTCAATGTGTCAGGACAGAATAAAATCGGTCTTACCTACGGCGTCAATTATACAAGCATCAAGGCGCCCTCAATGGCTTTTAGAAATAACGATGGTACATTTGTTCAACAGCCGGCATCTGTTACCGCTGTTACCTACGCTAATAAATTTGTTTGGGGGAAGTTTTTTAGCTTGACTTATACATTTGGCCTCACTAAAGCAACTCAACCGGCCAGCACCGCTGCAGCCGCGTCAGCATCCACTTCAGCTGCTACATCAACAACCGGTGCAGCGACATCGGCTGCTGGAGGAAAAAAATCGAAATCTTAAATAACCGGCTATTTGGAGGTTTTATGTCCAGGGGTTTTAATTATTATAGAGGTTGCCGAAAATAAAACGTCTTCAGCAGTAACCTACATTGATAACCCAGC